>JBBQFU010000051.1:0-36648 GCA_038322185.1 Haliangiales bacterium
CGGATCAGCCGCATCAGGTAGTCGCTGCGGTCGAACATGCGGGCAAGCTAAGCACGCGCTCGCCGAGCACAAGGCCGGGGGTCACGACGTGCGGCGCGACACGAACCAGCCGAACATCGCCGCGGTCACGAACATGATCAGGCTGTAGATCGCCGGTGGGATCGCCATCGTCGCGTTGTTGAGCAGCACCGGGCTCGACGCGATCGCGATCGCCAGCGTGCCGTTGTGGATCCCGATCTCCATGCCGATCGCGATCGCCTGGCGACGTTCGACGCGGAGCAGGCGCGGGATCAGGTACCCGATCGCCATGCTGGTGAGGTTGAACGCGAGAGCGGCGAGCCCGACGTCCTGGAAGTGTTCGCCGATCCGCGCGCGCTCCTTGATGATCGCCGAGGCGATGATCAGCACGAGGAACACCGCGGAGATGATGCGGACCGGCTTGTCCATCCGGTCGGCGACGAGCGGCTTGCGCGAGCGCACGAGCATGCCGATCGCGACCGGGATCAGGACGACCGCGAACACCGACAGCACCTTGCCGGCCTGCAGCGGGATCGAGCGGCCCTCGCCCATGAAGTGCTCGAGCGAGTAGTTCACGATCAGCGGCAGCGTCACGAGCGACAGCACGCTGTTGACCGCGGTGAGCGTGACGTTGAGGGCGACGTCCCCCTTTGCAAGATGCGAGAACAGATTTGCCGTGGCGCCGCCGGGCGACGCTGCGAGCAGCATGAGCCCGACCGCGAGTGGCGGGCTCAGGTCGAATGCGTGGGCGATGCCCAGGCACGCGGCCGGCAAGATGAGCATCTGACAGCCGAGGCCGACGGCCGCCGCCCGTGGATATTTGACGATCCGGCTGAAGTCCGTGAGCGTGAGGCTGAGACCCAGCCCGAGCATGATCACGCCGAGCGCAACCGGCAGCATCACGGTGGTTATGACGTTCTGTTCCATGGCCCCCTACCGCGGCCACCATAGCGCGGCTCCTCAGAATTCTGTCGCCTGCGGCGCCGAACCTCGCGATGTCGCGAGCCCCGACCACTGGCATACCCGCTGCACCATGGGCAGCCCAATGACGCCGCTTCGCCTGACCACCCTCCTCGTCCTCGCACTGGCCGGCTGCACCGACGAGCCGACACCGACGCCCGAGCAGGTCGAGCTCGAGAGCAAGCGCGAGCAGTTCACGCAGACCGTGAACGGCAGCTATCGCTTCACGTGGCGCCGCAACTGCGAGTGCTCCGCCGAGACCACGGCCCCGATCCGCATCACCGTCCAGCAGGGATCGATCATCCAGGCCCTCTATGTCGAGACCGAGGTGCCCGTGTCGTCCGACGTGCTCGCGGGCCTGGCGACGATCGATGGCGTGTTCGACCAGATCAACGATGCCTACAACGAGAACGCTGCGGCAGTCACCGTGATCTACGATCCGACCGCGAGCTTCCCCACGTCGGTGGCCATCGACTACAGCGCCGAGATCGCCGACGAGGAGCTGAGCCTGCAGATCACCGACCTCCAGTCGTTCGACGCGACCTGAGACGCGCTTCGACCCCTTCGCACCCTCCTACGCTCGTTCGATCCGAGCCGGAACGTGCTTGTGCCACGGCGTCCCGACGAACGGGTCCCGATCCTCGACGGAGGTCAGCTCGTTGGGCGCGATACCGGTCGTGACCTGTCCGGTGGCGGCGGGGTAGCCGAGCCCGAGGCCGTTGGGTAGCGCGATGTGGCCGGCTTGCATGGAGTCGGACACTTCGATCGCCACGAGCACGGAGTCGCGCCGCGTGCTGAGCCGCACCGGATCACCCGACACCACGCCGAGGTTCGCCGCATCGGCAGGACTGATTCGAAGCGCGCCGCCCGAATCACGCTTGCGCCACTCGGGATCACGAATGATCGTGTTCGCGGTGAACGAGCGCCGCTCGCCTGCGGTGAGCACGAACGGGAACGCGGGATCGACCGTGGGCTCCGGCGATACGATCAACCGGCGCAGCTCGTCGAGCAGATCCGGCAGTAGCAGATGCAACTTCTTGTCGGGCGTCTTGATCCGCCCCATGACCTCGCTCCACTCGTCGACCGCGAAGATCACGCCGGAGTCGCCCTCGAGGATCGCGTCGAACAGCTTGCTGGCCGCCTGCAGCGGCGTGCCGGTGAAGTCCGCGCGCCCGAGCGAAGCCGCACTCGACATGGCGGTGCGCAGCACGAGACCAAACACCACGGCTCCCTCGCGCAGCTCGGCCGGCAGGTCGAGCGTGCGGTACAGGATCACCGGTGCGAGGCCCGACAGCTTGGGATTGGCAAGCACGCCGAGCAGCGCCATCGCATAGGCATCGCGCCCCGCGGCCATCGCGGCGCGCATCGGCGCGAGGTCGGCTTCCGTGATCGCGCCAAGCGCTTCGACGAGCCGCGCATGGATCTCGGCCTCGCTCAGCATGCCGGGCGGTGGTGGGAGCAGGCGCCGACGCAGGTGGAAGAAGTTCTTCGGGAAGTCGAAGTTGAAGAACGTGGCCTCGGCCTTCTCGAACTGCGTCGACGACGGCAGGATGTAGTGCGCCAGCCGCGCGGTCTCGGTCATCGCGATGTCGATCACGACGAGCGTGTCGAGCGCAGCGAGGGCCTCACGCATGCGCTTGGAATCGGCGAGCGAGTGCGCCGGGTTGGTCGCTTCGACGATCATCGCGCGGTAGCGCTTGGGGTGGTCGGCGAGGATCTCCTCGGCGATCACGTTGCACGGCACCAGGCCGCCCACGATGCGCGCACCCGCGACCGGGCTGACGTGCTTGGACTCGCCGTTACCGATGTCGACCATCGTGGTCGGGATGAAGTGCGTGCCCGGCTTGCCGACGCTGCCGGTGAGGATGATCAGCAAGCGATGCAGGTAGCTGACGAGCGTGGACTCGCGGTTCATCTGGACGCCGAGGTCCTCGAAGCTCGAGAACGCGCGGGCCTGCCCGATCACGCGAGCGGTCTTGCGCACCAGCGCCTCGTCGAGCCCCGTGCGGGCACAAGCTGTTGCGATCGACACCGAGCGCAGCACCGAGAGAACCGGCTCGATCTCGGCGGTCGCTGCGTGCACGGCGAGGAACGGATGATCGATCAGGTCCTCCTCGACCAGGATGGCGAGCAGCGCCACGAGCAGCCACGCGTCGGTGCCCGGCCGCACCGCCAGGTGAATATCCGCGAGATCGGCGGTCTCGGTGCGGCGCGGATCGACGACGATCAGCGTGCGCGCCGGATCCTGGCTGATCTCTTTCAGGGTCACGCGGGCCCGCGGGATCGAGTGCGAGTGCCACGGGTTCTTGCCGAGGAACAAGCCAACGTCGCAGTGCTCGAAGTCGGCGCGTGTCGCCGTGCCCATCATGCGGTCGCTGACCCAGAACTCGCCGGTCTTCTCCTGCGCGAGCGCGCTCGATCGATAGCGAATACCGAGCGCGCGCCGGGTCGCCGTGGCGTACGCGGCCGGGAGGTGATTCCCCTGCCCGCCTCCGCCGTAATAGAAGATGCTGTCGCCGCCGTGGATCTCGCGGACATGGCCGAGACGCTGGGCGACCTCGCGGATCGCGGTGTCCCAGTCGATCGCCTCGAACGTTCCGTCGGCGCGCCGGCGCAATGGCGTGGTGATGCGATCGCGGCCGTGCTGGTAGTGATCGAGCCGGTGCGGCTTCTCGCATGCGTAGCCTTGCGAGGACGGATGACGTTTGTCGCCGCGCAGCTTGACGAGGTGCGTGTTGTTCTCGCCGCCGAGCTGAACCTCGAGCCCGCAGTTGCACTCACACAGGATGCAGGCAGTGCGCTTCCACTCGTCCGTCATCGTCGGACTCTACGCCCGATCAGGGCGCGGTCAGGGTCAGCGTGATCCAGATCGCCCACGCATCGAACGTGCGCGCCGGCGAGCGCGTGGCCGGTGCACGACGCTTGGCGTCGGGAATATCGCGCTCCTGTGTGGCCAGCGCATCGACGCGCGCGTCGTAGGCTGCGATCTCGTCGGGTGTCGCGGCGGCCCAGCGAGTACTGGCCTGCGCGTGAAGTGCTGCAACCATCGCTCGGGTCTCGGCGAGCTCCTGCTCCTCGGCACCCGACAGGTTGCCGCGATCCGACGCGAGCTCGGTGCCCGACATTCCGCTCGCGCGATTGTGATAGTCAGCGAGAAGGGCGAACAGGTCGGTCATTGCAGCCCATCGTATGGCAACTAGCGACAGGTATCGAGATCGATGTTCAGCTCGTGCGGCAGGGTGATGCCACAGCCGAGCTCGGAGTCGAGCCCGACCACGAACTGCGTGCGCGCGAGCATCGCACCGGCGCCGTTCGCGACCGAGATCAGCAGGTGCGGCACGGGCGTGAATGGAGCCGGGCCCGACGGCGGCTGCGTGATCGTGATCTTGCAGGTGTTGCCGTCGCCCGCGATAGCGAAGCCGAATGTCGCGCCCATCAGCCAGTTGGTGCCGAACTCGATCAGGGGCGCAGCGCACGGAATGGGAAGCGCGAGGTGGAAGACGTACGGATTGCTACACAGCACCATGCCTGCACCGACCGGAACGTAGACGTCGTCGTGCGTGGTTGTCGTGTCCCGCAACGAGCACGCGACGAGCTGCTCGGGGTTGCCCTCGTCGGCCTCGCACCACTCGCACAGCCTCGGATCGAGGCAGGTCGTGGGTTCGCACGCGCTCGTCGCTCCCTCGCGGTTCATGCACGTGCCCGACGCACACCGGCCCATGGCCGTGGTCAGGCACGAGGTCACGCCCGGGCAGCCATTGGGCGATCGCGGATCGCAGTACGCCAGCGGCGCGCTGTCCGCTCCGGCCATGTCGGCATCGCCCGGGTCGGGAAACGTGTCGCAGTCGCTGTCGTTGGCGCGAACAACCGCGACGGTCGTCGGCTTGCCGTCGCCGCGTGGATACGTCCAGCGTGCGCAGTCGGCGATCGGAGAGCCCCAGCGCTCGACGTCCTGGTTTGCGATGTCGACGAGCTTCATCGGATAGCGATACACGGCGTCCTCGACGGGCAGCATGAAGTCGAAGCGTTCCGCGACGCCGATCGGCACGCCGCCCTTCAGCGCGATCACGAGCACGTAGTTGCCGAGCTCGAGGTTCTTCTCGGTCGTTGGGATCAGATAGCCCCACGACTTTTCCGCCGTCGCGCGGGCCGGCGGGACGTCGTCCTCGGCCTTGTGCCGCTTCTCGAGCAGCTGCAGCTCGCCGGCAGGATTGGTGAGGCGGTGCTCGGTGGTCGGGGTCCGATCGCCTACCGGGGTGCCGAAGTACACCTCGATCTGATCGAACTCCTTGTCGCCCTCGATCACGAGCACGGTGCCGTTGGGATCGCTGCACGCGGCGGCGACCACAACAATTGCCAGCGCCCAGCTCACGCCCCATCATACGCCTTCAGGGCGTGCCGATCGTGCTTCCTGACTGCCGCGCAAACAAGGGTTTGCCATACACTCGATGGGTGGGTTGCAGTCAGCTCCTGGTGAGCATCTCGCTCCTGACTGGATGCACTCAGGTGTTCGGGCTCGACCGTCCGCAGCAACGCGCCGATGCGAGCGACGCGGTCACCGATGATGCACCAGGTGACGCGCCCGACGTCGTCGCGCCGCTCGCGTGCCGGATCTACGCCGGCAGCGATCACACGTGCTTCATCAGGACTTCGACCAACATGTTGTTGTGTGTCGGCGACAACACGTACGGCCAGCTCGGACGCGGCACCGTGGGCGGCGAGGATGCAACGCCGCTGGCGATCGGCGCCGGCACCTTGGTCGGTGCGGCGAGCCGGTCGTATCACTCGTGCGCAGCGCGCACCGACAACTCCGTGGTGTGCTGGGGTTTCAACGACGTCGGTCAGATCGGTGACAACACGAGCGGCAACAATCGTGGCGCGCCCGCCGGCGTGATGAATCTGCAGACGACGGGTCTGATCGCAACCGGCCGCGCGTTCTCGTGCGCGCAGCGCCTCGACGGCCTCATCACCTGCTGGGGCCTCAACGACGAGGGACACCTCGGCGACGGCACGCTGACCCCACGCCTGACCCCAACCACCACGGTGCTCCTCAACGGAACCGCGACCGCGCTGACGCTCGGCGGCTCGCAAGCGTGTGCCCGGATCTCGGACGGGACCGTCCGGTGCTGGGGCTCCGGCGGTCACGGCCAGCTCGGCGATAACGGCACCTCGGATCGTCCGACGCCGGTCACGCCACCCATCTCCGGCGTGCGGCAGATCGTGACCAACGGCTACAACATCTCCATGGCCAGTGGGGCCCAGACCTGCGCGCTCCTCGAGACCGGCGCGCTGAAGTGCTGGGGCGACAACGAGTTCGGCCAGCTCGGCCTCGGCACCGCGAGCGCGACGCTCGAGAAGTCGCCGGTGGATGTGCCGCTGGCACCGACCGCCGTCGAGATCGTGATGGGGCGCTATCACGTGTGCGTGCGTACCGCCGTTGGCGCCGTGCACTGCTGGGGCCGCAACGAGCTCGGGCAGGTCGGCGACGGTACGAAGGCGCAGCGTGCGGCACCAACGCTCGTCCAGTTGCCGCGCGCTGCCGTGCACATTGCTGCAGGCGGCTTGCATACCTGTGCGCTCCTCGACGATGGCACCACGCGCTGCTGGGGCGATAACGTCGAGGGCCAGCTCGGGGATGGCACGTTCACGCAGAGTGACAGTCCGGTCGTCAGCTCGATCTGTCAGTAGCTACAGCTCGCCGCGCGATGCTCGCGCCGCAATCCCGCGCGCGATACGCAACGCGTTCGCCATGATCGTGAGCGTGAACGGTGCGCCACCGGCCGACGGCAATGCGCCACCGTCGGCGACGTACAGGTTCTTGACGTCGAATGTCTGGCCGTCCGGGCCGATGACGCCATCGCTGGCCTTCGCGGCCATGCGTGCGGTGCCTGCCTGCAGGAACCAGTAGACCTCGGGATCGCGGGGTGGCCGTTCGATCGTCGCGCCGGCCGCGGTGAGCACGCGCTCGCCCTCGTCGCGCAGCAGCTCCGCGGCGCGGCGGGTCGCGGGATGCAACGCTGTCGTGACCTTCGCGACCGGTTGCCCGAAGCGATCCTTGACGCTGCCGTCGAGCTCGACGCGCGAGCCCGCGTGCGGGAAGAACTCGGCGAACGTCTCGAGCTCGACGCGGCGCGTGTCGAGGAAGGTCTCGCGTAGCTTCTTCGTGAGCGCAGCGCCCCACAGCGGCACCGCATCGATGCCGCGATCGGCAGCCTGCTCCGCCTGAAAGATCGGATTGATGTGCGGCAGCAGCAACATGATGATGCCGGCCTTCGGGTGTGCGAAGCGCTTGTCCTTCGTCGAATAGAAGTCCGCGAGTGTGCGATCGAGGAACGGAAAGTCTTTCCCCGTCGCGGCAAAGCTCGCGTGCGGCATCGCGAACTTCCCCGACGAGCGGGTCTGCCCCGAGAACATGAGGTTCTTGCCCACCAGGCCCGACTGGTTGGCGAGCTCGCTCGCCAGCAGCAGGCGTGCCGTCTGCACCGCGCCCGCGGCCACGATCACCGCGCGAGCTCGCACGCGGCGCTCGGTCTTGCCGTCGGTATAGATCACCTCGCGCGCGCGACCGCCCTCGGCGACGACGCGCAGCACCATCGCGCCGGCGATCAGTGTGAGCTTGCCGGTCTTCTGCGCGATCGGCACCAGTGACGCGAGCGTCGAGGACTTCGCGCCGACCTCGCAGCCGTAGCTCGCGCAGAAGCCGCAGTAGTGGCAGGCCGCCCGGCCCTGGTACGCGCCGGTCAGGATCGCGCGCGGCGTCTGAAACGCTCGCAGCCCGGCCTTCGTGCACGCAGCATCGATCACCGACGACACCGGATGCTGTGCGAGCGGTCCGAGCGGAAACGCCGGCTGATCCCACGGCAGCTTGCTCGCATCGCCTGCGACGCCGATCATCTTCTCGATCTCGTCGTAGTAAGGCGCGAGCTCGCCATGCGTGATCGGCCAGTCCGCGAGGCTCGAGCCGGCAGGTGCACCGTGGAGCGTGCGCAGCTGCAGGTCCTCGGGCCGCATGCGGAAGAAGTAGCCGCCCATGTGAACGGTGCCACCGCCGACGCAGCACGAGATCCAGCCGTTCGCAGATCGTGCCGCGGGCTTGCCGTCGATCGACACGACGTTCGGTTCCTCGAACGGGCTCGGCGTGAAGAACCACCGGCGGCACATCGCGACCTCGTCGTGGATGAAGTCGCGCTCGGTGTAGTGCGGGCCCTTCTCGAGCATGCACACACTGAGGCCCGCGGCCGTCAGCGCCGCCGCGCAGGTGCCGCCGCCGGCGCCGCTGCCGACGATCACGACGTCAACGTCGTCGCTCACTCGGGTTTCCCGTGCGTGCTCATTTCGTGCGCTGCGCCGATCGTACGTAGTGTGGGCTCGGCAAACCCGACCGCGCGCCACGCGACTTGCTCGTGGTTACCGCCGTGATGTGGGTCGCACAGGAAGCCCTCGAGCACCAGGCCGTGCAGGATCCGGAACAGCTCGCGCTCGGGGAGCTTGGTGCCGAGCGTCCCGCTCGCGAGCGCGCCAACCAGCGCATCCTGGTCCGCGATCGGAAGCTTCGCGAGCTCGGGTGCGCGTCGGGCGCGCGCGCCTTCGTCGAGGGCACGGGCGAGCGCGAGGATCGCGGGTGCAACGCTGGCGAGCGGTGCGATCGCGAGCTGTCGGTCGATGAAGTTGATGACCTTCGCTTCGCGGGCACCGGGGAATGTTCCGTCTGCCGGCAGGATTCGCGCCGTCGCGGCCTCGAGCGTCCGATAGGCACTTGCGTCGAGCGCGGTCGCGGCTGTTGTGCCTGCGCTGCCTGCTCCCACGCTTGCGGTGCCTGCGCCGCTCGCCGGTGCCGGTCGTTCCGACTTGCACGCCGGGGACAGCGCGATGATGGCGATCAGCTCGAGCAGCTCGCGTCGGCTGAGGGGGCGCGGGGTCACGACGTCATCCTCGCACGGGAGCATCGGTCGGCGTGCGGCCTGCTCCGCGGCCCGGGCAGTGATCAGAACGCGCCGCTGAGGCCGAGCCCCGCGCCGTTCTGCATCGGAGCCGGCGTGACCGTCGCGGTCACACGGCCAACCGTGAACATCCCCGGCGGGCCCGGCTGGTACTTCTGCACCGGCGCGGTGCGCTCGCCGTTGCGTGCGCGGGCGCGCTTCACGATCGTGTAGACGCCGTGAGCCGCGAGCGCCGTGTGCAGCGCCGTCATGATCGCGAAGCCAGTCGCGTTGCTGTCGCCGTAGTGATCGTTCCGGGTCGTCTCGTTGTAGAGCGCCGCGCCCCACGCCAGTGCGATCGGGGTATGGATCACGGTCTCGAAGATGCCGTAGCCCATGCTGTGGTTGTCGGACGTGAGGTCCTTGATGCCCATGCCCGCGGTCACGCCGACATACGTTCCGCCGACCACGAGGGCTGCCGCGATGAGGCCGTCGTAGTTCGCGCCGCCGCCGCCACATGCCTCGGCGCGCTTTGCCGTACCGAGCGCCATCGCGAGGACCAGACCGAGCACAAGCACCGTGTTCTTCATGTCCCAACACTGCCCGAACTACCTGAAAGTATGGGGTGACCTCACGCGGACACCACCCGCGCTTCACGCGGACTTCACGTCGCGCCCAACCTCACTCGAGTGCCCAGCGCGCGGCGCCCGTCTCCACGTTCATGACCCGCAAGCCATTCGACGTCGTCAGCACCAGCGACCGACCCACGATCATCAGCCCGTTCGCAAAGCTCGGCGCCTTCTCGTCCCACAGGCGCTTCCCGTCCGCCATCGCGAAGCAGGCGATGCGGTAGTCGGTGCTGTAGTAGACGATGCAGACCTCCTTCTCGCCCACCACCATCTGCCGTGGCGCGCCTTCTGCGCTCAGCGCATCCGCCGCGCCCGTCGCGCGCCACCGCTCCGCGCCCTTGTCATCGAGCGCAACGATGGTGGTGACGTGCGTGCCTTCCTTCTTCGACGCGCTGAGGACCTTGCCGCCTCCCGGTGCATCCATCGCCACATCGACCGACAGATCCTTGGGATGCGTCTTGCTGCGATCCCGACTGCTTCGCTGCGAATCCTTGAGCCGCTCGTACAGCGGCTCCTTGTCATCCTGCATCGCGACGCACGGCGCGACCTTCTCCCAGCGCGGCTTACCCTTGTTCGGTGTCGGCTTCGCGGGGCCCACGGCCGTGCCATCCGCTCGCGACAGCGTACGCAGCACATCGTCCGCGCCCACCGCGATCACCGTGTTGTCGTCGCCCACGCAGAACGACGCCACGCGCTCGTCGAGCTTGGCCTTCCAGCGCAGCTTGCCATCACGAAGCCCGAACGCCTGAACCTCTGCCTTCGCCGATGCGAACAGCACCATGTCGCCGCCTGTCGCGAGCGGGCCCTGATACGTCTCGCTGTACGTTCCGATCGGATCCGTCTGCCATTTGATCTTGCCGGTCATCAGGTCGAGCGCGATCACGCGCACGATGTCGCCCGCGTTCACCTGCCTGCCGCGGCCGACGATCTCCGGCGTCCCGTCCCCGTCCACGTCGACGACGAGCATGCTGTCGGTGCCCTGCCAGGTCGGCCCACGGTCCCCGGGGCGCCCCGTCTTGATCGTGACGTTGTTGTTGCCGAACACACCGCCGGTCTTCAAATCGATCTGGATCTTGGCAATCTGGGACATGCGCCGTGCATTGCTGATCGCATTCGCGACGATCACGCCGATGATGATCATCGGCAGCATCACGGCGAGCAGGATGCCAAACACCCATCCACGCGTGTGCCGCTGCACCGCATAGCGTTGTGCCTGCTGCTGCGGTGGCATCACGCGCTCGAGGATGCGAGTGCGTCGCTGGATCGCAGATGGCGTGTTGCAGTACTCGCACGTCACGAGCGACGACGTCTCGTCTGCACGTAGGCGCGCGCCGCAGTTCGGACAAATGACCTGGATGGCTTTCATCGACGACGGCGACATCGTCGCACACCGTGCGTCACATCGTCTTGCAGGAATCGAACGTCCAGCTGGTGCAGCTACACCCGGCGCCGCTGCACGTGCAGCCCTGGCCCTCGTAGATCGGCGAGCAGTCGCTTCGCGCAATGCACTGTGACTCGACGAGTCCGCTGCACGCCGGCAGCGTGTCGCACTGCGCGTGCGGAATGCAGTAGCCCGTCCAGCACCCGTCGCGGCGTCCTGCGATCGTCCCCATCGGACACGCGGGCTCGCCGGTGATGCAGTTGATGTCGCCAACGCACGAGCCTGGACCGCCGACCGTGCCGTCTTCGGACGCGCACGACGTGAACCCGCCGATCGGTGCGCCGTTCGTGCCTGCCGCGTGAATCGCGACGCAGTCATCGTGTTGCGAGCAGCCATACGCGTCGAGACCACTGCACGAACCGCCCTGGACCGGGCCCGATGGTGCGACGCCCCAGCACTGGTAGAACTCGCTGCCGTTGTAGGCGCCGCGGCAGCCCGACGTCGTCAAGCACGCGCTCTCGGCGAGTCCTTCGCAGGACGCGTAGCACTCGGCCCAGTCCGGATCCGGTGCCCTCTCCGCCGCGCCGCCGTTCAGGGCGCACGGGCTACACGGATCCGCGCAGTCATCAGATCCGCCGTATCCGCTGCACACACCGGTGGCCGGGTCGCGCAGCTCGTACGCCTTGATGTCCGCGGATGCGGCGTAGTTAGGACACACGTCGTCGTCGTCGTCGAAAAATACACAACCGGCGACTGACATGGCGAGGACCGACAGCAAGGCGAGGCGCAGCATGACGTCTCGCTTCAGCAAGGCCGGGGCCAGCTGCAACTCCGCGCGATGCCACGGCGGGGCCGCACCTGCGTCTCAGTTTTCTGCGGCTGACGAGCAGTTCGCCGACAGATGCCCACGCGAGACTAACTCGGTGACGCGCCAGGCTGCGCGCCGAACGACGCGATCACAGCCCGGAGCTCCGCCGGCGACAGCGTCTTGGCCGCGCGGTCGAACCAGATAACGAAGCGACAACCCTCGCGCCACTGCGAGCAGCCCCAGCCGCGATTGCCCTGGATCACAGATCCACGATGACAGTGCGGACACGTGATCGCGGCGGCCGCGCCCGCGGCATGCGCCGGTGCAGTCTTCTCGCCCTTCGGCGCGCGGCCAGGCTTTGCGGCGCCCGGCTTTGCCGCCTTGGGGGCCTTGGGGGCCTTCGCCGCCTTTGCAGGCTTCGGGGCCTTGGGGGCCTTCGCTGCTGTTCCCGTCTTCGCTGACGTTGCGGCGGTCACGGGCTCCGGCAACCGCGGCGCGCTCAATGCCGACACCGGCGGAGGCATCGACGCGTTCGTTGTGCTCGAGGGCGACGGCGCCGGCGGCATCGACATCGGACTCCCGCTGGGACCACGGATCGCGTCGATGACCTCGACGACAAATCGCGCGATGTCCGCCATGAAGCTCGCGCGCGACTCCTCCCCACGCGCCACCCGCGCGAGCCGCGCCTCCCATGAACCCGTCAGCTCGGGCGACGCCAGTGATGCGACCTTCGCCGCCACCAACGTCGCGATCAAGCCCAGCCCCATCGGCGTGGGCACCAGATGCTGCTTCTCGCGCACGATGTACTTGCGACGCAACAGCGTCTCGATGATCGCCGCACGCGTGGCCGGTGTCCCCAGCCCGACATCGCGCATCGCCGCGCGCAGCGCCTCATCCTCGATGTGCTTGCCCGCCGACTCCATCGCCGCGAGCAACGTACCTTCGGTGTGCCGCGATGGCGGCGTGGTGTGCTTGGCCTGCGACGAGAACGCACCCTCCAGGTGCTGTCCGACCGCGAGCGACGGCAGAACCGACGTCGCCTCGTCATCGCGGTCATCGCGGCCACGACCGCCGCGCGCGTCGCGCCCATCCCCACCACCACCGCTGTCGCCGCCACCAGCCCCACGCGCCGACCGCTCACCATCGATGCCTGCGACCTCTTGCCAGCCCGCTACCATGCGGACGCGACCACGTGCGAGGAAGTGATCGGGCGGCGGCGGCAGCTCCGCCACGAGCGTCTCGCGATCGACGGTGCCCGCCGCGGCGGGCGGTGGCCCGTCGCCCGGGCAGACCCGGATCCACGCCTCGGTGACCGCGATCTCTGCATCGGGATAAAAGGCACCGAGGAACCGCCGCACGATGAGATCGAAGAGGCGCGACTCATCGCGATCCATCCCGCGCGAGATGCTGCCGGTGGGGATGATTGCGTGGTGGTCGCTGACCTTCGAGTCGTCGACGATGCGAGCGGATGGCCGCGGCGGTTGCTCGACGAGGCGCTGCGCAAACGGCGCGTAGGGCTCGACCGCGGTGAGCGCCTCGAACAGCGGCGGCAGCTGCCTCGCGACATCGGTCGACAGGTGCCGCGAGTCGGTGCGCGGATAGGTGACGACCTTGTGCCGCTCGTAGAGGGCCTGCGCCAGCTCGAGGGTTCGCGCGGCCGAGAAGCCGAACCGGCGGTTGGCGGTGCGCTGCAGCGTGGTCAGGTCGAACAGCTGCGGCGCCGGCTCACGCACGGTCTTGGCGGTGAGGCCGACGACACGCGGGCCCGCCGGATCGGAGAGCGCGCCACGGTCGCGATCGCGGGCGACGACCTGGTCGGCAAGCTCGGCGGTCGCGATGCGAGGCTGCTTGCCCGAGCGCCACGGCGCCTGGAAGGTGGCGCCGGACTCGGTCCGGAAGTCGCCGCGCACTTCCCAGTAGGGCTTGGGCACGAAGGCGCGGATCTCGTTCTCGCGGCGCACCAGGAGCGCGAGCGTCGGGGTCTGCACGCGGCCGATCGAGAACAGGGTGTTGTCCCCGCTCTGGCCGTGGCTGGTGCGGCTGCGCGTGGTGACCGCGCGCGTGGCGTTCATGCCGACGAGCCAGTCGGCCTCGGAACGCGAGCAGGCCGCCGCGGCGAGCGCGTCGTACTCGCGGCCGGGGCGGAGTGCGGAGAAGCCGCGCTTGATCGCCTCGTCGGTGAGCGACGAGATCCACAGGCGGCGGACCAGGAGGCGGCTGTTCGCGAACTGGTAGACGTAGCGAAAGATCAGCTCGCCTTCACGGCCGGCATCGCAGGCATTGATCACGCTCGCGAACCGCTTGTCCTTGAGGAGCTTCGTGACAGTGCGCAGCTGATCCTTCGCGTGCTGCGCGGGCCGCAGGCGGAATTGCGCCGGCAGCATCGGCAAGCGATCGAGACGCCACGGCTTCCAGTTCGGATCGTAGGAGCCGGGCTCGTCGAGCTCGACGAGGTGACCGATGCACCACGTGATCGCGTAGTGCTCGCTCTCGAACCAGTCCCCTGCCCCGCGCCCCGCGCGGACGCCGAGCACGCGCGCGAGGTCACGCGCGACGGACGGCTTCTCGGCGATCACGAGGTCCACCGCCGGAGTGTAGAGGGGCCGTCTGTCAGTGGTGGCCGACGGTGCGCGAGCCGATCCCGGCAGGGACTCGTTGGACTAAGGCTGCGGCTGGAGCTGCAGCTGAACCTGCTGCTTTGGCGCCTGCTCCGCGGGGCCCTTCTTCTTCACCGGCGGCGCCTGCACGCCCGGCCCGGTCTGCTGCAGCGGCGGCGGCGGCGTGCTCGAGGCGTTCTCCGCCTCGGCCTCCTGATAGGCGTTCTGCGTTCGCTCCATATCATCGAACTGCTGGATCGAACGCTCGCGATCCTTGTCGCTGGTGCTCGCGGCCGGCGCATGGGTCGGGCGCGGCGGCGCGGTCGCACTCGGGGTTTCAGCGAGCTGCCGCTGCGACGGCCCGCCACAGGCTGCTGCGAAGACGAGGACAAGCGCGCATCTCATGAGGAAATCGTACCGCGTGTAGCGTAGGCCGCAAGCACTGGGCTACCGTCGACTGCGATCCATGACGTGGTTCAAGCGGGTCCTGAAGGCGATCACTGCGCTCGTAGCGCTCGCTGTGCTCGTGGCCCTCGGTCTCTTCATCTACGTTCAGGCTGCCTACAACGTCGATTTCCCGGTGACGCCCAGGCCGGCGATCACGGCTCGCTCCGACGCTGCGACCCTCGCGCGCGGCGAATATCTCGTCCACGCCGTCGCCCACTGCTCGACGTGTCACGGGCCTGCCGAGGTCGCCCAGCAGCACCTCGTCGATTTCACCAAGCCCCTCGCCGGCGGCTACACGATCGACGCCGGCCCGTTTGGCACGTTCACCGCGAGAAACCTCACCTCCGACAAGGAGACCGGCATCGGCGGGCTCTCGGATGGCGATGTCGGACGCGCGGTCCGCCACGGCGTCGACCACCGCGGCAAGCTGTCACCGATCATGCGCCTCTCCGTCGGCCCGATGTCCGACGAGGATCTCACCGCGATCGTGTCGTGGCTCCGCACGCAGCCGGCGGTCTCGGCGAGGCGCCCGTTCTATGACCTCGGGATCCTCGGCAAGGTGGTCGCGCTTCACTTCGAGCCACGCATGACGGCGGCGCCTGCCCACGTTCCCGAGGGTGAGATCAGCGTTGCGCGCGGTAAGTACCTCGCGGAAGGGCCTGCCGTCTGCGCGGGCTGCCACACGCCCCGCGACCCGATGGACGGGTTTGCCGCGACGGGACCGCTGTTCTCCGGGGAGGCCGAGGGCGACGACGATCCGTTCAACGAGAACCAGGAGATCCGGACCCCGAACCTCACACCCGACGTCGCGACCGGTCACATCACGAGCTGGACCGAGGACGCATTCGTCGCGCGCTTCAAGGCCGGCCGCGTGATCAAGGGCTCGAAGATGCCGTGGGACGCGTTCCAGCGCATGACCGACAACGACGTCCGCAGCGTGTTCCGATTCTTGCGCACGCTGCCACCCGTGAAGCACGACATCGGCCCGACGATTCGCCGCAAGTAGCAGCGTCCGTGCGGTGTTTCCGCCCGGCCACGAGGCCGTCACCGTCCCGTCACCGTCGGGGTGATACCAAACATGAATGGTGGCACGCGTGCACACGAGCAAAGAGTTCGAGCAAGAGCTACGCACGCTGCGCGAGCGGCTGTGCACGATGGGCGGGCGCTGCGAGCAGCAGATCGAGCGCTCCATGCACGCACTCATCAACCGCGACGCCGACCTCGCGCGCAAGGTGATCGCAGGGGACCAAGCGATCGATCGTGACGAGACTGAGATCGACGAGCTCGCCATGCAGATCCTCGCGACCCGCCAGCCGGTGGCTGGCGACCTGCGCCTGGTGATCATCGCGTTCAAGTTCGTGACCGACCTCGAGCGAATCGGTGATCTGGCAGCGGCTATCGCGCGGCGGGCGCTCGAGCTGAGTCCGATGGCGCCACTGGAGCCGCAGGGCGCGATCGAGCGGCTAGCGATGCTCGTGCGGCGAAACCTTCACGCAGTGCTCGATTCATTCACCACGCGCGACGCCGATCGCGCAACTGCCGTCATCCAGGCCGACCGCGCCATCGACAAGCTCAACGCGAGCCTGTTCGCCGAGCTCATCGCGTATGTCGCGACGGATGCCGCCACGGTCACCCGGGTCATCCCGCTGACCAGCGTCTGCCGCTACCTGGAACGCGTCGGCGACCATGTCAAGAACCTCGCCGAGGACATCGTCTACATGGTTCGCGCAGAAGATGTGCGCCACCGCCCACTGCCCGTTTCTACGAACTGAGAGATCTCAGCCTCGTCACGCTCCCGTCACACCGTCGCCCCCGCTTCGCAACACCCGTGACGTAGCTTGCAGCCATGAAGACCGCGTTTGTGAGCATCGCGATGTGTGCGCTCGCCGGGTGTGGCTCGAAGAAGGACCCGAGCGGTGGCGGTGGCACCACGATCAACGGCAGCGGCTCGACGTTCCAGAAGGCGTTCCAGGAGGTCGCGATCGAGGGGTTCATGAAGGCGAACGCCGGCGTTCAGATCAACTACGGCGGCGGCGGCTCGGGCAAGGGGCGGCAGGACTTCGCCGATGCGGTCACCGACTACGCGTGCACCGACGGTGCGTACAAGGACGAGGAGAAGGGCAAGCAGAAGGGTGGCGCGTTCGTCTACGTCCCGATCCTCCTCGGTGCGGTGACCCTCAGCTACAACCTCGAGGGCGTTGACAAGCTGCAGCTGTCCGCCGAGGTCACCGCGAAGATCTTCCAGCGCGAGCTCAAGAAGTGGAATGACCCGGCGATCGCGGCAGACAACCCGGGCGTGACCCTGCCCGACGCCGACATCGTGGTCGTCCATCGCTCCGACGGGTCGGGCACGACCCAGAACTTCACGAAGTACCTCGAGGTCGCGGCCCCCACGGTGTGGAAGCTCACGAGCGGCTCCACCGTCGAGTGGTCCTCCGACACACAGGCGGGCAACGGCAACAGCGGCGTCGCACAGATCGTGAAATCCACCAAGGGCGCCATCGGCTACGTCGACCTTCCTGACGCCAAGGCCTCGGGCCTCAAGTTCGCGAGCGTGAAGAACCTTGCCGGCAAATATGTCGAACCCACTGCGGCGTCCTCGCAGGCAGCAGGCGAAGGGCTGGAGGTGAAGGAGGACCTCACGTTTACCTCGCTGAACGCGCCTGGCGATGCGAGCTATCCGATCACGATGCCCACATGGTGCATGGCGTACACGAAACCTGGCGACAAGACGAAGGGCGCAGCGGTGAAGGCCTACTTCAAGTTCATGGTCACTGACGGGCAGAAGCTGATTCCCGAGATCGATTACGCACCGCTGCCAAAGTCGCTGCAGGACAAGGCGATCGCTGTGGTCGACAAGATCGAGAGCTGATGCCCGAGGTGCGCGACAAGCTCGATCTTCGCGGGACGCCCGGCTACGCCGACCGAGCCTTTCATGGGCTCGCGATCGGCGCTGCTGCGGTCGTGCTGCTGGTGCTCGCGCTGATCGCGCTGCAGATGTCGGGGCGCATGGCGCCGGTGCTCGACCGGATGGGCCTCGACTACTTCACGTCGAGTCGCTGGTCACCGGGCGCCAAGCTGTTCGGCGCGCTGCCGTTTCTGTGGGGCACGATCTACACCGCGGTGATCGCGCTCGTGCTCGCGGTGCCGGTCAGCCTGGCGGTCGCGCTGTTCGTCACCCAGGTCGCGTCGCCAAAGCTCCGCCGCCCGCTGGTCTACGTGCTCGACCTGCTCGCGGTGATCCCCTCGGTGGTCTACGGCCTGTGGGGCGTGCTCGTGCTCGCGCAGCCGTTGCAAAAAGTCTACGTGAAGATTCACGAGCTCGTCGACGGCATCCCGGTGCTCGACTCGATCTTCGGCGCCTCACCACAGGGCCGCTCGTTCATGACCGCGGGTGTGATCCTCGCGATCATGATCACGCCGATCATCACATCGCTCGCCCGCGAGGTCATCGAGACCACGCCGCAGAGCGACAAGGAAGCGGCCTACGCGCTCGGCGCCACGCGCTGGGAGATGATCGGCGCGAGCGTGATGCCGCACTCCAAGGGCGGCCTCGTCGGCGCGGTGATGCTCGGCCTCGGTCGCGCCATGGGCGAGACGATCGCGGCAGCGCTCGTGATCGGCTCGTCGATCGGCCAGATCACGATCAACGCGTTCGCCCCCGGCAACTCGATGCCCGCAGTCATCGCGAACGAATGGGGCGAGGCCGACGAGCTTCACAAGTCCGCGATGATCGCGCTCGCGCTGCTGCTGTTCGCGATCACGATCATCGTGAACCTGATCTCGAGCGCGATCGTTCAGCGCTCGCTACGTCGCTCGCGGGGCACGCTATGAGGCACCCGGGCGATCCGGCTCTCGCGCTGAGTCTCGAGCCGAAGCGATCGTGGCGCACGGTCAAGAACGGGATGATGACCGGCCTCATGGTCGCGGCGTTCATCACGATCACGATCCCCCTGATCGCGATCCTCTACTCGCTGATCTCGCGCGGCGCCACCGTCGCCGGCCAAGACTTCCCGGCGTTCTTCACCGAGGCTGTCCCGACGGTGTCGCGGCGTCCCGGCCCCGGCATGGGCCCCGCGATCCTCGGCACCCTGCTGTGCACCGGCGGCGCGACGCTGATCGCGGTTCCGCTCGGGATCCTCGGCGCGATCTATCTGCACGAGTACGGCCGCGCCTCCAAGTTCGCCAAGGTCGTGCGGTTCATGGCGATGGTGATGACCGGCGTGCCCTCGATCGTGATGGGCCTGTTCGTCTACGTGATCTGGACGATGCGCTTCGGCTACTCGGCGTTCGGCGGGGCGCTCGCCCTTGCGTGCCTGATGCTGCCGATCGTGATCGGCGCGACCGAGCAGATGCTGCGGCTCGTCCCCGACCATCTGCGCGAGGCCGCGTTTGCGCTCGGCGCGCGGAAGAGCCGCGTGATCCTGACCATCGCGCTGCCCGCCGCCCTGCCCGGCATCGTCTCGGGCTGCCTGCTCGCGGTCGCGCGTGCTGCGGGCGAGACGGCCCCGCTGCTGTTCACGATCGGTGCAGCCACCGCGTTCAACCCGAGCTTGCTGAGCGAGGCGAATACGGCGCTCAGCGTGCAGATCTTCGGCAACGCGACCTCGTCCTTCGTGGCCGCTCAGGACCGCGCGTGGGGCGCTGCGCTCACGCTCGTCACCCTCACGTTCTTGCTCACGGTGATCGCTCGCTTTGTCGCCGCTCGCTACGCGGCCCGGAGATCATGATGACCACGACCACACCCCAGACCAGCGCCTCCCCCCGTACGAGCCGGACCAACTATCGTGGCCCCGACGGCACCGTGCCCGTGGCCGAAGACGCCGAGACGTTGTTCACGCTCGACAAGCTGGAAGTCTTCTACGGCTCGTTCCGCGCTGTTCGCGACGTCTCGCTCAGCATCTACGCGAATGAGATCACCGCGTTCATCGGTCCGTCGGGCTGCGGCAAGACCACGGTTCTGCGCTGTTTGAACCGGATGAACGATCTGATCCCAGGCGCGCGCATCGCCGGCCAGATCAAGTTCAAGGGCATCGACCTCTACAGCGCGAACGTCTCGGCGACGGAGGTCCGCCGCCGCATCGGCATGGTGTTCCAGAAGCCGAACCCGTTCCCGAAGAGCATCTACGAGAACATCGCCTTCGGTCCTCGCATCAACGGCGTCCGCAACCGCACCGAGCTCGACGCGATCGTCGAGAAGTCGCTGCGCGCCGCTGCCCTGTGGGACGAGGTCAAGGATCGCCTGCACGGCTCTGCGCTGGCGATGTCGGGTGGGCAGCAGCAGCGCCTGTGTATCGCGCGCACCATCGCGGTCGAGCCGCAGGTCGTGCTGATGGACGAGCCGTGCAGCGCGCTCGACCCCATCGCGACCGCGCGTATCGAGGAGCTCATGCGCGAGCTCAAGCGCACCTATACGATCGTGATCGTGACTCACAACATGCAGCAGGCAGCCCGCGTGAGTGACCGCACCGCCTTCTTCACCGCCGAAGTCGATCCGAACGCGGAGCGCCGCACTGGCGTGCTCGTCGAGTATGATTTGACCTCGCGCATCTTCTCCAACCCGCGTGACGAGCGGACCGAGAACTACATCACCGGCCGTTTTGGTTGATGCCCACCACCAACGACAGTCTCCGCACCGTCTCGGCCACGATCCACTGCACCCCAGACGAGTGCTGGCGCGCCCTCACCGACGCCGACATGCTCGCCGGGTGGCTGCCCGGGGTGCGCCGCGTCTCCGTGGTCGCGCGCGATCAGGCTGGCTTGCCCACCGAGGTTCAGTTCGAGTTCGCCGGCTCGCGCAGCTACTCGTTGCTCTACACCTACGACCACACCCAGCGCGAGATGCGCTGGGAGCCACGCATGGGCAAGCGCGACGCCGTACGTGGCTTCGCACAGGTCGAGCCCGACGGCGAGAACACGCGGCTGAGCTACGGTATCGAGCACGGCGCCGCGCGCCACGGTGCCGAGCTCGAGCTCGGAGATCCTGCAGCGATCGTCGCAGCGTTCGCTGCATTCATGGCGAGCCGCACCCGTCCCGCCCGCTGAGCGCTTCACTCGCGCGCGAGTCGAAAGCCGACGCCGCGTACGGTCTCGAGTGCATCGGGGCGCGACAGCTTGCGGCGCAAGCGGAGAATCACGTTATCGACCGCACGCTCGGTGGTGTCGAGGTCGGCCCCGCCCCAGACGACATCGAGCAGCTCAACGCGTGAGAGCGGCCGACCGCGGGCTTTGATCAGCTCGCGCATCACCGCCAGCTCGATCGCCGTCAGGTAGACAGACTCCGCGTTCGTCCACAGCACGTGCTCGCGCAGGTCGAGCGTGAACGGTCCGTAGCGCAGCCGGTCGGGGGAAAGGGTCGGGACGATACGCCGCTGCACGGCGCGAACGCGGGCCACCAGCTCGCGTGCGCTGGGGAAGCCGCTGATCGCGTCATCGAAGCCCGCAGCGAGGAGCATTTCGCGCTCGTGACCGCCACCGTCTTCGACCACACCGATCAAACCGGGAGTCTCACGCGAGGCCGTCGCCCACACGACGATCGGCTCCGCGAACGCGACCGCGATCGATGTGTCGAACAGAAACAGATGCACGATCGGGCGGGCCGGTTGCCGCAGCACGTCCGCGGTCGTGATCTCGACCCGGATCGTCTCGCGTCTCATCGCGTCGCACAGCACCTGCGCCAGCGGAGCTGGGGACGCGGCAATCAGCGCGACCTGGGGGGCCGTCTCGTCCACGTCTCGAGGCTACCGGCGCCCCGTGACCACCCCGCATCACCACCGCAACCTGTACGTGACACTGTCGTCACCAGACGCGTCGAGGCTGTACGAGCTCGCGCTCGAGCACACGTAGCGCGAGATGTTTCGCTCCGGACACGGAGGCAAGCAGGCCACGTCAACGCGGCTTCGTAGGGTGCACCCACGATGACCCGTACACGCCTGATTGCCGCGGTTCTGTTCGCGCTGCCCGCTGCGTCCGCGCATGCGGACGCAGCGGGCACGCTACGCGGAACGGTGACCGACCCGCGCACCGGCGAGGGCCTTCCCGCAGCGTACGTCCAGGTGACCGGCGCCAACGCGCAGACGATCGCGACCGAGCTCGACGGAACGTTTCAGCTCGCGCTACCGCCCGGCACGTACACGCTGGTGTTCTCGACGCCGGAATACGACGAGCAGAGTCGCACGGTCACCGTGACCGCCGACAAGGTCGCCGAGGTCCTGGTCTCGCTTGCACCAACGACCGCTGCAGGCAGCGAGGAGACGATCGAGCTCGTGAGTACGATCGACACGCGCAAGGAATCGGCGACGCTCGCGGTGCGCCGCGCGGCATCCACCGTCAGCGACGCAGTGAGCTCGCAGGAGATCGCGCGCACGCCGGACAGCAACGCCGGTGACGCGATGAAGCGCGTCGTCGCGGTGACGGTGACTGATGGCAAGTACATCGCGTTGCGCGGCCTGGAAGGTCGGTACGTGACCACGCTGCTCAATGGCGTGTTGCTGCCCTCGCCGGAGCCAGACCGCAACGCGGTGCCCCTCGATCTGTTCCCGACCAGCCTGCTGTCGACGATGACCGTCTACAAGAGCTACTCGGCCGAGCTGCCCGGACAGTTCGGTGGCGGCGCGCTCGCGATCGACACCAATGCATTCCCGACGAAGTTCGAGCTCAGGATTGGCCTGTCGACCTCGGCGAACACGGTCTCGACGGGCGGCGCCGGCATGACCAACGCCAACGCGACCGGCGCCGCGGACTTCTTTGGCTACGACAACGGCAGCCGTCGCCTCCCCGGAGCGGTTCCCCGGGACCAGGCCGTACGCAACATGCCGGCGGCGCAGCTCGAGCGCGTCGGCGAGTCGTTCTCCAACGTGTGGACGCCGGCCGCCGAAACAGTCACACCGAACCTCGGTGTCACGGCGATGGTGGGCGACACGGCAAGGGTCGGCGGCAAGCGCGTCGGATATCTCGGCACCGGCATGTTCCGCCGCAACTTCGGCGTACGCGATGGGATCAACACCCGCACTGCGTTGGTCGGGGGCGAGCTGCAGTCGATCGAGAGCCTCGATTCCAGCATCGGCACAGCCGAGTCGACGATCGGTGGGCTCGGCAACGTTGGCATCGAGCTCGATCGCGACAACGACATCTCGCTGTTCGGTCTGTACTCGCACGTCGGAGAGAACACCAGCTTGCTCGCGAATGGCTACTCGGAAGCTGACGGGTCGCAGATCGATGTGTCTCGGCTGTCGTTCGTGATGCGCTCGCTCGCGTTCACCCAGGTGACCGGCAAGCACAAGCTGTCACGCAAGCATGGCGCCGAGCTCAAGTGGCAGGGCAACGTGGCCCGGACCACGCGCGACGAGCTCGACAGCCGCGACCTCGTGTACCTCGTCGACGAGCAGACCGGCACCCGGTTCTACAAGGACCAGCCCGGCTCCGGCCAACGCTTCTGGCAGTCGCTCGCCGATCTCGCTGGCGGCGGCGGCGCGGACTTCACGATCCGCTCGGGGCGGGCACAGTTCAAGTCCGGTGCAGTCGCGCAAGTCTCGTCGCGCTCGCTGGTCGGTCGCCGATTCCGATACAAGTGGATCGGCGACGATCCGAGCGTGCGCTCGCTCGAGGCCGAGCAGATGTTCGACTCCGATCACATCGGGCCGGACTTTGCCCTCGAGGAAGGCACGCTCAACGAGGACGCCTATCAGGCATCGCTCGGCGTTTACGGCGCGTACGCAACCGCCGAGATCCAGCTCGACGACAAGATGCGCGGCATTGCTGGCGTCCGCTATGAGCATTCCGCGCAGCACATGACAAACGGGAGCCGCTACGCGATCGCCGGCCTCATGACCGACATCTCGCGCAGCGAGGACGATGTGCTCCCCGCTGCGAACCTTGTCTATGCGGCGCGCCCCGATCTGAACGTCCGGTTCGCGTACAGCTACACGCTGGGCCGCCCGCGCTTCCGCGAGCTCGCACCATTCCTGTTCTTCGACTACGCCCGTCGCCGCGCGATCTCTGGAAATCCCGAGCTACTCACCACGCACATTCACAACGCGGACCTGAGGGCCGAGTGGTTCCCGTCCGAGGACGAGGTGTTCGCGGTCAGCGCGTTCGGCAAGCAATTCGAGGATCCGATCGAGCAGGTGCTCGCGAACTCCGAGTCGGACGCGACGTTCGCCAACGCGCGCAGCGGCAACCTCGTCGGTGCCGAGCTCGAGGCCCGCAAGACCCTGCCCCATCACCTGCGACTCGGGGCGAACCTGTCGCTGCTGCGCTCGCGGGTGCAGCTCGGCGCCGAGCAGATGCTCCAGACCACGAAGAACCGCCCGCTCTATGGCCAGGCGCCGTACGTGATCAACGTCAGCTTCGGCTACATCAACCCGGCGATCGTCGAGGCAAACCTCCTCTACAACGTGTCCGGGCGCCGCATCACCGATGTCGGCATCGAGGGCTTGCCCGACACCTACGAAGCACCCCTCCACCGCGTCGACCTCGTCGCCGCGCGCAGCATCCGCAAGGACCTGCGCCTCAAGCTCTCGGCCTCGAACCTCCTGAACCAGCGCGCTCGGCTCGAGCAGGGCGCGCTCACTGTGAGCTCGTATTCCCCAGGCGTCTCGTTCGCGCTGGGCCTCGATTGGACCCCCTAGAAAGGATTTGCAGATGAAGACTCTTACTTGGTGCGCACTGATGCTGGCAGCTTGTGGCGGAGGCTCTGGCCTCGGCGGCGACGATCAACAACCGCTGCCCGACGCTGATATCCCGGTGATCGATACCCCGCCTGGGGTGACCCCGGTCAGTGTGCCGGCCGGCGATATCGCGACCGACACCCACTGGACTGCGGACCACATCTACGTGCTCGAGGGCTACGTGTTCGTCACCGGCGGCACGCTCACGATCGACGCGGGCGTCGTGGTCCAGGGCAAGAACGGCTCGGCGCTCACGATCACGAAGGATGCCAAGCTACTGGCTGCCGGCACGGCGACCAGCCCGATCGTCTTCACGTCGGCGAGCGCGGCGCCGGCCTCGGGCGACTGGGGCGGCGTGGTGATGCTCGGCAAGGCGCCGATCAACGTCACTGGCGGCACCAACAACGTCGAGGGATTCCCGACGTCCTATGGCGCGCGGATTGCCTATGGTGGCGGCGAAGCAGCACATGACTGCGGCACGCTCCAGTACGCACGGATCGAGTACGCGGGCTTCGCGCTCGCGGTCGACAACGAGCTCAACGGGTTGACCCTCGGCGGCTGCGGCACAGCGACCACGGTCGACTACGTCCAGGTCCACCTCGGACTCGACGACGGCGTCGAGATCTTCGGTGGCACGGTCAACGTCAGCCACATCGTGATCACGCAGCCAGACGACGACGGTCTGGACTGGGATCGCGGATGGACCGGACGCGCGCAGTTCGTGATCGTCCAGCAGAAGCTCGGTCGCGGTGACAAGGCGATCGAGGCTGACAACAACAACAACGACAACGAGCTCACCCCTCGCAGTGCGCCGGAGATCTGGAATCTGACGCTGATTGGCGCCGATGGTGCGGCGACCGATCCGCAGGGTGGCATTCACTTTCGCCGTGGCACCGCCGGAACGATCAGCAATGCCATCATCGCGTACTTCACGAAGTTCGCGGTCGATGTAGACGGCAGCTCGTCGGTGAATCAGTACAGCGCGACGAACCTCGCGCTGGCGCACACCTACTTCGTCAAGGGCACGAACGCGACCGCAGTATGGCCGGCCGGCTTCGATATGGGCTCCAGCACGCAGAATGACTGTCCGAGCGGCGGCACTTGTTTCGACGAAGCGGCCACGATCGGCGGCGTAGCCACCAACCATGTCGACACCGACGTCCAGCTCACCGCTCCTCGCCACATGACAGCACCCAGCTGGAAGCCAGCCACGGGGTCGCCGGTGCTCACTGGCTGCGGCACGCCTCCCAGCGGCCTCGACCAGACGGCGACGTTCTGCGGCGCCGTAGGTACCAGTGACTGGACAACCGGCTGGACCCGCTTTCCGGGTTGATCCATCGCCTGCCCTGGCCCGATCTAGTTTGGCGCGCGCACGATGAATGAGTAGGTCCAGATCGTCGAATTCTGGAGCGGAAACTCGAGCGTCATGAAGTCGCCGGTCGTCGCATTCGGACGCCCGACCTGCGGCACGACCGCGAGGATGTACGTGTGATCCACTTCGAGGACCGCAGGTTCGATCTGCGCGCTCGTCCCCACCGCGAGAGCGCTCCATCGCGGCACCACTTCGGTCGCGTTGTTGATCGCCAGCACCTCGTAGACAGCCACCGCGGTGAAATCGATCGGCCCCTCCGCGAGGACCTGCCACGACAGCGTCGGGGGACGAGAGAGATCGAGCGCGATCTCCTCGTTGTCGAAGTTGAGGTTCTCTCCGTCGAGCTTGAACGCGCCCGGCAAGCCCACCGTTGCATCGACCTGCGCGACGGCAGGGGTGCACGCGGCCGGCGTCCCTCGTTCCGCCTTTGCGTACACGCGCGTGATGTTCTGCAGCTCCTTGGATGCCCCGGTGCCGGGCTGCTGCGTCAGAAAGGTAAGCCCCGCCTGCGCCGACACGACGATCGTCGATCCCAGATACGGGTCGTGAAGGATGGGCGTGATGTCGAGCTCGCGAGCGCCAGCGTAGGGACTGAAGCCGGTGTAGATACCACCAGACAAGCCGACCCAGTCGGGGGCCGGGGTCGAGTAGACGAGCCACGACCCGGTGTCCTTGCCGCTCAAATAATTGCGCGGATGCGTGACCTCCATACGCGTCTTTTCAGCGGCGCCGTTGTGCGTCGCGCGGACACACAGGTTGGGCGCAACGACGGCAGGCGCGGACAGCATCGCCGACGTTCCTTGCGCCTGGGTGATCGAGCTCGCCGTCAGCGCACGAATGCGCGAGTAGGCGAACGGCGCCCCCTCGGTCGCCGACTCCTGCTCGTAGGCGTAGATGCGATCGTTCTTGGACGCGTCGAGCAGCCCGCTGAAGGCGCCCGCGGCCGGGGAAGCCAGGCGCCAGTCGAACGACACCGTCGGACCTGCCATGCCCGTGCTGGTCTGGGTGTAGATGCCCGTCGACGACAGGTGCAACGGCTGGCCCACGGTCTTCGGCACGTAGCTGCTCACGTTGACGTTCGTCGGTACGAGTGGGCGTGCGTCATGGCGACCTGCGGTCAGCAAGCCGATCGCGATCTCGCGCGCGGTGTGCTGCCACTCGGTGACGACGGCTCCCGCCGTATAGCGAATCCGGTACGGCTCCCCCGGCGTGTCGATCGGAAACGAGAACGAGCCGTCTGCGCGGTAATCGACCGGCGTCTCGCTGTTGCCCACCAGCGCGACGAGCTCGAATGCGTCTACCGGCAGGATCTCCTCGACCTGCATGGGCTCGAAAGCGGAGTTGTTCACGACCGTGCGATAGCGGAACGTGCCCGTCACTTTCAACGCGACAGGGTCAACCTCTTCGAGCCCCAGCACCTGATCGCAAGCGCCGAGCGCGAATGCGAGCAACAGCCAGCGCGTCATTCTCGTCCATTCTACGATGGGATGAACTCGACGCCAATGAACGGCATGATCGGAAGGCCGCGAATATCGACGTCCGTCTGGTTGAGCTCGTCGGCCTCGCGCCCCTCGACATTGCGGCGATTCGTGATGTTCTGCAGGTCGAAGTAAAGGTCGACGGCCCCCCAGCACTGCTGCCAGATGCGGTCGATACGCACGTCGAGGCGGAAGAACATGGGCAGCTGGCCCGTGTAGGGGTCGTAGATCGGCTTCCCGTCGGGATCCGACCCGATCACCGGTGAATACGGCATGCCCGACACGGCGTGCACACGCGCACCGAAGCGCCAGGGGCCCAGCGTGCGCGATGCTGCGACGTTGAGGTTGTGGCGTTGATCGAGCTCGAACGGCCGCCAGCCCTTGCCCGGACCATCGTGACGTTCCGCACGCGCGAGCGTATACGACAGCAGCCAGGTCCACTCCTTCGTCACGCGCTTGACGAGCAGCTCCGCGCCAACATTGCGCGCCTTGCCGGTGTTCTCCCGATAAAACGCGAGGCCGAGCTGCTTCTCGAGCAGCAGCGAGAACGTCGGGCCCAGGCCGCCGAGCTGCTTGAAGTCCATCAGCTCGTTATCGACACGAACGCCGAGCGCCGAGCCCTTGGTGAAGAAGCCACCGATGCTGCCAGCCCAGCCACCCGCAAAGTTTCCGTCGAGCGCGACCGAGGCCGAGTCCGAGTACGAGCTGCGCAGCCGCGGATTGCCGCCGTTGGGATCCACATCGCCCGGCGTGGGTGGCTGGTGATAGCGACCGAGCGACTCGCGCAGCGTCAACCGGTCCGTCAACCGGACACTGAACGACAGCCGCGGATCGAGCACGGCCTCGTCGTTGAGCCCGTATAGCTCGGCGCGCATGCCGGGCTTGAACGTCACGCGATCGATCGTGAACGTCGTGTCTGCCCACGCGCCCTTGTCAAGCCATGCGAGATCGGTCTCGCCGTTCATCTGCACGAGGATGTCGCCCGAGTGGCCGAGCCCCGCCTGGTAGTTCGTGAGGTAGCCGCCCTGCACGTCCACACCGCCGCGGACGCTGCCCCAGCTCGTCGCGCGAGCCAGCTCGCTGCGGATGCCGCCTGGATACAGCGGGCGCTCGAAGCGCTCGATGTTGCCGTTCACGCGGCTGCGAAACTTGAGCTGGTTGGTACCGAACCACGGCAGCACGCGCAGCGTGGTCTTGCCCCAGGTGCGGTCGTAGGGCGCCGCGATGCGAATGAACATCGACGTCAGCTCGGTCTCGTTCTCGAACATGTCGCGGCCCGGCTCGACCTGCGTCATGTGGTCGATCGCGAACACCAGCATGGGCGAGACGCGACCGCTCTTGCGCGGATCGCCGAACGTGCCGCGCAGCTGCATGTCCCAGTAGCTCGGCAGCGGGGTGTCCTCGGCAGCGACCGGCCCCGCGACGATGTCGAAGTACGAGCGCCGCAGGCCGACGATGACGCCGCCGCCGTAGGCCGGGCCCTCCGCGAACACGCCGCTATCGAGCAGGCCGATCGAGCCGCCGGTTCGCCAGCGATCGGTGCGCGGATTGCGGCTGGTCATCGAGATCAGGCCACCCGATGCGCGGCCCGTATCTGCGTCCAGGCCGCTGTTGCGAACCGTGAGGTCCGCGAGCATCCCGCTCGGATAGAACGAGGTGATGCCGCCGAAGTGAAACGCGAGCGGGACTTCGATACCGTCGAGGAACACGACGCTGTCGCGAGGCGCGGCGCCGCGCAGCACGATGCCGCCGAACGAGAACGGTAGCCGCGCAACACCGGGTAGCACCTGCGCCGCGCGCAACGCATCGTTCGCGGTACCGGGCAGCATGCGCAGATCGGTGGCGCTCAGCTGATACGTGGTCCCGGCCCCGGGCTCCTCGGGCGTCATCCGAAACGGTGGCGGCGCTGGCGGCAATGGACCGGTTCTTGGCGCGGTCCCGCTGACCTCGATGAGCTCGTTCGACGGCGTGAGCACGATGCGGACCGAATCCTCTGGACCGAGCGCGATCGTGCGCACCCGATAGCCGGGCGCCGAGATGCGCAGCTGATCGTCGTCTGCGGCGAGCGAGATCACGAAGGTCCCATCTGCGGCGGTCACCGCCGTGTCGTACTTCGACGAGACGTTGACGCCGGCGAGCGTCTCGCCGCTCTGCTCGTCGATCACGATCCCGCTGACGCGCGCGGGAGCAGCGACCGCGACCTGCGCCGCCACAGCGACCGTCGCTACGCCAATCCCCCAGCGGTGCACCGGGGCATAGTAGCTGTGGGCGTTTCGCGCGTCTCAGCTCGACCGTGACTTGCGCGCACGACCGCCCTTGCGAGTCGGTGCCTTGTTCTCGGGCTTGCCGCGGCCGCTGCCCGACTTCTCGCCGCCGCCGTGGATGGCGTTGACCGTGGCCCAGGCGCGTTTCTTGGCCTCCTTGGCTGAGACGCCGCTCTTCTTGTAGCCGTCCGCGATGTGCGCGGCTTTGCGCTTCTGCTTGTCGGTGTATTTGGACTTGTCTCCGCGAGGCATGCCCGGAGATCGAGCAAGGCGTGCGCCACGTGGCAGATCGTATTCGCTGTACGGGATTCGCTGTCGCTCTACCGTGCGCCGTGCTCGCCGGGTCGACCATCGGTCATTTCCAGCTGGTCTCGCGGCTCGGCCGCGGTGGCATGGGCGAGGTGTGGCTCGCCGAGCAGCGCGAGGTCGGTACGCGCGTCGCGATCAAGCTGCTGCTCCCCGATATCTCGGAGGACGAGGTCCACGTCCAGCGCTTCTTCAACGAGGCACGCGCGGTGGGCCGGATCCAGCACGCCGGCATCGTGCGCATCTTCGACGTTGGCCAGGCGGGAGAGCGCGCGTACCTGATCATGGAGCTGCTCGAAGGCGAGTCGCTCGCGCAGCGCATCCGGCGCGGCCCGCTGTCGATCGCGCAGATCGGTGACATTGGCCGCCAGATCGCGAGCGTACTCGAGGCAACGCATAGCGCGGGTGTCACGCATCGCGATCTCAAGCCCGACAACGTCTTCCTCGTCCCGGACCGCGAGCTGCCATGTGGGCAGCGCGTCAAGGTCCTCGACTTCGGCATCGCAAAGCTCACCGGCACACTCGCCGGCGCATCGCCGCGCACGATGGGTACGCTCGGAACGCCGGCGTACATGGCGCCCGAGCAGTGGGGCGATGCATCGAAGGTCGACTGGCGCGCGGACCTCTACTCGCTCGGCTGTCTGGCGTTCGAGCTCGCGTGTGGACGTCCGCCGTTCGTGGCGAGCAATCTCGCCGAGGCATGCGCGCAGCATCTACACGATGCGCCGCCTCGCGCGCGTACGCTTGCACCGGCGATCCCGAAGGCGCTCGACGATCTGATTGCTGCCTTGCTCGCCAAGGATCCAGCGCGCCGACCCGCGCGGATGCGTGATGTGACGGCTGCGTTTGCCAGCACCGCGCACGTCACCCATGTGCTGGACGCGACGCTACCGTCGGTTCGGGTCGAGCCGAACAGCGCCACCGTCTCGACCGTCTCACCGCCCGCGCAGCCGCGACGGCGCTCGCGGATCCCGGCCGTCGTCGCCGCGATCACCGGCACGCTCGTCGCCGCAGGGCTCGCGGCCGGGATGTCGCTCGGTGGCGCGGGCTCCGAGCCGGAGGCGCCGACGGTCGTGGTGGCATCCGATCCAGCGCCGACATCTGCGTCGACCCTGACCGCGACGGCGATCTTCGAGACCGCACCCGCCGCGCCGTCCGCCTCGACGCGAACCCAGCGCCCGCGCACGCGTACCCAGACAGCACCGCGCGCAGCAGCGCCCGTCGCGGTGGAGGAGCCCGCACCCCAGCCGCGTCGCGGCGACAGCGGCATCGAGGTCGTGCTGCCATCGCCGGATCCACGTGCGAACCTGCCGCTCGCACCAACGCTCGACGAGATGACCGCGGTGCTCGAGCCGCTCGAGGACGCCGTGATGCAGTGCGCGACAGCCGATTCGCCGTCGTCGATCGGAATCGAGCTGATCATCATGCCGAGCGGCAAGCTCGCCCGTGCCACGCCTCTCGCGAGCCAGGCCCACACGGATCTGGGACTTTGCGCATCGAAGGCGCTGATCCGCGCGCGCTTCCCCGAGACACAGCATGGTGCGACGCCGCGGTTCACGTTCAAGCTGCGGTAGAACCCAGGGCGATGCCTCGCCTCACGCGCCCCACGCTCGACGCCGTGCGAGCTCACGTGGCGACCCAGGTCGGGTTGCCGTACTCGTACGCCGACGTCGGGGCGACGCGTGACGGGCGCGAGCCCGCAGGTTTCAACCACGATCACAACCGCCAGCACCTTGGCACCGGCGGCGCGACATTCGCTCGCGCGTGCGACGCGATCCGGGGGTGGCGCATGTTCCCGGCGCCACTCGCCTGGATCGAGCCGCTGCCAATCCCGATCGAGGTCGACCAGCTCGCCGGTGTCGTGATTCGCGCGGTCGGGCTGTGGTGGCTCAACGCTGCCCGCATCGTCTACGTGATCGACGAGCCTCGGCGGTTCGGCTTCGCCTACGGCACCCTGCCCGGTCACGTCGAGGCTGGCGAGGAGCGCTTCCTGGTCGAGCACCTGGACGACGACAGCGTCTGGTACGACCTGCGCGCGTTCAGCCGGCCGCGGGCGGCGCTGGTACGCGTGGGCAAGCCCGTCGCCCGGGTGTTGCAGCGCAAGTTCGGCGTGCTGTCCAAGGCGTCGATGCTGGCGGCCGTCAGTCAGCGTTAAGACCCACCACACCTACTCGCCGACCTACTCGCGCGCTACCCTGCCCACGGCGTGACGCTCGAGAAGTTCGACGAGATCGCAGAGCTGCACGCCAAGGCCCCGGCTGCGGGCGGGCTGCTCGAGGTCGAGACCGAACGCGGTCGCCGCAACTACCTGCTCGGTCCGAGCACGCAGCTCGACGGCGAGGCACCGATCCTCGACTGGCGAACCGCGCCGATCGCCGCGGCGTTCTTCAGGCACGGTCCCGGCGAGAGCTACGAGATCGAGACCGGCGAGCGGACCACCGGCGGCAAGGTCATCGCGCGCTGGCTCCTGCGCGGCCGCCCCACCCTCGAGGCGCTCGTCGGTGATGACCGCATCGTCACGCGAGACGATGAAATTCTGCGCGTGCGACCCGCACCGAAACCGGTCGAGCAGCAGGATCGCAGCGGCCTCGTGGTGCTCGATCCCGAGCAGCAACGCGCGGTCGACTTTCCCGCCGACATGTCGCTCGTGCTCGACGGCGAGGCGGGCGTCGGCAAGACGCTCGTCGCGCTCTATCGGGTCGCCGCGCTCGATCGCCGTGCACGCGAGATGGGTCGCCGCTTTCGTGCACTCATTCTCGTTCCGACCGAGGGCCTGTTGCGCCTGGTGCGGCTGCTCGCCGAGCGACTCGGGATCGAGAAGCTCGAGATCGCGGTCTACGATCAGTGGCTGCTCGAACGCGCACGCGTCGCGTTTCCGAGCTTGCCGAAGCGCATGAGCGAGAATGCGACCGCGCAGGTGATCGGGCTCAAGCGCCATCCCGCGGTTCGTGCGGTACTGCGTGACTTCATCGGATGGAAGCCACCGAAGGGCGTCGACGACGATCGGATCTCGCGCACGCGCCAGCGGCTGCTTCACCTGTGGGGCGATCGCGATCGGTTACAGCGCGTGATCGATGCGAGCGGTGAGGCGCTACCGCCCCGCGCGATCGCGGCGCTGCAATCGCACACCCGCTTGCAGTTCCAGACGTCGACCGAAAAGCAGTTCGCGCATGTCGACTCGGACCGACTCACCGCGCTCGATGGCAAGCGGCTCGACGCAGGCTCGAAGATGGAGGACGCGAACACGTTCGACATCGAGGATCTGCCGGTGTTGTTCGAGCTCGTCCGCATCGGCGCTCTGCCCGGCGCGGATCTGCCGGTCTACGACCACATCGTGCTCGACGAAGCGCAGCTGCGTGCGCCGCTCGAGCTTGCCGCGGTGGGCGACGCACTCGCACCGAACGGCACCGTCACGCTCGCCGGCGACCATCGGCAAGCGACCGACGAGTCGGCATGGTTCGGAGGCTGGGCATCCGCCGAGCGCGAGCTGCGCCGTGCTCGCTGGGAAGAGGTCACCCTCGCGATCACGTATCGCTCGGTCCCCGCGATCAGCGACTTTGCGCGCGGCATCGTCGATCGCAGGCCGCACATGCATCTGTTGACCGAGCCGCCCGCGGATCCGGCGGTGTGGGCGACCGAATGTCCCGGTGGGCTCGCCCAGGCGGCCGAGCTGTGCTGGCACCTCGACGCGCTGGTGTCGCGCGAACCGTGGCGACAGATCTGCGTGATCGCGCGAACCCCGGATCACGCACGCCGGCTTCACAGCGAGCTGTCGCGCGGGCTCGATCCGACCCTGGTGCTCGATGGGGACTTCCAGTTCGAGCCGGGCATCATCGTGACGACGGCGGCCGCCGTGTCCGGCCTCGAGTTCGACGCGGTAGTGATCCCCGACGTGACTCCTGCATTCTACCCGGCCGCCCCCGAGCTCGCCCGCGCGCTCTATGTGGCCGCAACTCGTGCCCGCGATTGGGTTTGGCTGCTCACTCCCGATACCTGGTCATCGCTCGTCGCAACGTGAGATGCCCTCACCTACTCGAGCCCTAGACACCATCAAAATCCCGCAGATACTGCCGTGAGCCGATGCTGACCGAACCCTCTGCACCCGCGGTCAGCACGCGTCGCGTGCCTCCCCTCGGCGATCATCTCGTCGCGCTGCTCGATGCGATCGCAGACGGTGTAACGGTGCAGGACACCAGCGGGCAGCTCGTGCACGCGAACCAGATGGCCGCCGAGCTGTGCGGCTTCGCGTCGGCAAACGATCTCATCACCGCCGACGCGGGCGCGCTCCCACGGATGTTCGAGCTGCGCGACGAAGCCGGGCAGCAGATCCAGTTCACTGACCTCCCGGGTCGCCGCGTGCTCTCCGGCGAGGAGCCGCCGGAGGTACTGCTGCTGTTCATCACGAAGGCAACTGCAAGAGAGCGCTGGGTGCGCGTGCGTTGCCAGCCGATGCGCGGGCCGAACGCCGAGCGCTGGGCGGTCAGCACACTTCGTGATGTCACGCCCACGGTCGATACCGAGCGGCGGCTACGCGCGAACGAACGCGCGTCCCTCGACGATCAGCGGAGGCTCGAGCTCGCCCTGGGGGCCGGCTCGCTCGGTGTTCTCGAATGGACGGTCGGCGACCGTCGCTTCACGTGGTCGCGCGGGCTCGAGGAGATGCACGGCCTCGAGGCCGGCGCGTTTGAGAGCACCTTCGAAGCGTTCCAGCGCTGGATCCATCCCGACGACCGCTCGCGCGTCACCGAGGCGATCCAGCAGGCGGTCGCCGCGCGCGAATCGCTCGAGGTCACCTATCGGATCGTGCTCGGGGACGGCGAGATCCGCTGGATCGAGATCCACGGCTGGGTCGGCGATGACGACGGCGACGCACACCTGGTGGGGGTGGCTCGGGATGTCACAGATCAGCGCGAGGCCGAGGCCATCCGCACCCGCGCACTCGCCGCGGAAGCGGGACAGACGGAAGCCGAAAAGTCCCGGGCGAAGCTCGCCAAGATCTTCGACAGCATCACCGACCCGTTCAGCGTGCTCGACCGCGAGCTCCGCGTGGTCCACATCAACGAGAACGCTGCACGCATGCTCGGCAAGCCTGCGCGCGAGCTGATCGGCAAGAGCCTGCTCGAGATGTTCCCAGGCAGCCAGAGCACCACGTTCCATCAGGCCTACAAGAAGGTTCTCGCGAGCGGCAAACCCACCACCGTCGAGGAGTACTACCCGCCCTACGATCGCTGGTACGAGGCGAGCCTCTACCCGCTCGAGGACGGCCTCGCGATCTACACGCGCGATGTGACGATGCGCAAGCGCGCGTTCGAGCTGACCACGCGGCTCGCGCGCCTGAGTGCACTGCGTGCCGACATCAGCGCGTCACTCGCGGACGAGCGCGACGTGCGCACGATGCTCCGCCGGATCTGCGATGCCGTTGTCGAGCACCTCGAAGTCGCATTCGCGCGTGTGTGGACCGCCGACGACAGCGGCGAGAACTTGCTGTTGCAAGCCAGCGGCGGCATGTACACACACATCGACGGCCCCCACGCGGTGGTACCGGTCGGCAAGTTCAAGATCGGGCGGATCGCGGCGAGCCGCAAAGCACACCTGACGAACAGCGTGCAGACCGATCCGCAGGTCGGCGACCCCGCGTGGGCCAAGCGCGAGAACATGGTCGCGTTCGCAGGCTACCCGCTGCTCGTCGACGCCAAGCTCGTCGGCGTATTCGCAATGTTCGCACGTGAGCAGATTCCCGAGGACACGCTCGCCACACTCGAGTCGATCGCCGACCTCATCGCGCAGGGCTTGATCCGGCGCAAGACCGAGCTCGAGCTGGAGCGCAAGCTCGAAGAGCTCGCCCGATCCAATGCCGAGCTGGAGCAGTTCGCGTACGTGGCGTCGCACGACCTCCAGGAGCCGCTGCGCATGGTCGCCAGTTACAACCAGCTCCTCGCCCGCCGCTACAAGGGCAAGCTCGGCGAGGACGCGGACGAGTTCATTGGATTCTCCGTCGAGGGCGTCACCCGCATGCAGCGCCTGATCAACGACCTGCTCCAGTACTCACGTGTCGGCACACGCACCAAGGAGAAGGTCAGCGTCGGCATGATGAGCGTGATCGACAACACGCTGAGGAACCTCGAGACGCTGATCAAAGAGACCGAGGCAGTGATTACGTACGACGAGCTGCCCCACGTGCTCGGGGACGAGGTGCAGCTGCTGCAGCTCATGCAAAATCTGATCGGCAACGCGATCAAGTTCCGGCGCGACGACGTCGCGCCGCACGTGCACATCGGCCTCATCAACAACGGCTTCGGCTACACGTTCTCGGTGCGCGACAACGGCATCGGTATTGACCCGCAGTTTTTCGACCGTATCTTTGTCATCTTCCAGCGCCTCAACCCGCGTGAGAAATACCCTGGTACGGGCATCGGCCTGGCCATCTGCATGAAGATCGTCGAGCGCCACAACGGCCGGATCTGGGTCGAGTCTGCTCCCGACAAGGGCACTACCATTCACTTCACGCTGCCCCATCAGCCCCAGCCGCGGAGAACCCCATGAGCTCATCTGGTAAGCCCATCGAAATCCTGCTCGTCGAGGACAACCCGGCCGACGTTCGGTTGACGCAAGAAGCGCTCCGAGAGGGCAAGGTGCGCAACAACCTGTACATCGCGCGCGATGGCGTCGAGGCGATCGAGTACCTGCGGCGGGTTGGCAAGCACGCCGATGCGACGCGTCCTGACTTGATCCTGCTCGACCTCAACCTTCCGCGGAAGGACGGCCGCGAGGTCCTCGCCGACATCAAGAACGACCCCGAGC
>JBBQFU010000052.1:0-36488 GCA_038322185.1 Haliangiales bacterium
GTCACGCTGCCCGCACCTGCGGGGCCTGACGAGCGCACACCGAGAGCATCGGTGGCTCGGCGAACGTCGGCACGGCCAAGTGACCAACCCCGGATGAGACCTGCATGCGTGCAGGACCACGTCGGAACGGTCCTTGGCGAAACGACATGTTTCGTAATGGCAGCATTACGGGACAGCCCTTAGACCTTCTTGAACCGCTCGCTGTCGCCCGCGTGCTCGCTATGCGCGACGAGCACCGAGCAGGGCGCATGGCGGATCACGCTCTCGGCGACGCTACCGAGGAGCAGGCGCCGGAATCCTCGGTGACCGTGGGTACCGATCGCGATCAGGTCGTGGTTGCCACGCTCGGCCGCATGCGTGATCACGCTGGCGGGCGGGCCCTGCACGAGGTCGACGTGAATCGGGTGTTCCCAGTGCGCGAACAGCGCCGCGAGCTTGTCGGCTTGTGCCTTGGCACCGGCAAGCACCGCGTCGCGCACGGTCGACCACGGGAAGCGCGCCTGGCCGAGCAGCGTCGCGCCCCACGAGCCGGCGGGGAGTTGCCACGCGTGGAGCACCTCGATCGGCGCGTTCGGCGCGGTCATCTGCGCCGTGTTGCGCAGCGCGCGCTCGGCAGCCGCCGAGAAATCCGTGGCGACGAGCGGGCGCTGGAACGGCGTCGGCCCCGAGTTTCCGCGACACACGAGCACGTCACACGGCGCGTGGCGCAGCACCGACGTGGCGACGCTGCCGAGGAGGAATCGCTGGATGCCGGTGTGGCCGTGCGTGCCGACGACGATCAGCTGCGCATGGCGCTCCTGCGCGACCCGCGACACGACCTCGCCCGGCGAGCCCGCCTCGTTGATCAGCTCGACGTTGACACCGCGGGCCTGCAGCTGCTGCACGCGCTCGGCGAGCCGGCGGGCTTCCTCGGCGCGAACGGCCTGCGAGACCTCGCCGAGCTGCTCGAGCACGGCGTTGTCGACGTGCGGGATCGGTGCATCGTCGGCCTGCGCATTGACCATGACGAGCGCGGCGCCGTTCTGCTGCGCCAGGGCGGCCGCGCGATCGAGCGCCTGCTCGCTCGGAACGGAGAGGTCGACGCCGGCAACGATCGTCGTGATGGTCACGATCAGAGCTTACCGACGAGACCGCTCAAAGGCTCGGATCTTTGCCGATTTGCAGCTCGAAGCGGTCGCTACGGTCTTCCTGCACCAGCGAGAAGCCCGGCTTCTTCTTCCACACCCAACCGCCGGTGTCCTCATCGCGCGTCGGCTGCGCCTTGAGCTTGGCGCTCAGCGCATCGCGGATCGCGAGGACCGTGTCGAAATCGCTGTCGGTCGCCACCGAAATGAACGTGACCTTGCCGGCATCGGACAGCGACGCAACGACGTCAGTGTCCTTGCTCGAGTAACCGACGCCAGGCAGCGACCACTCGACGGTGTCATAGTCCGAGACCTCGGCACCAAGATCCGCCGCCTTGGCTGCGACCTTCTCGCCCGACTGACCCATCGCATCGATCGGCAGGCTGGCGACCCACGCATCGGCGTCGACCACCTGGTCGATCGAGAACAGACACGGATCTTCGGTGAGCGTGGCGCGCTGGTGCGTCGCTGCGTTGAGCCACGTGCCGCGGACCGAGCGTCCCCACGCGGCCGTGAGCTTGTCGCGCAGCATCCCGCACACCTTCTCGGTGTCCATCTCGTAGTCGTACGAGCTGATCTGGACGGTCACCGACCGGAGGCGGTCCGCGCGGTCATCCATCGTCGGGATGAACAGGCCGTCGTTCGACAGCTCGTCGACCTTGATGTGCATCTTCTCGGTGACCATCGAGCCGACCGTCGGGCTCCCGAGCCACGAACCGATCGATGCGGGCTCCACGCCGAACAGGGTGTCGAGGGACTCGAGCTTCTTGGCGCGCTTCACCTTCTCCTCGGCGGCCTCGCGCGCGGCCTCGGCCTCGTACTCGGCGAGCGCTGCATGATCGCGGCGCGCGGAGTGGCGGTCGTCGTCATCGACGATCTCGCCTTCGTACGTCACGGCCGGCTTGGCCTTCAGCGAGTCGCGAATCCCGAGGCCGAACGGGGCGGCCGTGAGCACAGACATGACGATCACCGAGGTCGGGATGCGCATGCGGCAGACGCTATCACCGGGGCGCTACGAGTCAACGAAGACTTGGCGACGCGGCTAGATCTTGGCTTCGTAGAACAGCCACAGACTTAGCTCGGGGTTCGGCACCCGGGCGAGGGTCGACGTGCGCTTGTCCATCCACCATTTGCCGTCGAGGCGGATGCGCATCAGGTCGCGCTCCCGGACCCTGAACGCGACCTCGCCACGGGCCGCGATGGACCGCTCGAGGTAGGTGTTGTCGTGGATCGCCTCGTCGAAATAGCGCAGGCGGAACCGCATGCGCATGTCCTTGTTGGGCCGGTAGTTGCCGATAAACCAGGCCGACACGTCCTGGCGAAACTTGCTCTCCAGCTCCATGCGCGTGTTGTCGTCGACCAGCTGGTGCTGCAGCTGCAGCGTGCCTGACATCTTGTTGTTCGGCTCGTAGGTCGCACGTGCGATCGTCGTGAGCTGCATGCCACCGCACGGGATGGTCTCGCCGGTCTCGTCGGTCTCGCTCGACAGCTCGAAGCACTGGTCGTGCCCCGACACCTTGAGGTTCTTGTCCTGGAACCGCTCCCACAGCGACAGCCACAGCACGGGCGTGGTCTTCACGTTCGCGCGCACGTAGGTGTCGATCTTCGGCGCGCCGTTCGGAGCGCTCGGGTTGGTCCACACGTCGGCGAGCGCGCGGATCACGAGCTCCTTGCCGGTGCGGGTGTAGCGCACGCGACCGCCGAGCTCGTCGCGGGCGCGCTGGCCTTCGAACTCGTCGGACGCGGCGATCGGCCGGCCGAATGGATTGAGGAAGTCGACCGAGTAATAGCGCGCGACGATCTCGAGCTCCTCGCGCTTGCGCGTGGCGGTCATGCGCAGGATCGCCGCCGGGCCGCCGCCGCCCTTTGCCGGCGTCAGCGTCGGATCCTGCTCGGGCATCGCGTCGAAGCTGACCGCAGCCTCGCCGAACAGATCGAGCCAGCCGCGACCGAACGCGAAGTTCGCGCCGAGCGCACCGAACCGCTTGCCCGTCGGCAGCCGCGACCACTCCTGGAAGTCGAGGTCGATGCCGCCGATCAGATTGTGCTGCTGCGCGCCGTAGCCGGTGAGGCCGACGGTGTTTCGGCGATCCGCGAAGTAGGCAACATTGCCGCCGACCAGGCGTTGCTGGAACACGTTCGGCAGCGTGGCGAACGAGTGACGCGGCGATGGCGTGAGCAGATCGCCCTCGGGCTTCACGTAGACCTGGGGCGCGTCGCACACGCCACTGTCGGCATTGTCGTCGTGCGGGTCGCTGCACTTGCCGCGATCGACGAGCTCGTACTGATAGATCGAGCGACGCGACACCGAGCCGAACGCGTAGGCCTGCAGCCAACCGGTCGACAGCTCGAGCTTCTTCACCCCGACGGCGCCACCGAACAGACCATCGCGCCACGCGAAGTCGGGCGAGACGTACTCGTCGCCGCGCGGGCCCGAGCACGGCGAGGTGATGAGCTCGCCCGCCGACTCCTTGCAGCTGGTCGCGAGGTCCGGCGAGAAGAACAGCTGGTCGTCGAGGTAGAGGCCGTTCGGCGAGTACGCCGACGAGTTGTCGAACACCAGACGCTGGCCGAAGCCCGCGCGGAACGAACCGCCGATCGCCTCGAGCGAGTCGCTCTCGTACTTCACGTACGCCTTCGGAAAATGGAACTGGTTGCTGCGTCGCTCGGCGACGAGCGCATCGCGCGCCGGGTCGTAGACCGGCTCGCCGATCCTGAGGCGCGTGGTGGTCAGTGCCGCGCCGATCGTGAAGTGTCGCGCAGCGCGCACGCGCGCACGCAGCCCGAGCGGCGGCAGGAACGGATCCGACGGCTCGTACGGATTGAAGTCGTGCGGCGATGCGCGCGTCATCAGGCGAACCCAGCCATGTGCTGCGAGCGGGCTGTCGCCGGCCTGGCGCGTGATGATGAACGACGAGATCGCGAGGAGCTTCTCCTCGGACAGCGCGCCGGCGGTCACCAGCTCGGCGGGATCCTTGATGCGACCGCGGTTGAGCGTGCGGTACGCGATGATCGCATCGACATCCTCGAAGGTGAGGTTCGGCAGCGTGTAGAGCTCGTTGCGATCGGCGCGCGCCAGATCGACACCGCGCGACAATAGATCCAGCAGCTCGTTGTAGCTGTCCTCGGTGATCGTGCCGGCGGCGAGGAGATCCTGGAGATCGCCTTCGTCATCGACGTCGACGAACGACTCGTACGGCGTGGCCTGTGCGACCCCTGTGGCGCAGGCCACGGCGAGAAAGCTCCTGATCGCGGCGCGCACCCAGTCCGAAAACTAACACGACCCTTCAGCGGTCAGGACGATTTGCCCCAGGACTTGAACGGCGCCTTGAGCAAGTTCGCGTTGTAGTAGCGCGCGTCGGACGACACCTCGGGACCGGCCCACGCCGGGACCTCGAAAAAATCGCTCTCGGACTCGAGCTCGATCTCGGCGAGCACGAGCCCGTCGTTGTCGCCGTGGAAGATGTCGATCTCCCATGTGCGCCCCGCGACCGTCTCGGTGTGCCGGTGCTTGTCGATCAGTGGCCGCTCGCACAGCGTGTCGAGCATCAGCCGCGCATCGGGCAGCGGGACGTCGTACTCGAGCTCGGTACGCGTGATCCCGGTGGTCACGCCCTTGATCGTGAGCTTTGCCGAGTCACCGGCAATGCGCACCCGCACGACGCGCTCGGCGTGCGAGCTCAGGTAGCCCTGCACCAGGTGCTCGCCGGTCCCCTGCGGGGTCCACAGCGCGCGATCGACGAGGAACTTTCGCTCGATCTCGTTCGGCAAAGATCTACGAGCCGCCCTCGAGGGTCAGCGCGACGATCTTGTTGTCTTCCTTGGCGGCGTCGTCGGCGCCGGGGAGCGCCTTCTTCTGCTCGGTGATGTTGGGCCAGGTGTCGGCCGAGCCAGCAGCGGCCTTGAGGTGATCCGGCCACGACGCGGTGTCGACCTCGGCTACCTTCTTGGCACCGCTGACGAGCGCGTTGATGTCCTTGTAGACCGCCCACTTCGTGGGCAGCTCGCTCTCCTCGAAGATCGCGGTGGTCGGGCACTCGGGCTCGCACGCACCGCAGTCGATGCACTCGTCCGGGTTGATCGCGATCGAGTTCTTACCCTCGTAGAAACAGTCGACCGGGCACACCGCGACACAGTCGGTGTATTTGCACTTCACGCAGGGGTCAGCGACCACGTATGCCATGGCGGCAATCTAGCCAATCTTCATCCGAAAGTGCAGAGTGTCGCCCCATGAAGTGGCCTCTTGTCGCGGTCCTGTTCGGCTCGCTTGCTGCTTGTCAGTCCAAGGAGCCTCCGTCCGCGGGAACTGGCGGCGGCAGTGGCAAGATCATCTCGCTGCCCAAGGCGACGGTCACGGATGGCTACAAGGCCGACATCACCACGCTGTGTGATGTGGTGCGCCTCTCGGAAGCCGACCAGAAGCCCAAGGAAGAGCGGTGGCCGATCATCGCGATGTGGCTGGGGCCCCATATCAAGACGAGCGAGGGGCACGAGTTCCTGGTGGCCATCCAGCCGCTCCAGGGGGAGGCCAAGGCCCTCGCCCTGGAGACGGAGGCCAAGCGCGTCGGTCTCACGACATGTGCGCTCGCCGCCGAGTGGCGCCAGCCCGGGTAGGACCGAGGTAGGGACGCGATCCGCGTGGTCCGCGGATGAGGATGTCACCGGCGTCGGCGACAGCGCCGCGCCGAGCGGCACCGCCGCGACGGTGAACCTGGCGATCCCCGCCGCGAGCGAAGACGTCGTGACGGTGACCACCCTGTATCCGGCGAGCACCGAGGTCGGCCAGCAGCAGACCTACGACTGGGAAGACGTTCTCGAGCGACCTCGCGACTGCGCTGTTGCAAGCGTATGCGTCCGCGCCGGTCTACGATCTCGCGGCGCACACGGTGACGTGGACCGAGCGAGCGGGCGGAACGCCCGGCGATGTCGTGCGCGTGGGGATGCAGATGTATCGCGACGACATCCCGACCGGGCGTGCGTGGCGGTGGCGGCTTGCGGCCGCACGCACCGGGACCTCGGTGAAGTTCCCGACGCTGCCGCCCGTCGCTGGCTTCGACTTCAATCCGATAGCGAGCGATACCGTTGCCATCGACGATCTGACGATGATGCGGCTGCCGGGTGGTCTCGCGCCGTGGCGGACCACGATCTTCGCGCCGCTCGCACAGACCCTGACCGGGACGACGGGTCACGTCGCGGTGCAGACGCTGTACGTCCCCGAGCTGTAGACTACGGGCCTGATGTCCGGCAGCAGCGTGACCCTGCGCGACGTGCGGCAGGTGTTCTCGGGCGACGTGGTTGCGATCGAGTCGATGAGCCTCGACGTCGCGGCTGGCGAGTTCCTCGCGATCCTCGGTCCGTCGGGGTGTGGCAAGTCGACGTTGTTGCGGATCATCGCGGGCCTCGATCGCCCGACGGCGGGCACGGTGAACGTCGATGGAAGCCGGTTCGCATACGTGTTTCAGGATGCGCACCTGCTGCCGTGGCGCACCGTCCTGAGTAACGCGGCCCTGCCGCTCGAGCTGCAGGGTGTCGATCGCGCGCAGCGGCGTGACCGTGCGGCCGAGGCGCTCGCGAAGGTCGGGCTGGCGGATGCAGTCGGGCGCTATCCAGCGCAGCTGTCGGGCGGCATGCGCATGCGGGTGTCGCTCGCGCGCGCGATGGTGACCGATCCGACGGTGCTGTTGCTGGACGAGCCATTCGCCGCGCTCGACGAGATCACGCGGCAGCATCTCGACGAGCAGCTGCGCGAGCTCTGGCAGGCGCGCGGGATGACCGTGATCTTCGTGACGCACTCGACGAGCGAGGCGGTGTTTCTCGCGGACCGTACGATCGTGATGAGCAAGCGGCCCGGCCGGATCATCGCAGACCGTGCCGTGGGTCTCGCGGGCGAGCGGACCGCGCAGCTCCGCGCGACGGCCGAGTTCGCGCACGAGTCACGCTTCGTGTACGAGGCACTCGAGCGCGGCGAGGCGCGCGCGTGAAGCCGTCGACCCTTCGTCGCCTCGTCACGACCTTCGTGCCGCCGCTCGTGGTGCTCGTGCTCGTGATGCTCCTCGCCGAGCTCTACATCCGCGAGCGCAACACGCCGATCTACCTGATGCCGCGGCCGTCGAAGGTCCTCGCGACGCTGAGCGCCGAGAGCGACTACCTGGGAGCCGCGCTGTGGATGACCGCGAAGGCGTCGCTGATCGGTTTCGCATTGAGCGCGATCCTCGGTGTCGCGATGGCGATCGTGCTCGCGTCCTCGGTCTGGGTGCGCCGCGCCTTCGCGCCTTATACGGTGCTGTTCCAGACCGTACCGATCATCGCGATCGCGCCGATGCTGTCGATCTGGCTCGAGCCCGGCCTCAAGGCGGTCGCCGCGTGCGCCTTCATCGTGTCGGTGTTCCCGGTGATCGCGAACACGCTGTCGGGCCTGGTCTCGACCGATCCTGCGCTGCTGGATCTATTTCGCCTCTACGGTGCGGGCCGTGGCTCCGCGATGTTCAAGCTGCGGTTTCCGTCGGCGCTGCCGAACGTGTTCACCGGTCTTCAAGTCGCTGCGGGGTTGACCGTGATCGGCACCGTGGTGGCCGAGTTTCTCGTCGGTGAGCTCGGTGAAGCGCAGGGCCTCGGGGTCGTGATCGTCAGCGCGAGTCACAACGGTCACAGTGACCGCGTGTTCGCTGCCGTACTGCTCGCATCGGCGCTCGGTCTCGCGATGTTCGGGACCGTGAGCCTCGTGCGCAGGCTCGTGCTCGCGAACTGGCATGCCTCCGCGCGTGACTAGCGGCGGCAACGCGTGCATCACTAAGGCCCATGTGGATTCGCGCTGTCCTCGCGCTCGGAATCGCGCTCTCGGGTTGCGGCAAGAAGACCGACGAAGCCGCGAAGGCAACTGGCAGTGGCGGCTCCGCGAACGCGCCGGCCAAGAAGTTTTCACTGACGCTCGACTGGGTCCCCGAGCCCGAGTTCGGCGGTTTCTACGCCGCGCGTGACAGCGGTGCGTTCGCCAGGCACGGTCTCGAGATCGACATCCGCCCGCGCGGCCAGGGCCAGACCTGGAAGCTCGTCGCCGAGAAGGCGACCGACTTCGCGACGACGGCGGCCGATCAGGTCCTGATCGCGCGCGAGCAAGGTGCCGATGTCGTCGCGATCTTCGCAGTGTTCCAGACCTCGCCGCAGGCGATCATGGTCCACAAGAAGCGCGGCTTCACCAAGATCGACGACGTGTTCAACAACCCCGGCACCCTCGAGGCCGAGGACGTGACGTGGCTCAAGTATCTGCGCGCCAAGTTCCCCGACGCCAAGGTCAAGCTCACCAGCAACTCGCCCGGTATCGCGACGTTCCTGGCGAAGCCCGATCTGTCGAAGCAGTGCTTCGTGACGAGCGAGCCGATCGCCGCCGCGGCTGCGGGAAGCGATCCGCAGACCTTCATGATCGCAGACGCCGGCTACAACCCGTACACCGTCGTCGTGATCGCTCGCGGTGACATGGTCCGCAACGACCCCGACACGATCAAGAAATTGCAGGCCGCGCTCGGTGACGGTTGGCGCGCGTACCTCGACGATCCAACCGCGACCAATGCGGTGATGGGCAAGCTCAACCGCGAGATGGACGCCAGGACGTTCGTCGAGTCAGCGAAGATCCAGAAGCCGCTGATCGAGACCGACGAGACAAACGCGTCGGGCCTCGGCACGATGACCGCGGCGCGCTGGCAGGCGCTCGCGCAGCAGCTTGTCGACCTCGCCGTGATCAAGAAGGCGCCGGCGCCCGCGGAGGTGTTCATCGGCCTCGCGGCGGCGCCCGCTCCCGCGCCCGCGAAGTGACGTCAGATCATACGTTGTCCGCACCTCGGACCTCTTGTGCCCGCCCATCGGACACTTCGGACAAATTCCACCGCCACCCGCGTGTCTTCTCGCGGCGTTGCACTCGGCACGCCTCGTGGAGAGGGCCCCGGCGGAGGAAACAATGTCTACAGAGAAAAAGAACAAGGCGATCACCGAGGCGGTGCGCGCGATCCACAAGCAGTTCGGCTCCGGCTCCATCATGCGGCTCGATGGCAGCGAGGTGCAGGCCGTCGATGTCATCCCCACCGGCTCCGTCGCCCTCGACGTCGCACTGGGCTGCGGCGGCTTACCGCGCGGACGCATCATCGAGATCTACGGGCCCGAGTCTTCGGGCAAGACCACGCTGACGCTCCACGCGATCGCCGAAGCCCAGCGCGCGGGCGGTGTGTGCGCCTTCATCGATGCCGAGCACGCGCTCGACACCGACTACGCAAAGCGCCTCGGCGTCGACCTCGAGGATTTGCTGGTCTCGCAGCCCGACTGCGGCGAGCAGGCCCTCGAGATCTGCGACACGCTCGTGCGGACCGGCGCGATCGATCTGATCGTCGTCGATTCCGTCGCGGCGCTCACCCCGCGGGCCGAGATCGAGGGCGACATGGGCGACTCGCACATGGGCCTGCAGGCCCGACTGATGAGTCAGGCGCTGCGCAAGCTCACCGCGGTGATCTCGCGGACTCGCACCGTGGTCATCTTCATCAATCAGTTGCGACAGAAGATCGGTGTCGTCTACGGCAACCCCGAGACCACGACGGGCGGCAATGCCCTCAAGTTCTACTGCTCGGTGCGCCTCGATATCCGTCGCAAGCAGGCGCTCAAGCGCGGCGAGGAGGTCATCGGCAGCCAGTGCAAAGTGAAGGTCGTGAAGAACAAGATGGCACCGCCGTTTCGCGAGGCGGACTTCGAGATCTTGTACGGCACCGGCATCAACAAGCTCGGCGAGCTCGTCGACACCGGCGAGAAGCTCGGTCTCGTCGACAAGTCCGGCACCTGGTACTCGTACGACGGAGCCAAGCTCGGTCAGGGCCGTGAGAAGGCAATGGCCCACTTCGACGAGCACCCGGCCCTCGCGCAGCAGCTGCGCGCCGCGCTGATCGTCCAGGCCAAGCGGGCGTCGACGGGTGCCGCGAACCCGGCCGCCAGCAACGGCCACAACGTTGTGCCGGCACTCGCGGGCGGTGCTCCGTGATCTCTCCGGACAAGGCGGCGAGCTTGCTCGACGAGCTCGTCTACGAGCGCGTGTACTCGTGCATCGATCTGGGCGAGCTCTCGCGATTCGCGACCGAGCTGATGTCGGCGATCGACGAGTGCGGGGTCCCGGAGGCCGAGGTCACCGCGATGGCGAAGGACATGGTGATGCGGGCGCTGACGCGAATCCGTGACGAGGTCGAGCAGCATGGGCCGCTCGAACCCGCCAGCGCGCCATTCGGCGACGACTGCCCGCTGTGCATCGACCTGCTGCAGCGCGAGCAAGCGGCGGCCTCGCGTGAGCGCAAGGCCTCCAAGGTCCGCACCAGCTGACCTCACTGGCCGTCCCGGGCGGTCCGCGCATTGACGCTACGATCGCCCGGGCGATGCTCTCCTGGTTTCGCAGCGAAACGAACACGATGACTCGACGCCCGAGGTCCCGGGCATGTGACGTCGTCAAATGATCTCCGCGCGCCATTCAGTAGTGCCTGCGGACACACAGTATTGAGTGAGCCAGAGCCGAGGAACTCCTGCACCTGCTCGGCACGGGTCGCCACCCTCACCTCGAGCCGGAGCACCTGTGCCCGTGGGCGTTCGTCGTTCGCAGGAGGGCGACGACTCGCGCGCACCGTCGAGCATGCGCCACCACCGGCTCGTGGTGGCGCAAGGCGCTCTCAACTGCCTAGATATCGCTCGGCAAGGGCGACCCACTGATCGAGACTGAGATCACCTGCGCCCACGTGGGCGCGCGTCCGCTCGATCGCGTCGCGGACCACCAACCGATCGATCCCGCGGTCGCGCAGCACTCGCGCCGCATCGATCGCCCGCGTCGCGCGCGTGAACGAATTTCTGCCCTCGTAGGTGAATCGCAACTCGCCGTCGACCCGCTCGACCATGAGCGTCCCATCGTGCGTAGCGAGGTGATGGCCCTCGCATTATGCCGACTACCGGATTATGCCGCGTAGGCGTCCGGTCTCCGACGAGGAGTCGGTTTTGTACGCGGCATAATCCGGCGGCCTGATCCTGGCTCTTCCGGCGCGCAGCCGGATGGAGGCCGCCATGGATGCTGTTGCCGTCGTCCGGATCTCCGGACCACTCACTCGCTACGTCGAAGGGTTTGCTGCCGAGCTGAGAGCCGAGGGATACACGGAGCTCTCGATCGCAAATCAGTTGAGGCTGATGTCCGACCTGAGTCGCTGGTTGCAGAGCAGACGCATCGTCGTCGCGGCTCTGGACCGCGCGGTTCAGAGCCGCTTTCTCGCGAAGCGCTGGCGGACGTACACGCAATTTATCAGCGCGCGCGCTCTCGCTCCCCACGTCGCGTATTTGCGCGGAATCGGCGCACTGACGATGAGTGACGCCTCCAGGCAGCGCACCGGCTTGCTGTTCGAGTACGAGCGATACGTCGTCGATGAGAGAGGCGTGACGCCAGCTGTTCGCGATCACTACATTGCCGTCGCCGAAGAATTTCTCCGCGGCCGAAAATCGCTCACGTCGCTCTCGACCCGCGAGGTCGCTCGGTACATCGACGCACAAGCGGGCCGCCCGGGTTTCGGCGGCTGGCTAAGTGCATTGCGCTCGCTGTTGCGCTTCTTGTTTGTGGTGTCGAAGACCACGGCCGATCTGGTCCATGCGGTGCCGTCGGTGCCGCAGTGGTCGCAGAGGTCATTGCCGCAGGACCTGTTGCCCGACGAGTTCGCTGCTGTGCTGTCGGGATGCGATCGACGCACGACGTCGGGCTGTCGCAGCTATGCGGTGTTGTCGCTGCTGTCGCGCCTCGGTCTTCGAGCGTGTGAGGTCGCGGCGCTTCAAATGGAGGACGTCGACTGGCGATCAGGGGAGATCACGATCCACGGCAAGGGGAAATCGCTCTCCCGGTTACCGTTGCCGGCCGATGTGGGCGAGGCGTTGGTGGGTTGGCTCCGACGAGGACTTCGCAGCAAGACGACGCGCTCGGTGTTCGTCAGCGTTCGCGCACCGTACGGTCCGTTGACATCACACGCGATCGTCGCGGTCGCTACGACGGCGATGCGGGCAGCTGGGATCGACCGCGGCGGTGCACATCGGCTCCGTCACACCGCCGCGACCCAGATGCTTCGTCGCGGCGCATCGATGACCGAGGTCGCGCAGGTGCTTCGGCATCGCCACATCAATACGACCGCGATCTACGCCAAGGTCGACCGAAACTTGCTTCGCTCGATCGCGAGGCCGTGGCCCGCCGATCGTTTCGATCCGGAGCGTCTTCGCGAGATGGCGCGCACCTGGCCGGCAGGTGTCTCGTGAGCGGTCTCCGTCGCGCCTTGACGGATTATCTCAGGGTTCGCCGTGCGCTCGGCTTCAAGCTCAAGCAGGCCGGAGAGATGCTGCCGGACTTCGTCCGCTACCTCGAAAAGCGACGCGCCACATTTGTGACTACGGTCGATGCGATCGCATGGGCGACGCAGCCACGGGATGTGCATCCCAATTGGTGGAGACAGCGACTGGTCGTAGTGCGCGGGTTTGCAAAGTACCTACTGGCCATCGACGGCCGGACCGAGATGCCATCGCTCGATCACCTACCCGCGCACGAGGGAGCACGCGGGACGCCCTACGTTTACACCGCGGCCGACATCACCGCGTTGTTGTCGGCGAGCGAGACACTGCGCATTCCGCTTCGAGTGGCGACGGTTCGCACGCTGCTGGGAATCCTCGCCGTGACCGGCATGCGGGTCGGCGAGGCGATTGCCCTCGACGATCGCGATTTCGATCGCAAGCGCGGGGTGCTGGTGATCCGCAAGACCAAGTTCGACAAGTCGCGCGAGGTCCCGCTGCACGACTCGAGTGTTCAAGTGCTTGCGGAGTATCAGCGACAGCGCAATCGCCTCGTGGCTCGACGAGGGTCCAGCCTGTTCGTATCCGTCGCCGGCTCGCGCCTGTTCTATCAAAACGTCCACGAGACCTTCTTGAAACTGGTCTACGCGGCTGGACTCGGCACTCGACGACCACGACGTCCAAACATCCACGACCTTCGCCACACATTCGCGATCCGGACCGTTCTCGATTGGTACCGCGACGACGTCGACGTCGAAGCTCGACTTCCGCTGCTCTCGACGTACCTTGGCCACGTCGGCCCATCGTCGACGTATTGGTACCTGACCGCGGTGCCCGAGTTGCTCGAGGCGGCCACGGTTCGGCTCGAGCGTTCGCGGGTGAAGTCGTGACGCTCCTCGCGGGTCTCCTCGAATCGTGGTTCACCGATCGCTTGCAGCGTCAGCGAGCCGCGAGCCCGAATACCATCGCGGCATATCGCGACACGTTCCGCTTGCTCCTGGTGTTCGCGCAGCAGCGACTTCGCAAGCCACCGACTGCGTTGCTGTTGGCCGAGCTCGACGCGGCGTTTGTGGTCGCGTTTCTCCACCACCTTGAGAAGCAACGGGGTAACAGCGCTCGCACGCGAAATGCTCGACTTGCCGCGATCCAGTCATTCGTTCGCTTCGCGGCGCTTCAAGAGCCAGCGCTCAGCGCCACGTGTCAGCGCGTCCTTGCGATCCCGACCAAGAAGACCGAGCGCAAGCTCGTTACATCACTCGATCGAGCCGAGGAGGAAGCGTTGCTGGCTGCGCCCGATCGCAAGACCTGGCTCGGCCGGCGCGATCACGCGATCGTCATGCTCCTGCTCCAGACCGGTCTTCGCGTGTCGGAGTTGCGCGATCTGCGTTGTGAGGATGTCGTGCTCTCGACGGGAGCGCACGTGCGTTGCCGCGGGAAAGGACGCAAAGAGCGTTGCACGCCGCTGACGCGCGAGACGGTGGCAGTGCTGAAGCCGTGGCTGGCGGAGCGAGCAGGCGTACCGACCGATCCTGCATTTCCTAGCCGCCGCGGTGCCGTGCTCAGTCGAGACGCTGTCGAGCGGCTCGTCACGAAGTACGCCGAGGTCGCTGTCGCCCGCTGTCCTTCGCTGCGTGCCAAACGCGTCTCGCCTCACGTGTTACGTCACACGACCGCGGTCTCGCTTCTGCACGCTGGCAACGATCGCGCGATCATCGCGCTGTGGCTCGGCCACGAGTCGATCGAGACCACACAGATGTACCTCGACGCCGACCTCACCACGAAGGAGCGGGCGCTTGCCAGGACCGCGCCGCTGCGTGCAGGTCCGCGCCGATTCCGGCCCGACGACACGCTTCTCGCGTTCTTGAACGGCCTCTGATTATGCCGCGTAGAACACCCGCATCCTCGTCGAGAGCACCGCCTCTACGCGGCATAATCCGGTAGTCGGCATAATGCCCGTTATGCCGCGCGCGGCATAACTCGCAAAGCGCCATCAGGTTGTCGAGCGCGTTCGTTCCACCGTGTTTGCGGAACCTGAGGTGATGCGCATCGATGTTTGAGGTCGATCGGCATCCCGGCACCTGGCACTTCCCATGCGCTTGGCGCATCACCTTCTGCCGGGTCGCGGGAGGAATCGCCTGCCACGAGCGGTGCACCTCGTTGTCATCGAGGTCGCCGATGACCTGGCAGTCGCACAACGCGCGCTCGACTGCAGCGGGCGACATGGCGATCACCTCACCAGCTCCATCCTGCCAGCCACGCTTACAATCGGTACAAACCGTCACCGCAACCTGGTAGGGCGCGACCACGCGACGAGTCGGGCGACTTTTCCCGGGCACCGATTCGTCGATCGCAACGCTCACCGAGCCTGCCCCACCGACCGCATGCGTCTCGAGCGCTGAGGCCTGTGCTTTGCCCCCGGCCAGCAAGTCTTCGTGCGCCGCGTCGACAACGCGCTTGCCCATGCCTGCATCCGCAAGACATTTGCCCCCGACGTCCTCGCCCGCCGCAATCATGCCCACAAGCTCCTCGCTCGCCGAGCTCACGACGCGCTTGCGCACGAGCTCGCGGTTCGCGTTCGCGACGCGCTTGGCCACTACCTCTTCGTCCGCCACATCACCTGCGATGAACGCGCGAAAGGCCGCCTCGAGCAGCTCGCTATCCGAGGGCCACGCCCCGCGGATCTTGCGAGACGCCAGCTTTGCCTGGCGCTCGAGCGCGTACACCTCCCCGGTCACGTCAAACCTGAGCGTCCGCAACTGCAGCTTCGGATCGACCGGATCCGTCGGCACATCCCCAGGTCGATGCCCCGAGACAACCTGCTCGACCTCGCGCGTGTTCATGTCCTTCGTCGCGCCGAGCCAGACGGTCTCGGTCTCGGGCGTCGCGACCCGCGTGAGCTCCTTCGCACCCGAGAACGTCAGATCGCCTTGCTCGATTGCTGCGGCGATCTGCGGCAGCTGCGGCAACGCATTCGCGACTCGCAGCCGCTCCATCGCCGTCCGAGGCGAATAACCCAATTCCATCTCCATGTAGTTCACGAGGCTCGCGTAACCAAAGCGGCGCCACAGTCCCATTCGTTGCGCCTCGCGTAGTGCCTCCGCTTCCTGAAGGTCGAGCGAACCACGTGCCTTCACGATCCGCTTGAGGCGCCGATGCAACACATCACAACGCTCGACGTGGGACTCGCCAACCAGTTCGTCACTCGCCGCATTCGAGTTCTGCGCAACGCCGCCCGCGCCGTCCGCCTGCACCATTGCCCAGCTCACATTCTCCTCGACGCGATCGCTCAACATGATCGTCCGCTCCTTGCTTGTCTCTCCAACTCTTACCACGCGTATTTTCGGCGCGACCGCGTGCGATTTGCGCGACGCAAACGTCGGCGTGGTAGTTTTTTCGATCGATCATTCAAAGCGCGCGGAGACCGCACGCGAGCGCTTCCTCGCGATCACGAGACTCCGTTCACTCGATTCCTCGTCGGTGAGGCGAGGAACCTCGTCAACACAAAACGTCATGGAGAGATCCCCCGCAGTCGTTTTTCTTCGTCGACACATCGTTATACAGGAACCAAGTAACAGTTCAGAGGCAAGGCAGCTGCGCGCGTTCATTCGCTGACCTTGCGCGTTGCGGGCGATCACGGACGCTCGTAGAACGCCGAGCCTCGCTCAGCGGTGCTGGCACCAAGACACCAGGCGCATGCAAGTGACGGACGTGTCACGTTCACCAGATCGGCACCAGCCGCATGCAAGTGACGTACGTGTCACGTTCACCCGATCGACGTGACGCTGATGCGCGCGCGCGGAAGTGCCGCCCACGTGGGCGCAACGACTCGCACACAATGGCGCTCGCACCAACCCGTGGAACACGATCCGCAACGAGACCGAACCCCGAGCTTCGCGACGATCGGTGATTGCGCTGGTGACGACGCGCGCACCAAACCCGTGGAACACGATCCGCAACGAGAGTGCCCACGTCGGCGCACGCGCTGTTCGCCTAAGCCGTCGCGCTCGCATGCAGCTTCGCGCGCCGCTCGGCACCCCACAGCGACGCGGTCAGCACGACAGCGATGCACGGTGCGCCGAGCCACACCCACTTGGCGGCACTGAAATCATAGGTACCGAGCGTGGTACTCGCGCCGGCCTCGAGCAGCTGACCCGACACGAGCGACTGCAAGCCGGCACCGAGGTAGCTGAGCCCACCGATCACCCCGAGCGCCGCACCCGCGACACGCCTCTCGCACAGCTCCATCGCGAGCAGGCCACCGAGGAACACGAGGAGCCCGCCCATCGCGAAGCCACCGCTGGCAAGGGAGACGCGCAGCGCAGTCGACGAGCCCGAACCGAAATAGAACACGCTCATCGAGACGCAGAACAACAGACCGTATGCGAACGCGACCGGCACGCGGCGCCCGCCAGCGAGGCGATCGGAGATGGGACCCGCGAGCAACGTGCCGCCGATACCGGCAATCGGGAACACCGCGAGCAGCGTGCCGGCATCCTCGATCGAGTAGGCGTGCTCCTTCTGCAGGTACAGCACGCCCCAGTTGTTGATCGCGTAGCGCGTGACGTAGACGAGGCTGCTCGCGAGACCGCAGATCAGGATCGCCGGATTGCGCAGCACGCCGAGCTGCAGCACACCGAGCGAGGCCTTCGCTGCAGGCCGCGCGTGCACGGCCGACGGCGGTGGCAGGCCAACGGCCGCGGGCCGATCGGCGACGGTGCGATAGAGCACGAGTGCGCAGACAGCGCCGAGGATCGCGGGCCCGATGAACGCGACGCGCCATGCATCGTCGCCGAGCGAGGCCGCGACGCCGATCAATTGCGCGGTGGCGATGAAGGTGAAGCCTTCGCCGAGGTGATGCGCCAGGCTCCAGATCGAGTAGCGCGTGCCGAGCTGCTTGGGCTCGAACCACGCGGCCATCGTGACGCCACTCGCGGGCACACCGACGGACTGCGCCCAGCCATTGATGATCCACAGCGCCACGAACACGATGAAGGTCGACGACAGGCCGAAGCCGAGGTTCGCGACAGCGGTGACGAGCAGCGCCGTGGCGAACACGCGGCGAATGCTCACGCGGTCGGCGAGGAACCCGTTCACGGTCTTGCCGATCGCGTAGGTCCACAGGAACGCGAGGTCGAGGAAGGCGGCCTGCGCGATCGTCACCGCCCCGGCGGAGATCATCGGATCCTTGGCGACCGCGGTCGGGAGCCGCGTCACGTAGAACACCGTGTAGCCGAGTGTGATCGAGAGAAAGACGCTGATCCGCCAGCGCGTCGACAGGCGCTGCACGTCGGCCTCCGCACGCGGCGGCGCGTCCGGAACAGGGCGGAAGAACCCGAACAAGGGAGGAGACTACGCTGTGAAGCGCCGGTACCGAGCCCATGGCGGAACCGACAACGGCCGCGCCTGGAGCGGATGGCCCCGTCGCGAACCCTGAGCGCTCGCGGTTCTTCATGATGGCGACTCGCCCCGCGGACCGGCCCACGCCCGCGAAATCAGGGCAATCGCGGGGTTCGAGCGCTGGCACCGGTGCTCGATCAGGGACGGGCCATCACTTCGCGCGGCCGAGGTCATCGACTGTAAGCGGGCGCATTCCGGGTGCAACGGCGGTTCTGCTACGTAGGCGCGATGCGCAAGCCCGTGATCCTTGGCCTCCTGCTCTCCGCCTGCGGCTCCGACGAGTCCGGCGGCCTGACCGCACCGCAGCTCGGCAGCGGCGACGGTACCCCTGGTTCGGTCACGTTCACCGAGGTCGCGAACATGAGCCACGGGCTCCGGCAGCCCCGCGACCTGGCGTTCAATCCGCTGCGTCCCGAAGAGCTGTGGGTCGTGAGCTACGACGACGACAGCGTCCTGATCGTGACCGGCGCCCCCAACGAGGGCCGCACCTACGAGAAGCGGATCGACGGCTATGCGCTCCACTTCATGGAGCAGGTCACGGCCATCGCGTTTGGCGCCGACGAGACCACGTTCGGCAAGCCCGGCACGTTCGGCACGTGCGGCGAGTCGCGCAACACGTACAACGGACAGGGCGCCGCCAATGACTTCACGGGCCCGACGCTGTGGTCCTCCGACCTTACGGTCTTCGCGAAGCTCAATCCCAACATGCTGGGCTCGCACCTCGACATGCTGCACAACACGCCGCTGTGCATGGGCATCGCTCACGAGGCTGCCAACCGCTACTGGGTCTACAACGGCCTCAAGGGCGCGATCGATCACTACGACTTCGCGATGGACGACGGCATCGGCAACGACGACCACGGCGACGGCCTCACCCGCCGCTTCGCCGAGGGTCAGCTCCTGCGCGTGGCGAATGTTCCGAGCCATGTCGCGTGGGATGGCGCCACCTCGACGCTCTACATCGCCGACACCGGCAACGCGCGCATCGGCAAGCTCGACGGGTTGAGCGGCACGCCGGGCGCGAAGATCCCGACGCACGAGACGCCGATCACCATGATGGACGGCGCGACGGTCGAGACGTTGATCAGCGACGTGCAGCAGCCCTCGGGCATCGAGCTCCATGACGGCCTGTTGTTCGTGACCGATCACTTCACGAGCGACATCCTCGCGTACGACCTCGAGGGTACCTTGGTCAACTACGTCGGCACTGGCCTTCCCTCGGGCTCGCTCGGTGGCCTGACGTTCGGCCCCGACGGCAAGGTCTACTTCGTGGACCTCGTCGGCGACCGCGTGCTGCGCATCGACCCCTGAGCCCAGCGCTCCAGGGGGTCGCGGGCTGAAGGCACAGCCACTCAAGTGCCTGCGAGATCGGCGGACTGAGCCGCAGCTCGTTTTCGCGCGGCTTTTGCGGCGTACATCGCTTCGTCCGCCGCTTTGATCGCGTCGTCAAACGAGGCGTTGGGTCCGAGCACCGCGAACCCGATGCTCGCGCCGAGGCCTGTCCCCGGGAATTGACTGGCGATCGGGGTCAACGCGGCGCGAAGTCGGTCTTCGAATCCGTGCAGCTGGTCTGCGCTGGTCTCCCATAATGCGACAGCGAACTCATCCCCACCGAGACGTGCTGCTAGATCGCCGGCGCGTACGGTGCCGCGCAGGGCGTCCGCGATTTGCTTCAACACGTCGTCGCCCTTGGAGTGACCGTGTTGATCGTTGACACACTTGAAGTTATCGATGTCGATGTACGCGATGGTCAGTGCCTTGCCGTAGCGCTTCAACCGGGTGGTCTCGGCCCGCAGGGACTCGTTAAACGCACGGCTATTCGCGAGTCCGGTGAGCGGGTCCGTACGTGCGCTCGATTCCGCGCTCACCAGCAGCTCGTGCATTCGCCGCCGGTCGGCGCGGAGCGAGGCGAGCACGGCGGCGGCGCCGCAGTAGATAACGAGGCGAGTGAAGCCGTTCCAGAGTGTTGCCGACACCGGGTACGGACCGTCGCTCAGCTCTGAGAAGAACCACAGCAGCGCCGCAACGACGGCGAGCGCAAGGCCGACCCGCATGCTGATGCGCCAGGAAGCAATCGCGACCGGTGCCAGATAGAACAGCGACATGCCGTACGCGGCGCCGCTCGCGACATCGAGCGCGCCGATCGCGGCTATCGACCCGACCAATCCGAGCAACAAAGAAAACCGCACTGCCCGGTCATGTTATCGCAGGGTCGGAGCCTGCGAGAGCTCCGACCTCCGCGACGGCGGGGGACAGCCTCAGCGCTTCTTGCGTGCGCTGATGTACGCGTCGCCGACCGCGTAACCATGCACGACGAGATGTGCGACACCGAGCACACCGCCGAGAAGCGGCAGGCCGGTGAGGAACGCAGCACCGGTCGCCATCGCAACACCGAACGTGGCGAGCGCCTTCTTGCCCTGACCGTTCAGGAGCTGGCCGGTACCGGGAAGTGCGAGGCTGGCCGCGGCCGGAACGACGCCCTTCAGCTTGCTCGGCTTGCGGACAAGGAACGAGTTGCTCATGTCTCCTACGATGGCAGGTTGTCGACGCGTGTCGACCGAGCGTCTCTTCACACACGTGGCGTACACGCACTCAGACGCCGCCGGAGGGCGGGCTTCGATTTTTCCGAGCGGGAGACCTGAACGTCAGGCATGATCGTCGACGATGTCGATGACTGCCGCCGCCGAAGTCGCCACCCACTCCAATGACTCCCTCGGCGCTGCCGTCGCGGTCGCGTTCATGGGGTTGTGCAGCCTGGTGTTTGCGATCACGCGCGCAACGGCGGCCCGGCGCACATTCGTGACGAGCCGGCGCAAGGTCGCTGCAGATATCGAGCTGATGTACCTCGTCGCCCGCACGCAGCGCGCGCGGGCGCTCGCCTTCGCGGCGGGGTGCGCCATGGCCGGCGTCGCGATCTTTACCCTGCCGATCGCGACGGAGACCCGGATCGCACTGGCTGTGACTCCCTCGTTGATGATGCTGGTCGGCGCGGTGAGTGCGTGGCAGCTGCAGCGGCTGCTTCGCGTGCGGGCCGATCGTGACGTCCGCGTCACCTCTCATGGCGAGTTCCTCTACGTCGCGCGCGACGGCAAGCTCGTTGGCTGGGTCACCGCACGACCCACGGTGGTCGCGCGGGCCACGGCGCTGCCGGTCGCTCAGCTACGTATGCACTGAGGCTGGTCGGCGCGTCACGAGCGAGCGCTCGTAGCGCGCGAGTAGCGGTGTCGCGGAGATGCCGTGGATCACGATCGACAGCGCGATCACCGAGATCGTGAGGCCTGCAACGTCACGCGCGGCTTCGCCGTCGAGCCCGTGCCGGATCGCATACGCGAGGTAGTAGATGCTGCCGATGCCGCGGATGCCAAACCACCCCATGAGCCAGCGCTGCGGCGTGCTGGTCGGCGTGAAGCTGAGGCCGAGGCGGACCGCGAGCGGGCGGATCACGATGAACAGCGCGAGCGCCAAGGGAATGGCGCGAACGTCCCAGTGGGTCGCGAGCGCGATGCCGACCATCACGATCAGGCCGAGCTCGACGACACGCTCGACGGTGTCACCGAACGACAGCGTCTCGGCGACGAGCACGCCGGCCGCCACTGCCGGTTGCTCGAGCGCATCTGCCTCGACGCGCGCAGCCACGAGCTTCTCGGCCGGCGGATGCGCGCGCTCGGTCTTCTGATCCGCGTCGGGGTGCGGCGTTTCACCCACAACCATGACCTCGGCCGCGCGCAGGCCGACGCCTGCCGCGAACACGGCCAGAAATCCCCACGCACCGATCGCATCGGCGCTGACGTAGGCAATCCCGATCAACGCGAGCGCGAGCAAATCGCTCGGCGCGGTGGCATCACGCTGCAGCGTACGCAGCTTGATCGCGATCCGCCCCACGACCTTGCCCATCACGTAGCCGAGTATGAGCGCGACGGGGATGGCCCACACCACGCGGTGCAGCGCCCACTCGAGGATCCAGTCGCCCGCGCCCGCGTGCGCCTGCCAGCCCAGCGCGAACACGACGAACGGAAACGCGGTGCCGTCGTTGAGGCCGGCCTCGCCGCTCAGGCCGTAGCGCATGCGATCGTGATCGGCGGCGTCGTTGACCGTGACCGAGCCCGCCAGCACCGGATCGGTCGGTGCGAGCACAGCACCGAGGAGCATCGCGGCGGCGACCGGCACGCCGAGCAACAGGTGAGCGACGGCGGCAATGCCGACGATCGAGAGCAGCATCACCGGGCCCGCGAGGATCAGGGCCGCGCGCCAGGCGGGGTCTTGCCAGCGCAGGCGCAGCTTGAGCCCGCCGACGAACAGCGCCACGATCACCGCGACCTCGGCGATTCGCTCGACGTAGAACGCGCCCTCGACCATGTCGAGTGTGGCGACTCCCGCACCGACCGGGCCCAGCGCGAGACCGACCACGAGATACAGCGCGGAGGTCGAGATCGGAAGGTCTCGCAGATAGGAGGAGGCCAGTGCGACGAGCAGCAGCAAGCCGCTCGCGAGCGCCATCCAGGCGAGAAACGTCACTTCACCGTTAGGAGCAAGTCGTAGGCCAGCACAAGTGCAGTGATACCATGGGCACACGTGCGCTTCCCTGGCCGTCGCAAGCACAAACACTACTTCCCGGTTCACGCGCGCGATCCGCTGTTTCAGGCGGTGGGGCTCGTTGCCGCGGCGCGCACGCACGTGGTCGGCATCGACCAGACGCTCGTCGACATCGACGCCCGTGTCCCGGATGCACTGATCGCCCGGTACCAGCTGCCCAAGGGTGCCTCGACGGTGATCGACAACGAGCTTGCGGTCGCGCTGTATGACGAGCTCCTCGCCGACAAGCTCATCTCCTACGAGTTCGCGGGTGGCACCGTCGGCAACACACTCCACAACTACTCGCTGCTCGCCGACGACGCGTCGATCCTGCTCGGGGTGATGAGCGAGGAGATCCGGATCGGTACCTCGGGCTACCGCTACCTGTCGAACACGTCGAGCCGTGTCAACCTCGACCACTTGCAGCCGGTCGCGGGACCGATCGGTCGCTGCTTCGCGCTGGTCACGCCCGACGGCGAGCGCACGTTCGCGATCAGCGAAGGCCAGATGAACGGGCTGCGCGCTGACAGTGTGCCCGCCACGATCTTCGACGACGCGTCCGCACTCGTGATCTCGGCGTACCTGATGCGCTGCAAGCCGGGCGATCCGATGCCCGATGCGACGATGCGCGCGGTGGCAGAGGCCAAGCAGCGCAACGTGCCCGTGGTGCTCACGCTCGGCACCCGCTTCGTGATCGCCGAGAGGCCAGAGTTCTGGCGCGACTTCATTCGCGACCACGTCGACATCGTCGCGATGAACGAGGAGGAGGGCGAGTCGCTGACCGGCGAGGCCGATCCGCTGCTCGCGTGCGAGCGGGCGCTGGACTATGCAGACCTGGTGCTGTGTACCGCCGGCCCGACCGGGCTCTACCTCGCCGGCTACACCGAGGACGAGGTGAAACGAGAGACGCGGTACCCGCTGCTGCCCGGCGCCATCCCCGAGTTCAATCGCTACGAGTTCAGCCGGCCCATGACCCGTGCGGCGTGCACGACGCCGGTCAAAGTGTTCGCGCACATCGCGCCGTTTCTCGGCGGTCCCGCGCGCATCACGAGCACGAACGGCGCCGGTGATGCCGCGCTGTCCGCGCTGCTGCATGACATGTCCGCAAACCGCTACCACCGCGCGCGCGTGCCGAGCTCGTCGAAGCATGTCCGCGAGTTCCTCACCTACTCGTCGATGAGTCAGGTGTGCCGCTACGCGAATCGCGTGAGCTACGAGGTGCTCGCGCAGGCAGCCCCTCGGTTGACACGTGGCCTGCCCGAGCGCGAAGACGGTCTCGACGACGAAGCTTACTGGGCGCGTTAAGCCAGGAACTTCGCGATGCGCGCGGCGACGCGTGCCGGGTCTTCGAGGTGCAGGAAATGACCGAGGCGATCCATGATCTCGCGATCGTACGGTGCCGCGAAGCGTTCGCCGTCGTCGATGGTCGGCGCGAGCACGCAACCGTCGTTCGCCCCGTGAAGCGCGAGCAACGGGTTGCACACCATCGGGACGTCGAGGGCGAGCAGCTTGCGCGCGTGTCGCCGCGCCTCGCGGTAGTACTCGAGCGGCGCGGGCATGCTGTCGCGAAACATCGAGTGCAGGGCAGCGCGCTCGTCGGCCGGTAGCGTGAAGCCCGGCGACCACGCTCGCCACAGCCGGTCGATCAGCGCGAAGTCATCGCGCGCGGCGAGCCACGTGCTGCCCGGCATCTGGAACAGCGCCATGTACCAGCTCGCTCGCAGCTGGGCCGGGGTGCGCAGCTGGGCCACGAACGTGCGCGGATGCGGCATCGCGAGCGTGACTGCGCAGCGGATGCGCTCCTGCGCGAACGCGCAGACGAGATAGGTGAGCACGCCGCCCCAGTCGTGGCCGACGAGGTCGACCGGCATGTCGGGCGACCATTCGTCGATCAGCGCGATGATGTCGTCGGCAAGGCTGAGTAGATCGTATGGACCGCGGCGAACACTCGGCGCATAGCCGCGCAGCCACGGCGCAAGCACGTGATGACCATGCCGCTCGAGCTCGGCGAAGAACGCCTTCCCCGTCGGTGGATGATCGGGAAACCCGTGCAGGAACACGAGCCGGCGTTCGCCCTGCCCTTCCAGCGCGTGGAAGGTGCCGGCGGGAAGCTGGAACTGCACCTGCTGCACGGCGGTAGACTACGCGAGATGAGGCGCCTACTGGTCCTGCTGGTTGCGTGTAGCAGCGCAGCGCCGCAGCCCCCGCCGCGGCCACCGGTGTCGACGGCCGCCCCGCTCGATGCGAAGCCCGCGTTGCCGCAGCCGCCGGTCGCGGCCCGGATCCCATACGACGTGGTGTCTCCGCATGGCACCCGCAGCGATCCGTACTACTGGCTGCGCGACGACACGCGCAGCAAGCAGCCCGTCCTCGACTACCTGCGCGCCGAGGATGCCTACGCCGCCTCGATGCTCGCGCCCGCCCAGGGGCTCGAGGATGCGCTCGTGCGCGAGACGCGCGCTCGCGTCGACGAGGAAGAGACCACCGCCCCCACGCTCGAGGATGGCTACTGGTACTACGCGAAGTACGCGCGGGGGCAACAGCATCCGATCTACGTGCGCCGCAAGGGCAGCATGACGGCGCCCGAGGAAGTGATGGTCGACGGCAACGCGCTCGCGACCGGCCATCCGTTCTACGTCGTCGGCGACCTCGCGGTCAGTCCCGACGGCAAGACGCTCGCGTGGACCGACGACATCGTCGGTCGCAATCAGTTCACGCTCCACATCAGGCGGCTCGACACCGGCGAGCTACTGGCCGACACCGCGACCGGAATCTCGTCGACGCTCGTGTGGGCGAACGACAACACCACGCTGTTCTACGTCGGCAAGGATGCGGACACGCTGCGCGAGGACCGCGTGATGCGCCATCCGATCGGCGGCGCGCACGACCTCGTGCATCGTGAGGAGGATCCGGCGTTCTACGTCGACGTCTCGCGCACCAAGTCACGCAAGTACGTCGTGATCACGCTCGACTCGACCGCGACGTCCGAGACGCGCCTCGTCGATGCGAACAAGCCCGCGAGCGCGCCGCGCGTGTTCATACCGCGCAAAGACGACCACATCTACGAGCTCGAGCATGTGGGCACGCGGTTCGTGATGCGCACGAACGAGAATGCGGAGAACTTCCGCATCGTCGAGATTCCACAGACCGCGAAACCGGCGAACCGTGGCAGCTGGAAGCCCATCGTGAAACACCGCACGGGGATCCTCGTCGAGGGGTTTGTCGCCTACGAGTCGTTCATCGCGGCGAACGTGCGCGCCGCCGGTCTCGCGCGCGTGCAGCTGGTCGACGCAAAGCATCCGGCCAGCAAGCCCCACTTCCTACCGAGTGCGGACGCGTCGTTCGCGATGGAGCTCGTCGACACCGATGATCCGCGCAGCACGCGCGTGCGTTACGAGTACGACTCGCTGATTTCCCCGACGACGACCGCGGAGGTCGACGTCATGACCGACGCGCGCGTCGCGATCCACCAGGAGCCCGCGCCCGGCTACGACCCGGCCCACTACGTGACGACGTACCTGCTCGTGACCAAGAAGGACGGAATACAAATTCCGATCTCGGTCGCGTACCGCAAGGACACACCGCTCGACGGCACCGCGCCGCTCCTCATCACGGGGTACGGCGCGTACGGCGAGTCGATGGAGCCACGCTTCGAGCGCACGCGTGCGAGCCTGCTCGATCGCGGCTGGGTCTACGCGATCGCGCACGTGCGAGGTGGCGACGAGAAGGGCGATGCCTGGTACGACGGTGGACGCGAGCTCGCGAAGCAGAACACGTTCGACGACTTCATCGCGGTGACGGAGTACCTCGTGAGCACGCGCCACGCCGCGCGCGACCGCGTGTTCGCCGAGGGTGGAAGCGCCGGCGGCCTGCTCGTGGCGGCGGTCGCGAACATGCGGCCCGAGCTGTACCGCGGCCTGATCGCATGGGTTCCATTCGTCGACGTGGTGACCACGATGCTCGATCCGTCGATCCCGCTCGTCACCAACGAGTACGGCGAGTGGGGCGATCCGCGCGACAAGGCCGCGTACGACTACATGCTCGCGTACTCGCCGTACGACAACCTGAAGGCGCAGGCGTATCCCGCGATCTACGTGCGCACCGGCCTGCACGACAGCCAGGTCCAGTACTACGAGCCAGCGAAGTGGGTCGCGAAGCTGCGCGCGACGAAGACCGACGACAATCTGCTGCTGTTCGAGACCGACTGGACGTCGGGCCACGCCGGAAAGTCAGGCCGCTTCGACGCGATCCGCGAGCAGGCCCGCGCCTACGCGTTCATGCTGTACGTGCTCGGCGGCGCCAGCGTGTGTACGCCGGCGCTCAAGCTGTTAACGCGGTGCCGGTCGCCATCACCCGCGTAGCTACGGCCGAGGGGGCATCCCCAACGGCTCAGCTGGCACGTAACACCGCTTCACCTCCCGGGAGGGAACACCCGCGCGGCGGGAGAGTTTCGATCAGGTTCGTCGAGCCAGCCGCGAACCCGAACACACTCGAACGCGGGTCGCAGCGCGCGGGGACCGCGAAGCGGAACACGCTCGAGCGCCGGCCCCACGTGGGGCGAGCCCCCGAGCGTGACAAGGCCATGTCTATGCACAGGACCCAACTCGGCGCGTCTGGACCCGCGAGGTCCGGCGCGCGTCCCACGTGGGGCTCGCTCCGCGCGCGTCGGTCGCCGGCGTCGCGAGGCGCGGCACCTCGAAGTCCGATCGCATTCACCGATCGGCTTAGCTCGCCGCGCGGTCGCTGATCAGCTGGTGCTCGACGAGCCGGCGATAGGTCCCGCGACGCGCCATCAGCTCGTCGTGAGCGCCTTGCTCGACGATCCGCGCACCCTCGATCACGATGATGCGATCGGCGTCGCGCACGGTGCTGAGGCGATGGGCCACGATGATCGTGGTGCGTTCGCGGCGGACCCGCGCGAGCGCCGCCTGCACCGCTGCCTCGCTCTCGGCATCGAGGTTCGAGGTCGCCTCGTCGAGGATCAGCACGCGGGGATTCGCGACCAGTGCGCGGGCGAGCGCGATGCGCTGCTTCTGGCCACCGGAGAGCTTGGAGCCGCGCTCGCCGATCATCGTGGCGTAGCCTTCGGGGAACCCGGTGATGAAGTCGTGCGCGTTGGCATCGCGCGCCGCGCGCTCGATGTCTTCATCGGTCGCGCCGTCGCGGCCGTAGGCGATGTTGTCGCGAATGCTCCCGGCCCACAGCACCGGCTCCTGCTGCACCATCGCGAGCGTGCGGCGCAGCTCGGTCAACGACAGCTCGCGCACGTCGACGCCTTCGTAGAGCACGCGGCCGACATCGACGTCGTAGAAGCGGTACAGCAGCGACAGGATCGTGGACTTGCCGGCGCCCGACGGGCCGACGAGCGCGATGACCTCGCCGGGCTTGATCACGAGATCCACCTCGGTCAGCACCGGCGCGGTGCTGCGCGCGGGATAGGCGAACGAGACGTTCTCGAACGTGATCGCACCGCCGCCGGCGGGCAGCGGCGTGGCGGTTTCGGGCTCGCGGATGTCGGGGATCGTGTCGACAACGGCGAACAACCGATCGGTCGCGCCGGCCGCGCGCTGCAGGCCCGCCCACACGCTCGCGAGATCGCCGAGCGCGCCGGCCACGATGAACGTGTAGAGGAAGAACGAGGTCAGATCGCCCGCGGTGAGCTCGCTGCGGATCATCGCGCGCCCGCCGAGCCAGATCACGAGCGCGATGCCCGCGTAGCCCGCCGACATCGACGTCGCGTAGAACGACGCGCGCCAGCGGACCATGCGGAGCATCTTCTGGAGCGCGCCCTCGATTCCGACGCGGTAGCGCGACGCTTCGTGACGCTCGCGCGTGAACGACTGCACGGTCTGGATCGCGCCGATCGACTCCTGGACCTGGCCAGAGACCTTCGCGAGCTCGTCCTGGACGCCGCGCGCCATGCCGCGGATCTTGCGCCCAAAGTAGATCGTGGTGAGCACGAGCGGCGGAACGATGCCGAGCATCAGCAGCGTCAGCTTCACGTCGATGAAGAACAGCAGGATCAACGCGCCGACGATCTGCACGCCGTTGCGCATCGCCATCGACAGCTCGCTGCCGACCACGCCCTCGATCACGGTGACATCGGAGGCGAGCCGGCCCACGAGCTCACCGCTACGGCGCTCGTGAAACCACGACAGCGGCAGCAGCAGGATGCGATCGAACACGAGCCCGCGTAGATCGGTGACGACCCGCTCGCCGAGCCACGACAGCGTGTAGTGGCGCATCCACACGAACACCGCGTTGACCGCGAACAGGCCGATCATGCCGAGCACGATCCAGTCGAGCTCGTCGGTGGTGCGCGACCCCATGCCGACGTCGACGGCGAACTTCGCAGCCTGTGGATAGACCAGGGTGATGCCCGACGCCGCGAGCAGCATGACCACCGCGAGCACGAAGCGGCCGCGATAGGGCCGCATCAGCACCGTCAGCCGCCACAGCACCGCGAGGCGCCGCTTGTCGCGCGGTGGGTCGCCCTGCCCGCCCCCGACAGGAGGATCGACATATGGGGCGGTCACCAGGGCTGCATAGCACGCGGCGTGCTGATAGAAACCGGGGATGCGCTTGCCGTCTGTCGTCGCGTCCGTCGCTGCGTTCTCCCTCGCTGGAGGATGTGGCAACAAGTCGAAGCTCGATGGCGATCGGAGCGACGCCGTCAATGCGCTGTGGGACCTCGCGCCCGACGGGACGCAGCTTGGCCTGGTCGCGTCGGCGCGTGCCGTGTCGCTGACGTTTCGCGCGATCGGCGCCATTCGCGGCCTCACCGCGCTGCCCGACATCGCGCCGGCCAAGCCGCAGATCGACGAGCTGGCGAAGGCGATGTTCGGCAGCGAGACCGCAACGCCCGAGGAAGCGGGCTTCGGCGAGAGGCCGTTTGCGATGTTCGCGACCGCCGATGGCGTGATCGGCGTGATGCCGGTCGCCAGCCGCGACAAGTTCATGGCCGCGAAGAAGGGCAAGCGCGGCCAGACCGAGGACACGCTCGAGACCAACACCTGTCGCGAGCTGCGCGGTCACTATGTCTGCGCGACGCGGGTCGAGATGTTCGACCGGCTCGGCAAGGGCTCGCTGCGCGGCAAGCTCGACGTGGTCGGCAAGCGCGGCGATGCCGAGCTCTACATGACCGACATGACGTTCCTCGGCGATACCAAGGGCGAGCTCGCCGTCACGATGCTGCTCGATCCGGGCCAGGCCGCGGTGCAGGGGCGCTGGATCGGTACCCCGAGTGGTGTGCTCGCGAAGGTCGTCGGGACCACGTCACCACGGCCGACGATCGATGGTGGGACCGGCTACGTGTCGTTCAACGTGTCGCCGCTGCTGTCGGCGTTGCCGTCGGTACCGATCGCCGGTGGCGTGACCACCGATCAGCTCGGAGCGAGCATCAGCGGCCCGATCACCGCGATGATTCCCGCGGGCGAGATCGACATCCAGGTCCGCATCCCGCTCAAGGATCCTGCGCCGGCCACGAAGATCGTCGAGAACTGCCCCGACCTCGGCACGCTGTTCATGCTCGCGGAGAAGCAGCAGCCGGGTGCATGTCGCATCCGCCTCGAGGGCACCAACGCGCTCGAGCTCGACATCTGGGTCGAGAACGGAGAGCTCCGCCTCGGCGCCGTGAAGGGCCCGATGCCGGCGGGCAAGCCCGGCGCGCTGACGCAGGTCGGGCGAGAGATCGCCACCACGGATTGGACCGCCTCGCTGTGGGGCCGCGGCACGATGCTGAACCTCTCCGGCATCACGCCCACCAAGGAAGCCGTGCCCGAGCAGGTCGCGTTCGGCATCCACTCGATCGCGCTCGTCAACGAGCTCGGTGCGGCCGCGAAGGTCGAAGCCGACGGCGTTCGCTTTCGCGCGTTCCTGCGCACCGTGTGGGCGAACCCGCCGGACGTGGTCGCGAAGTACATCGCGTTCTCCGGCGAGGACATCATCACCGGCAAGGCGACTGAAGGTGCGAAGCAGCTCGTCACCACCGCGCCCGGCACGCCGTTCGCTGCTGACTTCAATGCCGGCCAGGGCGGCTTGATGATTCCTGCCGCGGCGATCGGTCTCGTCACCGCCGTCGTGATCCCGGCGATCGCCCGCTACGTCGGTGGCGGCGAGCAAGCCGAAGACACCGAGGCGCCGCCAGATGGCCCGCCGATGGGAAGCGGCGATCTCGCGTCGCTGCTCGTCCGCGCCTACGTCGAAGAGGCCTATCCGAAGTGGAAGACCGACAACGCGGGCAAGACCTGCCCGGCAAAGCTCGAGGAGCTCGCGACCTACTTCGGAGAGAATCCGGGCATCCCGGTGCTCGAGGATCCGTGGGGTCACGCGCTCGTGATGCAGTGCGATGCGAAGGGCCTCGTCGTGATCTCGCACGGCGAAGACGGCGTCGCTGGGAATGCGGACGACGTTCGCTCGCAGTAGCGAGACGCTCAAACGGCAACCCAACAGGATACGGCGCGGGATCTTGTGCCCCTCGGTCAGTAACCGTTCGGGCACGGATAGATCTGCCGAACTATTCGGTTTGCCAAACTCATATCTCGTTCTGCGCTCAACTTTCAAAGTCGAGTCAAGTCGACTACCTGTTCGCCACCCCTGCCTCCGGTACCAACCTCTACCGACTTCCATGTTGCGCTATCGATCGAGGCCTTATATGCGCCGGGGACAACGTTTGAGAAGACGACGCGATCGTCTAAGATCATTTCCGGCTGCAGGATCCCTTTTGAGCCATCACTGTTGACTTGCATAAATACGAGCCGGTGGCCCCTTGCTCTCGGAATCTGAACCGTGACTTCCACCAGCGGGCTGGTCATTTGCAGCGTGACTTTCGTACGCGTGCCCGGTTGAACCCTCACGTCCACCGTGGTCACGGTCGCAGCATGATCGGGCTTGGCACGGAGTTGGTACTCACCGATAGGCATCCGATCGAACGAGAATTTGCCCAAGCGATCGACGAATGTGAGCGGCGGGTCTGGATCCCCAAACTTGCGCGCCTCGATCGCGACAAAGCCGCGAAACCCGTCGACGCTCCCGTCGATCGCCCCAACAGGCGACAGAACAAAGTCGATGACAGCGTCCTGATCCGGCAGCCTGTACGCTTCGGATTTCCCGCGTAGTGGATGTTCAGCATGAATGTGTGGTGGAACTGCAAGGCTCGGCTCCGAGGCAATACCGTCGAGTACGTACGCGCCAGTCTCATCGGTGGTGGCGCGGTACACGCCCTCGAACCACCGAGCGAGCCGCGCGTTACCCTGACCATGATCTCTGCGCCCAACGTGAACACTCGCCCCAGCGACAGGGAGCCCGGTGGCGTCGCGCACATGGCCACGGATCACCGTCCCTTTGGACAGAATGACGTTGCCGAGGTCAATCCGCTTACCGGCACGAATTTCTACAAGATCAACGATCTTGCGCTCTGAGTGCTCACCTAGAATCACAAGCCCCCAATTGCCAGGCTCGACGTGCTCGAACACAAGACACTGCGCAAGAAGATCGGCGACGCGCACCGCGTTCTTTGCGCCGCGAACTGCACAGAAGCGTTCGAGGTGCTCGAGCACGAGCGCGTGGATCTCGCTGTCATCGATGTACACATGCCGTTCATGAATGGCGTCGAGTTGCTGTTCGCCATGCGCGAGCGACGGCCGGACCTCCGTGCGGTGCTCGTCAGTGGACTCTGGACCGCTCGGATGATGCGCGCCGGATTCCTGGCAGGTGCGCTCGACTGCCTCGAGAAGACAGATGAGGGCCTCGTGGCGTTGGCTCCGCTTCTCGAACGCCTCGAGACCGTCGAGCGTCGGGAGTTCGATCTCGGGCCGTTCGAGCTTCCGACCCCCGAACAGATCATGGACGAGTTCTATCTGGGGCTGACCCAGATCTACGGCGGAAACGTTACGCGCGCGGCGAAGGACGCGGGGGTGCACCGAACATCGATGCAGCGGAGTGTGAAACGCGCGCGTGAACGCACCGACGAGCGCAAGGCCCGCCGAGGCGACGGCGAATAGACCCCGCATATTCGGTCGGGTCGCTTTCGGCGCCGTCCTGTCGACGCTCTTCAACCGCGTACTTCGGTCCGTTCGCTGACAGCTACCCGCCAGCCGCCTCGTCGTCCGGTCAAGTACTGGCGCTGCGTGCAGCGGCGCGTGATCAGATAGAACTGCTCCCGGAGTACCTGCCGAGGTCGCGACATATCGTGAGGTCCAGCAACGTTCGCGCCAGTTCGCAACGTTGCGACTCGACGAGATTGCGCTGTTCCGTGTCCGTACCTCGGACATACGGTGGGGACGAGCGTCTAACCCTGGTACGACTACGGGGAAATGATCGGGTCGCCGGTCGTATCGACAGCCCAGCGAGCCCGACGCGGAGGCCCGACGCGGGCTCCCCTACTGCCCTACGTACTCAGCGCCCGCGCTTGCCGGAGATGCTCGCCTAGCTCGAGCACTTCGACCCAACGCTCGACGTACTCGAGATCGAGCGATGGCCCGCGCACGCGCAGAATGCCAGCGACATCCTCAAGCTGCCGATCCGAGCCGCTCTGCTTGGCCCAATCGAGCTTTGCGATGATCGTGTCCTCGGCTGTCGCGGTTGCGATCTCGACCCCCGCAATTTCGACGATTTGTCGTCGGCCAAGCTCCGTGCGTGAGAACTCGCGGTCCTTGCAGATCACGAGATCGAGCTTCCATGCGGTAGCCATCTCGATCACGTTGAACATGGTGCGCCGTCGTAGCGCATCGCGCGCAACGTCCGCATCGACGTAATAAGCATCCGGATCGAGCGCCGAGAGGAGGCCTTCGAGTTGCGATGACGACGGATCGATCACGAGGTCGAGATCACGAGTGGTGCGTGGCTCGCCGTAGTACGTGCTCGCGAACGAGCCAACGACCATGTGCGGGATACGTTGCGCGTTCAGGACCTCGGTGATCCAACGCAGAAGGTCGTCGACATGCTCGGTCATGGATCGAGCGCTGGTGCCGTTGGCCATGCGCGGCGGAACAGGTCGTCACCGACGAGCAATCGAAACAACGCATAGCGCGCCTGTTCGTCGTCGTACTCGGGATGCCGTGCCCGAATCCCGGAGAGCGCGATGCGGCGAGCGTCGTAGGACATCTGAACCGCGAGCTCGCAGCGGCGGGACCCAGACATCCGCCGGTAGATCTCCGTGCGCACTGCAGACGCATCGGGCGTGGTATCACGCGTGCTCACGGACACAGCATAGCGCGGAGCCGCGCCGAGCAGCGTCCAGGTGGACCCGTTGACAAGCGGCCGGCAGCCCGCCACGACTCGCTGACACGTGGTTACACTCGGCGCCTGAGTTGCAACGCGCCAAGTGCGCCGGGTGTCAGGGAGAACAAATGAGAGCAACGCTAGCGTCCGTCGTCTTCGCCACGCTTCTCGCGTGTGGCAGCAAGTCGGTTCCGCCGAACCGCACGGTCAACATGCCCGGGGAGGTCATCGAGGGGAAGCCCGCGACGATGACGACCGAGCCGGCGAAAAATCCGATGGAGCTGGCGTCGCCGCTCGATCCGAAGATCAAGGTCGGCAAGCTCAGCAACGGGCTCACCTACTACATCATGAAGCACAAGAAGCCCGAGCAGCGGGCGAGCTTGTGGCTCGCGGTCAACGCGGGCAGCGTGCAGGAGGATGATGACCAGCGCGGCCTCGCGCACTTCGTCGAGCACATGGCGTTCAACGGGACCAAGCGATTCCCGAAGCAGGCGATCGTCGACTACATCGAGAAGGTCGGCATGCAGTTCGGCGCAGACGTCAACGCGTACACCTCGTTCGATCAGACGGTCTACATGCTGACCGTGCCGACCGACGACCAGAAGATCATGACGACCGGCTTCGACATCCTGCGGGATTGGGCCGGCGACATCTCGTTCGAGTCCGTCGAGGTCGAGAAGGAGCGCGGCGTGGTCACCGAGGAGTGGCGCCTCGGCCGCGGTGCGTTCGCGCGTATCGACGACAAGCAGTGGCCCGTGATCCTGCAGGGCTCGCAGTACGCGAAGCGCCTGCCGATCGGCGACCCGCAGATCCTGAAGTCGGCGCCGCGCGAGACGCTGATCCGCTACTACAAGGACTGGTACCGCCCCGATCAGATGGCGATCCTCGCCGTCGGTGACTTCGATGCCGCCGCGATCGAGAAAGAGATCTCGACGCGCTTCGGCGACCTCAAGAATCCGGACAAGCCGCGCCCGCGCACGGTGCCGGCGGTTCCCAAGGATCACCCGACCGCGGTCACGATCGCGCAGGACCCGGAGCTGCCGTGGTCGGGCGTGACGGTCTACGACAAGATGGACCACCGCCGCGAGACGACGAAGGGCGATTACCGCCGGTTCATCGTCGAGAACCTCTATCACACGATGCTCAACGCTCGGTTCTCCGAGCTCGCGCTCGATCCGGCGGCGCCGTTCACATATGCGGGCTCGAGCACTGGCGGCTTCGCGCGATCGAGCGATCTGTTTACACGGAGCGCGCAGGCCAAGGAGGGCCGCACGAGCGAGAGCCTGGCGCTGCTGTTCCGCGAGATCGAGCGCGTGGAGCGTCACGGCTTCCTCGCCAGCGAGCTCGACCGTGCTCGCAAGAGCTCGCTCAGCGGCGCGGAGAACTCGGCCGCCGAGTGGGAGAAGACCCCGGGCGACCAGATCGCCGACGAGATGACGCGCCACTTCTTCGAGGGTGAGCAGATGCCGGGCCGCGCGCTCGAGCTGCTCTACAACAAGGAGTTCTTGCCGACGATCACGCTCGAGGAGCTCAACCAGCTCGCGAAGTCGTGGGGCAGCGAGAAGGGTCGCGTGATCGCGATCAGCGCACCGTCGAAAGCCAAGGTTCCGACCGAGGACGAGGTGCGCCAGCTCCTCGCGAAGTCGAGCACGCAGCAGGTCGAGGCGTGGAAGGACGATGGCGGCGACAAGCCGCTGATGGCGACGAAGCCCACGCCCGGCAAGGTCACGGCGACGACCACGGACGCCGCAGCGGGCACCACGACCTGGACGCTGTCGAACGGCATCCGCGTGATCTTCAAGCCGACCACGTTTCAGAACGACGAGATCTCGTTCAACGGCTGGCAGCCCGGCGGCACGTCGCTCGTGTCCGACAAGGACTACACGCACGCGCGGTTCTCCGACGACATCGTGTCGGCCTCGGGCGTTGGCGAGCACGACCCGATCGCGCTGCGCAAGGTGCTGACCGGCAAGGTCGTGAGCGTGTGGACGCACATGGGCGAGCTGAGCCAGATGGTCTCCGGCTCGGCGCGTCCGGCGGATCTCGAGACGGCGATGCAGCTCGTCCACCTGCGCATCACAGCGCCGCGCAAAGACACCCGTGCGTTCGACAACTGGAAGCAGGAGCAGCTCGAGTGGGTCGGTAACAAGAACCTGATGCCCGAGATCCAGTTCTTCGAGGCGATGTCAGTCATCAACACCAACAACCACCTGCGCCGCCGTCCCGACTCGGCCGCGTCGATCAAGGCGGTCGATCACGACAAGGCGATCGCGCTCTACAAGGAGCGGTTCGCCGATGCCGGGTCGTTCGCGTTCATCTTCGTGGGCAACATCGACCCCGCGAAGCTGCAGCCGCTGGTCGAGACCTACCTCGGCGGCCTGCCGTCGAAGGGTCGCAAGGAGAAGTGGAAGGACGTCAAAGTGAAGTACCCGCAGACCAAGATCGAGAAGACGATCGTGGCGGGTACCGAGCCCAAGGCGTTCGTCTCGCTCACCATGAACACGCCCGACAAGTGGACGCGCGAGCTCGAGCGCGACGCGGAGGTGCTGTCGATGGCCCTGCGCATTCGCCTCCGCGAGGTGCTGCGCGAGGACATGGGCGGCGTCTACGGTGTGTCGGTCGGCGCCTGGGTCAGCCGCGAGCCCACGCACCGCAAGGGCTTCCGCGTGTTCTTCGGCTGCAATCCCGACAACGTCGACAAGCTCAAGACCGCGGTGTTCGACGAGATCGCCAAGATCACCAAGGAGGGCATCGGCCCGGTGTATCTCGAGAAGATCCACGAGCAGCTGCGCCGCGAGCACGAGGTCAACCTCAAGGAGAACAGCTGGTGGCTGAACAGCCTCGAGGAGG
>JBBQFU010000053.1:0-35990 GCA_038322185.1 Haliangiales bacterium
GGCGCGGGCAGCCAAGCCCCAGCGCAAGCCGGCGGTGACGCTCGCGGCGTACAAGAAGGACTGGAGCGCGAAGGACGCCGGCCCCAAGGCGGCCGCGCCCAAGGACGCGACCAAGCCCAAGACGCTCCACCTGCAGGGCCTGTCCGCCTACAAGGCCGGCAACTACAACCACGCGGTGAAGAAGTTCGCGGCCGCGATGGACACCTCGTCGTCGTCGCCCGAGCTGATCTATCACGCCGCCCAGGCCTACCGGCTCAAGGGCGATTTCGGGCAGGCGATCGAGCTCTACGAGCAGTATCTCGAGCAAGCGCCCGATGGTGGTGCCGCGACCGTGTGCCGCTGGTACATCGAGCGGCTGCGCGCCACGCCCTGATCACGACCGATGGCGTGGCTTCTCGGGGTTGTCGGGCTCGCGTCGCTGGCGGTGCTCCACGAGATGGTGCGCCTGCTCGCGGCGAAGCGCTGGCGTCACGCGGTCGCGATCCCCATCGCGGCTGTGGTGCATTACCTCGCGATCGCGGCGCTCGGCTTTGCGTTCGCAATGACCCACGGCACGCGGACCGGCGAATCGACCACTGTGGTTGCCAGGGTCGCTTCCGGCTTCGACGCGGAGACCAAGCTGCGCCCGGGCGACCGGGTACTCGCAATCGACCATGTCGAGCTGGGTAACGACAGCGTCAATACACGCGTCAACGCTGCCGGGGGCCGGGCTGTCGTGTTCACGATCGACCGCGACGGATCTATCCGCGACGTCGAACTGCAGCCCAAGATCGGCGAAGGGGGGCGCTGGTTGGTTGGCTTCTTCCCACGCAGACTCTGGACGATCAGGCGCGACCCGGTGCAGGCCGCGCAGGCCGCGATCACGCTGCCAGCGGTCACGCTGTGGGAGCTCGCCAAGGAAGCGCTGCCTGGCGACGAGCACGCCGACTTTGGTGGGCCAACGCGGATCGCCGAGGAGGTGTGGGAACCGCAGCCGGTGTGGTGGGTCGCCGTATTCCTGCTCCTGCGATTCGCGTCGCTCGCGTTGGTGATCCACCTCGTCGTCGACGTGATCCGGGCCAGGCGTTCGTAGCGATCGGGGCATCGGCGCCCCAGGCCGGCCTGTGCCGTCGCGCACCTACGGCTGGCACGTCACACGCTCTATGGGCGGGCATGCAGCTCGATGCCTTTGCCCTGTCTGTTCGTGGTCGTCGCTCCAACAACGAGGACGCGATCTGCTCGCGCCCCGAGCTCGGTCTGTTCGTCGTCGCCGACGGAATGGGCGGCTACGAGGGCGGCGAGATCGCGAGTGCGCTCGCGGTCGATGCGATCTGCGAGCTCGTGCGCCGTACGCACGGCGACAAGGACGTGACGTGGCCGTACAAGATCGATCCAAGGCGGACGGTCGACGAGAACGAGATCATCGTCGCAACGCGGCTGGCGAACGAGCGCATCACGTCGCGCCGCGAAGGCGAGCTCGAGCAGATGGGCTCGACGGTCGTCGTGCTGCGCATCGCCGACCAGCGGGCGGTGATCGGTCACGTCGGTGACAGCCGCGTGTATCGGCTGCGCGCGGGTGTGATCGAGCAGCTCACGATCGATCACTCGCTGCTCGCGCAGCTGATCGCAGCGGGCTCCCCGCCGCCGGACATCGAGACGTTTCCGTGGCGTCACGTCGTGACCCGCGCGCTCGGCACGCCGACCGGCGAGCCCGAGGTTCAGCTCGATGACGCGCTGACCGGGGATGTTTTCTTGCTGTGCAGCGACGGACTCTCCGAGGTGCTGTCGCCGGCGCGGATCGCGGCGATGCTCGCGCATCCGGCCGAGCGTGCGTGCCGTGAGCTCGTCGATGCCGCGTACGAGGCGGGCAGCCGCGACAACATCTCGGCAATCGTCGTACGCGTGTTCTGACGCAGGCCGGCACTGTTCGGAAGTGCCTGGCAACAGGGTCGCATCGAGGGCCGAGATCCGCGATGATACCGGGGTCGTGTGCGCAGTCTGGGTGATCGCCTCTGTCCTGGCGGGATGTCACCTGAAGGCCGCCCCCGGAGTCCCTGGCCAGACCGCCATTGCGGTCACGTCGGTCACGCTCAAGCCGCGTGCGGGTGAGCAGCTGCGGGTCGAGTACAAGCCGCTGATGGCGACGATGGGGCTGCGGCCGGGCAGCGCCGTCTACCCGGCGCGCACGTTCAACGAGTTTCGACTCGCGGAGGACGGCCGGCGGATCGTCGCGTATCTGCACGCGCACGGTCACTTCGATGCCGCGGTCGAGGAGCCGGGACTCGTGTTTGCCGCGGACGGCAAGCACGTGGCGGTGACGTGGCACATCCACGAAGGCGTCGCGTACCGGATCGGCACGCTGAACATCGTCGGCGTGCCGACGGAGTACGAGGCAGAGCTGCGCGCGATGGTGCATTTCGGGCCCGGAGATCCGATCGACCTCAACCACTATCGGCCCGTACGTCGAGCGATGGCGGAGCGGCTGCAAGACAAAGGTTACGGCCACGCGCGCGGGTACAGCCGCACGTTCGTCGACCGGGTGGCCAAGACGGTCGCTTGGTACTTCTACCTCGATCCCGGACCGCGTACGCGGATTGCCACGATCAACGTCGAAGGTGCGAACCGCGTGACGATCGACGCGATTCTCGAGCGTGCGCACCTCGCGCCGGGCGCGGTGTACTCGACCACCGAGAAGCGACGCGCCGAGATCGCGCTGCTCGATACGGGAGCCTTCGCATCTGCGGTCGTGGTGACCGACGCAGATATCCAGACCGGGCCGCCCGAATATCCGGATACCGGTGGGCCGATCGGACGGGCGCAGGTCGACGCCAATGGCGACCTGGTGCCGCGCAAGCTCGCCGAGAACTTGGCGGTGCGGATCGTCGTCGTCGAGGCCCCCGCGAAGCAGGTGCGCGTGGAGATCGGGCTCGAAGGAGATCCGACGCGCATCGATGCGTATGCAGGCACGCGCGTGACGTTGCGTAACGCGCTCGGCGTACAGCATCACGTCGTGCTCGAGGGTAACGCCGGGTACGGCTGGCTCGTCGGTAATGCCGACCGCGAACTTGCGCAGGGTGTGTACGGCAGCGCCAAGGTCCAGTACGTGCATCCAGGTTGGCTCGCGCGCGACCTCGATCTGCGAATCGGTGCGCGCTGGCGCGACGTGCTGTATCCGGCAGCGATGCTGCGCGAGATCCGGATCGGTCCGGGCGTGCGGCGAACGCTTCGCCCGGGCGTGTTCTTCGATGTCGTCCTCGACTACCGGATCGGCCTGACTCGCGACCTGCCGGCGATCGATGCGATGACGCGCGCAGCGGTCGAGCTGCCGCTCAGCGATCAGTCACTCGGTCCCGAGCTCGCGGCGCAGCTGGTTGTCGATCAGCGCGACGAGCGTGTCGAGCCGGCCGCGGGCTGGCTCGCGAGCGCGCGTGGTGCGGTCTCGCCTGGCGGACCCTTCGGCGACGATCGCTGGGTGCTGATCGGTGGTGATTTGCGCGGCTATCGGAAGCTTGGCGGCGCGTGGTCGGTCGGTGCGCGAGTGTCGGGCGCGGCGATTGTCGTCGCTGGAGATACTGGCGTTCCGCTCGGGCCACGGTTGTTCGGCGGCGGCGCATACGGGATGCGCGGGTTCGGACGGGACCGCCTCTCGCCGACCGTGTGCACGACCACGCCAGCCACGACGTGCGACGCGATCGAGGTCGGCGGCAGGAGCCTCGTCGAGTCGAGCGTGGAGCTGCGCATGCTGCCGTTCCGCAAGTTCTATGGCGCGACGGTGTTCGTCGACGCCGGCGGGGCAGGGGCGGGGCTCGATCCGACGAGCGATGGACTCTCTGCGGCACTGGGTCTCGGAGCCCGCCTGCGCACCTGGTTCGTGCCGGTCTCCATCGACGTCAGCTATCGCGGGCTCGACCGCGGTGAGCTGCGTGCGCCGAGCGGGCTCGACCGCTGGCTGGTGCTGTTTCGCGTCGGGGAGGCGTTCTGATGGCGGCGCGCGTGAAGCGTTCGCTGCCGCGCCGGATCGTGCGCTGGTTCGTCCTTCTCGTCGTGGGCCTGCTCGCGCTCGTCGGGTTGCTTCTTGGTTTCCTGCAGACGCCGTGGGGAAAGGACCTCGTGCGTACGCGGATCGAGGCCAAGCTCGGCGCGAAGCTCAACGGCTCGATCACGATCGGCTCCATCGATTACAGCCTGTTGTTCCGTGATCTCGAGCTGCACGATGTCGTGATCCGCGACTCAGCGGGTCGGCAGGCAGTCGCGATCGGTTCGCTGAGCGCGACGCTCGACCGAATGAGCGTGATCGACAAGGCGCCGGTGATCGAGGAGCTGACGATCGCGGGCCTCGAGGTCACGACCGCGCACCTGGATGGAATCGCGAAGTCGAGCTCGGGCGGTACGTCATTCCCGTCGCTCGTGATCGAGCGGCTGTCGATCGCCGGCAACGTCACCATCGAGAAGCCCGACGGCACCAGGGCCGAGGTCCGCAACCTCGCTGTCTCGGGCAGCGTGCGAGCGCGCCCTGCCGCGCAGGAAGCCGAGATCGCGCTTCGCGATCTCGGTGCAACGACGACCATTGTTCGCCCCGGCAAGGCGCCCCGGGTGATTGCCGTCTCGATTGCCACGATCTCGGTTCGCAAGCGCGCGGACGCCGTGGATGTCGAGCTCGGTCAGGTGATGGCCGGCGCCGTCACGGTCAACAGCATCGCCGGCCACCTCGCGCTCGCGGGCAAAGAGCTCGTCGGGATCCAGTCGATCAAGCTCGCGGGTGTGCACGTCGAGAATAGCCAGCTCGCAGCACTGGTCGGCCACGACCTCCTGCGCGACGACGCGACCGTGGATGTGTCGGTCGTGGGTCCCGTCGACAAGCTCGTCCTCCACGGCGACATCAAGACCGGCCCTTCGCATCTCACGCTCGCTGGGACCGCAGACCTGACAAATCCGCTCGTACCGAGGTACGACCTGCTGATCACCGGCACGGACCTGCAGTCCGGCGCCGTCGTGATGCCTGGCATGCGATTGCCGTTCGTCGAGACATCGTTGCGCGCCAAGATCGTCGGGTCCGGCATCACGCGTGGGGGCATCGATGCCAGGCTCGCGCTTCAGGTCACGAACACGACCATCGGCAGCATCAGAGTCGAAGGGTTGACGCTCGACGCGACCGCAGACGACGGCGCGTTGCGGATCGAGCGCCTGCATGCGGTCGCGCCCGGGCTCGTCATTGACGGCAGCGGCACATTCAGCGCGGACCGCGTGCTCGATGGCGCGCTCTCGATCCACGCCGCGCCGCCGACCGTTGTCGCGATGCTGGCGGACTTCGGAATCGTGGTGCCGCGGCAGGTACCGTTGCCGTCGACGCTCGATCTCGCCGTGAAGGTCCACGGTCGGCTCGAGGAGACGGTTGCCGTCGAGATTTCGCCGACCACGATGGCGTTGGCCGGAGGCCGGCTCTCGATCAAGGGCAGGGCCACTCTCGAACACAAGAAGCTGGCGACCGCCAATGTCGTCGTCGGTCTACGGCGGCTCGACCTCGGTGGGCTCGCTCGACTCGCCGGCAAGAAGCCGTATCTCGCAGGTTCTCTGTCGGGCTCGCTGACGCTCAGCAAGGATGGCGCGGCGCGCAGCGCGACCTACGATCTCGTCGCCGCATTGCCGAGCTTCGGGGTCGACGTGTCGGCGCGGGGTAGTGCATCGCGCAGCCGTGTCGTCGCTCAGATCACTGCAGCGCGCTCGCAGGATCGTGTCGTGGTTGCAACGGCCGCGGTCAACGTGCCGCTGACCCGCCGCGCCGGCGAGATCGCGATCAACCTCGCGGCGCCGCTCGCCATCAAGCTCGATGTCTCGCCGCGTCCGCTCGGTGAGCTGGCGGTGCTGTTGCCTGCGAGCGTGCGGGCACTGTTGCCGGCGGTTGGCGACGCTGAGCTGCACGTCGATCTGCAGGGCACAGGGGCTCGGCTGCGCGGCACCATCGACGTGGACGCCCGTGCGGCCTTTCTCAACGACGAGTCCCAGCGCGTGAAGCTGCGCGCCGATGTGACGGGCACTGCCTCGGGGCTCGTGATCGCGCCGCGCGGTTCCGTATGGCTGCGCGACGAGGCCGACCCGATCGGGACGCTCGAGGGGGAGATCAAGACGAGCAATCCGTTCGCGCGCGGCGCACTCGATGTCGGGGCGCTTGCGGCCGCGACGGTCGACGCCAAGCTCACGCTCGCTCCACGTTCGCTCGCGGCGCTCGCCTGGCTGCGTCCCGAGCTTGCCAAGGTGGGCGGAACACTCGACGGCCACATTGCGATCACGGGGCCAGTCGTGGATCCGCGATTTGCAGCCGCGCTCATCGTGCACGACGTTCCGACGGCGGACAGCGCGACGCATGACATCGCGATCACGGCCGACGGCACCACGGCGCGGATGACCGCCACGGTCGCGCACGGTGACGCGCTGAAGATCGTCGCTAGCATGGATCGCTCGACACCCGGGCGAATCGTGATCGATGCCCACGCAAGCGCGACGAAGGCGCCGCTGCGCGCGATCCTTCCCGCGTTCCTGGCGCCACACCTCGGGCCACACAGCCCGGGGGTGCTTGACTGGGACATGACTGCCAACGTCGCGCTCGTGCACAAACCCGGCGGGTTCGCGATCGACAAGCTCGCAGTCACGGGGACGCTCGATGTGAGCGGGGGCGAGGTCCGCGTTCCGGACAGCAAGCGGATCTGGCGAAATATCAGGCTGTCGATCGCGAGCGAGCCCAACGGCCTGCGGCTCCGAACGTTCGAGATGCACGAGAGTGACCGCGAGATCGCGGACCGCGTGATTCGTGCGAGCGGCTTTTTGACCCTCGAGCGGTTCACGCCACAACAGGCGACGCTGGCGCTGACGTCGAAGGACTGGTTGCTGTCCACCGGCTCGAAGACCTTTGGGATGCACGATGCGCCGCGTGCAACGCTCGACGCAGACATCGCCGTGGTGGCTGATTTGCGAGCGCCGATCCTCGCGATCGACGCCACGATCAACGCGCTTGCGCTGAACATGCCCGAGCGCTTCAACCGCGCGCACCAGTACGAGAACGCGTCGCTCGGTGGCGACATCATCTACACCGACGGTGGCGTCGGTGCCGGCAAGTTGCCGTACGTGGCGCCCGCGGCCCCTGCAACGAAGAAGCGCAGGGGGTACGACGTGCGCGTCCACATGGCGCGCCCCATCTTCGTGCAGCAGCCACCACTCGAGCTGGAGGCCAAAGGCGATCTGACCATCAAGGTCCGCGACGAAGGCGTGACTGTGCGCGGCGCACTCGATTTCACCGACGGCAAGGTCGAGGTGATGGGAAACGTGTACCGCATGGTTCGCGGCTCGCTCGCTCTCACCGACGAGCATCCCAAGGGCGACGTCGCCGTGACCTTCGAGCACCCGCTGCCGCCCGCCGTGCAACGCGAGCTGTCGCGCAAGAGCATCGGTGGTGGCGGTGGCGCTCGCATCGTGCTCAGCGGCTCGCCGGTACACCCGGCCCATGAGCTCGGCGGGGCAAACAATGCGGGGCTCGTCGATGCGATGTCCATCAACACCGTGGGCCACCCGGCGAACACCAGCGCGCCGGATCTTCCCGCCAGCGAGGCGGTCAACCTGAGCCGCCAGGACCCGCTGCAGATCCTGTCGTTCATGGCGCAGAACCTCCCGCACTTGCTGGTCCTCGATCGAATCACCGCGTACGCGAACCCGCAGGGCGCGCATGGCGTGTATGGCAGGATCACGAACGTCGAGGCCGAGCGTTACGCCGCTGATCAGCGGTCACGGGTGCGTGTCGTGGTGCGTCCGCCGACGCCGGGCCGTAGCGATGCAGAGCTGCAGTACGACCGCCTGCTCATCAACAACGGCACCACCGAGGTCGGTATCGGCGTGCGCGCGGGGGACCGCGCCGGTGGTGGCATCGGTGTGTTCCTCGAGTGGTCGAGCGACTAATCGTCGCTGTCGTCGCCGCCGGCGATCAGGCCGTGCTTGCGGGCGAGCGTCCGCAGGTGCTTGCGGTCGATGCCGGAGGTGCGCGACGCGGCCGACAGGTTGCCGTCCTCACGTGCGAGCACGTCGGCCAGGTAGCGCCGCTCGAGCTCGTGGAGCACGGTGGCCTTCGCGTCGGCGTAGGGCAGGTCGCTGCGCACGGCAAGGCCTTCTCCGGCGAGCGGCGCGGCGTCGACGCGAATCGTGAGATCGGAGAAGCGCTGCGCGCCGGGCGCGAGTGCGAGCGCGCGCTCGAGGATGTTGCGCAGCTCGCGGACGTTGCCGGGCCAGCCGTGCGCGAGCAGCCGATCGAGGTTCGCACCGGCCGGCGCCTCGTCGGCGAAGCCGCGGCGGCGGAGCAGCTCGCGCACGAGGATCGGGATGTCCTCGCGGCGCGACCGCAGCGGGGGCAGGGCGACGCGCACGACGGCGAGGCGATACATCAGGTCGGCGCGGAACCGACCGGCCGCGACCTCGGCGGCGAGGTCATCGCGCGACGCGGCGACGATGCGAACATCGATCGCACGCTCGGCATCGCCACCGAGTGGCCGCACCACGCGCTCCTCGAGCACGCGCAGCAGGCGCGCCTGCACGGTCGGCGACACGCGCCCGAGCTCGTCGAGACACAGCGTGCCGCCATCGGCGCGCACGAGCATGCCGGTCCGTGCGTTCGCGGCGCCGGTGAACGCCCCGCGCACGTGGCCGAACAGCTCGCTCTCGAGCAGCCCCTCGGGCAGCGCGCCGCAGTCGACGGCGACGAACGGTCCGCGCCGGCGCGGCGACGCATCGTGAATGGCGCGCGCGACGAGCTCTTTCCCCGTGCCGGTCTCGCCCTCGACGAGCAGCGTCGCGTCGGCCGCGGCCACCCGCTCGAGCACGGCGAATACTTCGCGCATCGCGAGGCTCTCGCCGACCAGCTCGCCAAACCTGCGCGCCTGGCTCGGCGGCAGATCGAGCGGCTGGGCTTCGGGCTCGACGCGCAACGCCGAGCGCCCGACGAGGAGTGTCGATCCCGCGGGCACGGTGAGCTCGCTGATCTGCGAGCCCTCGAACCACGTGCCGTTCGTAGAGCCGAGGTCGGTGACCACGAATCGCGAGCCGTCGACGCGCACGCTGACGTGGTGGGCCGACACGCGATCGTCGGACAGCACGAGCGCTGCGTCGGTTCCGGTCCCGGCGATGACGGCTGCCTCGCCGAGCCGGCACGCGCGACCACGGTCGGGACCATCGACCACGACGAGCTGGCAGCGGACCCGTCCGGTCCCGCCGTCGAGGATGTCGCTGTACACGGTCGCGGCGCGGCCCATGCTTCATGATACTCGCAAGGTGGTGCGGAAGAACCTCGGCCCGTATCAGCTCGTGCGCAGGCTCGGTGCCGGCGGCATGGCCGAGGTCCACCTGGCGATCTCGCACGGCGCCAGCGGCTTTCAGCGCGAGGTCGCGATCAAGACGCTTGCGCCCGAGCTCGTCGGGGATGCGGATCGCGAGCGCGCACTGATCCACGAGGCCACGCTCGCCGGACGCTTGCACCACCGCAACCTCGTCGCCGTTCACGGGCTCGGTGTCGACGACGGCCTCTACTACGTGGTGATGGAGTACGTCGACGGTGGCGACCTCAGCGACACGGTCGTGCCCGAGGGACTCGCGCTTCACATCGGTTGCGAGGTCGCGCTCGGCCTCGCGCACCTGCACGCTGCGCGTGACGAGCGCGGGCTGCTGCTCGGACTCGTGCATCGCGACCTGTCGCCGGCGAATATCCTGGTCTCGACGACCGGCGACGTGAAGCTCGCGGACTTCGGGATCGCAAAGGCGACCGCGCGCACCGAGCTGACGAAGGCGGGCGCGCGCAAAGGAACGTACGCGTACATGGCGCCCGAGCAGCTCGCCGGTGATCCGATCACGGCGGCTGCCGATCAGTGGGGCCTCGCGGTCACGCTCGCCGAGCTGATCACGGGCACCCGTGTGTTCTCCGGCGCAACGCCGCTCGAGACGATGCAGGCGATCGAGCACGGCACCAAGCAGCTCACCGGCCTGGCGCCCGACGTGCTGGCGATCGTCGACACGGCGACCGCTCACGCACCGGGTGATCGGTTCGACTCGATCGATGCGCTCCGCCGTGCGCTCGAAGCCGTGCGCAGAGCACGCGAGCCAGCCGGGACTTCCGAGCTCGCTGTTTACAGCAAAGTCATTCCGCGCCGACGCGCTTGAGCGTCAGCGAGCCGAGCGTCTTGCCATCGGCCGACAGCGGCAGCGGTTCGAACACGGTGTCGTTGCCCGTGATCGTCACGTTGCCGCCCGCGATCGTGTAGGTGCCATCGACGGCGGCGTCGAACAGGAAGTTCCGCGCGGTGCCGTCGGGACGCAGTGTGATCGAATGGCAACCACCACGGCTCCCCGCGGGCATGCAGTCACCCTCGTAGACGCGGACGGTAGCGACACGCGCGCCATCAGGGCTGAGGAAGTCCGTGGTCTCGGTCGGACTGGGCGGAGTGGTGTTGCCGGGTGCGGCCGTCCGCGTCGACGAACCACACGCAGCGAGACCGAGGAGCAACATCCAGTGCGTCATGATGTGCGGACCTTAGCGGACCAGGCGAAGTGCACAACGCGTCAGACTTGACACGTGTCACGACGTGATACATCGTGTATCACAACGTGACACGTAAGCGTCCAGCGACCGAGCCGCCCGAGGAGACCGCCGAGGCCGAGAAGAAAGAGCGCGTGATACATACGCGCGTTCCGGAGAGCCTGGAGGCCGAGCTGCGCAAGCGCGCCCAGGACCTCGGGATCAGCGTCTCGAACCTCGTGCGCAACGTGATCGGCCACGCGTTCGGTCTGGTCGGCGACGTCGCGGCCGATAGCCATGCGATCGCCCGCGCCGCACGTGGCGAACAGAAGAAGGCGCCGGCACACGCCGAGCCCGACGAGCTGATCGCGTGGCAGCCGATCGTGCTGGCGAAGAACGCCGTGTGCACGCGTTGTAACGAGATCTTGCCCCGCGGTCACAAGGCCGCGATCGCGATCGGCGGTGAGCGCCAGATCGTGTGCACCAAATGCCTCGAGGAGCTCAGCGCATGACCACCTTGGAAGACCTGCTGCAGCCGCTGCGCGATACCGCGCTCTACACCGCTCGCCTCGTGAAGAACGTGGGCGTGCGCATCGACGCGATGTCGCTCGATCTCGCCCGCGATGGCGGCGCGATCGTGCGCAATGCGCAAGCACTCGCCGGTGCCGCACGCGACCAAGCGTCGACGGTGAGCAAAGCGACACCGCGCGTCGCGAAGATCGCGCAAGCCGCGACCGGCCTGTTCGCACGCCAGCGCTGGCTGCGGCTCGCGCAGGCTGCACGCAGCGGCGAGCCGGCGTTGCGCGCCGAGGATCATCGCGACCTCGCGCGCCGCACGGCGGCACACGCTGGTGAGCTGCGCGGCGGCATCGCCAAGCTCGGCCAGCTCGCGTCGTGCCGGCCCGACCTCGTGGGCCCGATCTGGGCCAGCGAGCTCGCATCGCTGCAAGATGAAGTTCCCCCCGTCGACGTGGCAGCGATCCGCGCGCGCATCGAGGCCGAGCTCGGCAAGCCGATCGACGAGCTGTTCGCCGAGCTCGATGATGTTCCGCTCGCGGCGGCGAGCCTCGCGCAGGTGCACGCGGCGAAGCTGCACGACGGCACGCGCGTGGTGGTCAAGGTCCAGGTCCCCGGGATCGAAGACGTGATCGCTGCCGACATCGCGGCGCTGCGCACGATCGCATCGACGGTGGGCGACGTGCCCGGTGTCGACCTGCCGACCCTGACGTCGGAGCTCGCGCGCGCACTCGCCGTCGAGCTCGACTACGGCGCCGAGGCGGACGCGCTGTGGGCCTACAGCGGCGGCGTCGTGGTTCCGCAGCCGGTAACCACGCACTCGAGCAAGCGCGTGCTGACGATGACGCGGATCGACGGCGAGCGGCTGACCACGTGGATCGAGCGCATGACCACCGCGGGCAAGCTTGCTGAGCGCGATCGCCTGATCGGTGAGCTCGTTGGCGAGGTCGCGGCGCAGATCCTCGTGCGCGGTCAGGTCCATGCTGATCCGCACCCCGGGAACTTCCTCGTCACCACGCGTGGCGAGCTCGCGATGCTCGACTTCGGTTGCATGCTCGAGCTCGATGCTGCCGACCGCGCTTCGTATGCGCGGCTCGTGATGGCGATCGCCGGCGCGAATCACGTCGCGGCGGGCAAGGAGCTCGCGGTGCTCGGCTTCACCGCCGATGATCCCGACCAGCTCGTCGACCTGACGGCCGCGATCATCGGCGCGCTGCGGCCGGGTGCGGACGCGAGCGACATCGACTGGCAGGCCGCGTTCGCCGACCAGATCGCCCAGGCCAAGCAGCTCGGTGGCCTCGCGATCCCGCGCTCGTTCGTGCTGCTCGGTCGCGTGCTGGCTTCGGTCGCCGGGCTGCTGGCGACGCACAAGCCCAAGCTCGAGATTCACGCACTGATTACGCGCCAGCTCGCCGCCGCGATCGCGCCGGCGAAGTAGCGATTTCGGCCCGCCTGGCATCATATAGGCGTGATGCGCTCCCGCGGCGTGCTGTACATGACGCTGAGCGCGCTCGGGTTCTCGATCATGAGCGTGCTCGTGAAGCTCGTGAGCCCGCGGCTGCCGACCGGCGAGATCGTGCTCGCGCGTGCGGTGTTCACGCTCGTGATCTCGTACTGGATGCTGCGTCGCCTGCAGCTCCCACTGTGGGGCACGCGCCGGCTCGGTCTCGTCGGTCGTGGCCTGCTCGGCTTCGCCGCACTCGGCTGCTACTACCTCGCGCTCGCGCACCTGCCGCTCGCCGATGCGACCACGCTGCACTTCACGCAGCCGCTGCTGACGTCGCTGCTTGCCTGGTGGCTGCTCGGCGAGCGGGTCGGCTGGGCCGCGGCCTTCGCGATCGCGTGCGGGCTCGCCGGCGTGACACTCGTCGTGCATCCCGGCGTTCCGCTCGGTGCGGGCGCCGATCCGTTCGGCGTGGCGGTCGCACTCGCATCGGCGGCGCTGTCATCGATCGCGTACGTCACGGTGCGCCAGCTCGCGAAGACGGAGCACCCGCTGGTCATCGTGTTCTACTTCCCGCTGGTCGCGACGCCGCTCGCGATCCCGTGGGCGCTCTACGACTGGGTGTGGCCCAGTGCCATCGAGTGGCTCGCGCTCGTCGGTATCGGCATCTCGACGCAGGTCGGCCAGGTGTTCATGACCAAGGCGCTCGCGATCGAGCAGGCGAGCCGCGCGACGGCCGTGGGCTACATCCAGATCTGCTTCGCCGTGCTGTGGCAGCTCGCCGTGTTCGGTCAGCTGCCGGCGCTCGGCACCGTGCTCGGCGCCGCGCTCGTCATCGCAGGGACGCTGGCTGTTTCGATGACGGCAGCGCGCTCTGAAGCACCCGGACGAACGCCGACGTGAGCAGCGCGATCACCGCGTAGCCCGCGAGCACGTCCGACACGAAGTGCGCGTTCACCATCACGCGCGCGGTCATCGCGAACACTGCGATCACGAGCAGCGGCCGCGTGCGCGGATACACCGCCGCGATCGGGACCACGATGCTGGCGAACAACATCGCGTGGCCCGACGGGAACGACCATGCATTGTCCTGCCAGAACGTATCGCCTTGGCCGCCCGCCTCGAGCCACTGCGTCGGGCGCAGCCGGCCGAACCCGAACTTGAGCCACAGCATGAGGATGCGACCCGCGAGGTGCACCATCGTCACGAGCGCAAACACGAACGCGGCCGACTTCAGCCTCGGGATCGCGAGCGTGAGGATCGAGCCGAGCACGAGCACCCAGACACCGGTCCACTTGTAGGGCTCGATGCCGAGCGGGTACTCGAGGAGCCGGATGCCTTCGTCCCACAGGGCGGGCCACGTCTCCCGCGTCGCGATCCAGCGCGCCAACGGCTGATCGATCACGAAGATGAACAGCAGCGTGAGCACCCCGGCGACGAGGGCGGACTGGAGTAGTCGTGATGGCTTCATGGCAACGGCGCTCAGCGCTGCGGATCGAGGAAGTACTGCTCGCGCTTGTAGTCGAGCACGAGCACGAAGCGACCGAGGGCGACGCTACCGATGAGCCCCGCCGATTCCGGGTCGGCACCGGCACCTTTGGTGTCGCGCGAGAAATCGGCCCGCGGCTTCGTGATCACGCGGTCACCGATCGTGAGCGAGGGAATCGTGGCCGACACTGCCTCGGTCTCGCCGCCGGCGCCCGCGGAGTAGCCCAGCTGCTCGGCGTCGGGGAAGGCTTCGAGCAGGCCGTGCCGATCGACGAATGGCGCGAACAGCTGCACGTCACACAGGCAACCCGTGTCGAGCACGAACCGACCGCTCACGTGGCCGGTGCCGGGAACCTCGATCGATGCATCGATGAAGGGGGTCGAGTCCTCGAGCGTCATCGGCTGTGCGGTGCCGCCGCCGGTGTGCTTGTACGTGGCGCGGTCGTACAGCCGCATGCGCTGGTTCTTGTAGTCGATCTCGACGACGAATCGCGAGATGAAGTCGTAGCCGAGGATGCCGTCGAGCGGCCGGCGGAGCGGCGCCTCGAGCGCATCGAGCAGCACCGCAGCGACGATCTGGTCGCGCACGACGGCCTCGCCGGTCTTCGCATCACCGACCTTCGTGGTCACGCCGGGCGAGTAGGTGAGCTCGACGTCGCCGCCACCGGCTCCGGTCGCGAATTTGCCGTGGCCCTCGAGGCCGAGCTTCGCGAGACGCGACGAGTTGAGGACGGTCGCCTCGGCGCCGGTGTCGAACACGAACGACATCGGCGTGTCGTTGATGCGAACGGTCATGAAGATCAGCCCGCCGTACACGATCTCGATCGGGATCGTGATCGGGTTTGCCGCGAGCGTGACATCGGAGGCGCGGTCGGCGGGTCGCTCGAACAGCTTGGCATCGAGATCGCTGCGCGTGATCGCGGTCCACTCGATCGCCACCGCGTCGTTGGGGTTGCCGTTGTCCTCGCGAATGCTGAACGGCATCTGCACGCCTGCGACGGCCTGCCACTTGCCGAGCGTGGTCGTGCGCTGCTTCTCGCCGTCGCGACGGACCAACGTCGTCGGCAGATGCGTCGTTGCATCGAACGTCACCGTATCGGGACGGCTGCCGCGGTCGGGATGCAACACGAGCGTGTCGCCGGTTCGCGTGACCGCGCCGCGCATGCGGTGAGTCAGGATCGCCGACCACGTACCGAGAAACGCATGGCCGAGCTGATCGTCGAGCTCGAAGCCGGCGAGCTTGCGGACCTCGCGGTTGCGATCGACGAGCCAGCCGCGCGTGCCGTCGAACACGCGCTCCTCGCGCAAGAAGCCGAGCACCGTGATCTCGCGTCTCGCACCCGACGGCGCTTGAAACGTCTCGATCGTTCCGGTCACGCCACCGCGCGTATAGGTCCCCTTCGCGTGCCAGCCGCCGAGCCGCTCGAGCGTGGGACGGCCACCGAGTGCCTCGGCCCACGCGTCGACGAGCGGCAGCGCTTCCGCGCGGACGAGCGTGACCGCGGTGCGCTTGGGCGGTTGCTGGACCCCGCCGCTGGTCGCGACGCAGCCAGCGAGCAGGATGACCAGGAAGCCGCGGCGAATCACGGCTGCGAGAGTAGCGCGCTAGCGGCCGCGGCGACCGCCGCCACCACCCGAAGAGCTACTGCTACTCGAGCCGCGCGACGGCGACGAGCTACCGCCACCCGACGAGCCCGACGAGCTGCCGCGCGACGGCGACGAGTGCGAGCTACCCGAGCTCGACGAGCCACGCGACGGCGGCGACCAGTTGCCGCCGCTGCTCGAGCTCGATCCACGCGAGCTGCCGCTATCGCGCGACGGCGGCGAGTAGTCACGCGACGGGCGCGACGGCGGCGAGTAGTCACGCGACGGGCTCGGGCGCGACGGCGGCGAGTAATCGCGCGGCGGCGAGCTCGGGCGCGACGGCGGCGTCCAGTCATTGCCACGCGACGGGCCCGACGGAGAGTGGTCACGCGGCGGACGGAAGTCGCGGCCCGGCTGCGTCGTTGCATCGCGTGCGTGCGACGGATCGAGCGACGTCGGCGGACGGTGGCCACGCGGCGGACCGGCCGAGCGATCCGGCGCGGGCCGCGGCCACATGCGCTCGACGGGGCTCTGCGGGTTCACGTTGCGATCGAACGGACGCACACGCTCGGGGCGCGAACCGTCGGGCATCCTGCGGCCGCGATCGAGCTGCGGCTGGCGCGAGATCTCGACGCGCGATGCTGCCCGCGTACGCATCGCTTCGCGCGTCACGAGCCGGCCACGCATGATCGAGGCGGCGTTCAGCGCGCGCGTCGTGCCCTTCATCGGCGGCCGCGTCGCGAGCTTGGTCACGCGCAGACCTTCCGCCGCGCCCTTGAACAGGTTGGGACGGATGCGCTTGCCGAAATCGTCGCGCTTGGTGAAGCGCCAGTGCGAGTCGAACAGCGCGGGGATCTTGATGTCCTTGGGCACGGTGTACGTGCCGGGGCTCGGGTTGTCGCGATGGTCGCGAATGTTCCAGCCACCACCACTGCTGCCGTACGAGACGTCGCCACCGCCGCCACCACCCCCCACGGCGCCGCCGCCGCCACCGAGGGTCCAGATCCCGTTGTCCCAGTAGCCCTGCTGCGGTGACAGCGGACGCCAGCCGCAGTAGTCGTCACCGCTGCGCCACTCGACCCAGCCGGGGCTCCACTCGTGGCCGGGCTGCCAAGCCCAGTAGTCCTCGAACCAACCCCAGCGGCCATAGTGGAACGGGAGCCAGCCCCAATCCCACTCGCACGCAAAGGTCCAACCCCAGTCCTCGGTCCAGACCCACGAGCCGCACGACTCGTAGGGTGTGAAATCCAGGCCCACCGCGCTGGTGTACGGACGCCACACGCGGCCGTAGTTCTCGATCTCGATCCACTCGCCGTGCCCAGACAGCGTGGAGTCGATCTCGACGTCGTTCGTCGCGCCCATCACGTAGCCCGCGGCCTGCGGATCGGACGACGGCGTCATCGCCGTGTAATCCTGCTCGGCGGGATAACTCTGTGCATATTCGCCGGAGTACTGGTCCTGCTGCCACGCGGGATCCATCTGGCCGCCTGGCGGTCCCGACTCCATGTACGGCTCGGGGAAGGTCGAGTACCCGGCCGACTCGGGCTGGTAACAACCAGCGGCGAGCCAGCCCGCGGCGACCATGGACAGCAGACGGATCGGGGCCATCCGAAGAAGCCGTGCACCCTGCGTGCCCCGGACCGTTAAGAAACGTGAATGACTTCCTGACCCTGCAGGTCGGGAATGATCCACCCCCTGCCATCGGTAGCCTGGCCGCCGAGAGGGCTGCCATGCGCTTGACACCCGCCGCCGCCGCGATTAACAAAGTCCAGCGATTTTCAGAACCTAACGATTATCGCGATGCGAGGACCCGCATGATTCGTGCGAAGGATTTATCCAAATTCTATGGAGGCAAACGGGCACTCGGCCCGGTCTCCTTCGAGATCAACGATGGTGAAACCGTCGGTTTTCTCGGCCTCAATGGCGCCGGCAAGACAACGGCACTGAGGATCTTGGCCTGCGATCTCCGGCCTAGTGCCGGCACGATCGAGGTCGGCGGCGTCGATGCGGTCGCTGAACCGCACGAGGTCCGCAAGCGGATCGGGTTTTTGCCCGAGAACCCGCCGATCTATGTCGACATGTCCGTGGTCGACTACCTGAAGTTCTCCGGCGAGCTGCGCGGGATGACGAAGGTCCAGATCAAGAAGCGCCTCTCCGAGGTGCTCGAGATCACCGACCTCACCGAGGTGGCGACCGATGCGATCGGCACGCTGTCGCACGGCTTCCGTCAACGTGTGGGCGTCGCGCAGGCGATCATCCACCAGCCGAAGTTCCTCATCCTCGACGTGCCGACCCGCGGTCTTGACCCGGTGCAGATCGTCGAGATGCGTAACCTCATCCACGACCTCAAGCAGAACCACACGGTCCTGATCTCGAGCCACATCCTCACCGAGATCAGCCAGACGTGTGACCGTCTGCTCGTCCTTGGCAAGGGCGCGCTGCTCGGTGCCGGAACGGAAGCCGAGCTCGGCAGCGTGAAGGGCGAGATTCGCGCGATCAGCGTGACGGTCCGCCTGCCCGACGTGAAGGATCTCGAGGGCACGTATCGCGAGAGCGGCGACGCCAAGGCCTACATCGCGCAAGTGCTCAAGGACATCGACGGCGTCAGCAAGGTCGCCGACCCCTACGAGCAAGGCGGTGGCCTGTCCTATGCGCTGTCGACGGATCGCGATTGTCGCGCCGAGGTCACGCGCGCGATCGTCAAGGCCAGGCTCGATCTGCTGAAGCTCGACTACGCACGCGGCGAGCTCGAGAACACCTTCATTCGTCTCGTCGGAGGAACCGATGCGAGCAACTAGCATCATCTATCGCCGCGAGCTCGGCAGCTACCTGCGCGCACCCATCGTCTGGGTGATCGCATCAGTGCTGCTGCTCGCGGATGGCGTCTTCTTTCAAGCCTGGGCACTGCGCGGCGAGCAGCTGAGCGCACTCGTGCTCGAGCGCTACCTGTTCGTGACGAGCTTCTTGATCGGTGCTGCCGGTCTCATCTTCTCGTTCCGCCTGATCGCCGAGGAGCGGCAGAACCACTCGATGGTCTTGCTCAATACCTCGCCGGTTCGCGATCACGAGATCATCCTCGGCAAGTTCCTCGCGGCCCTCACGTTCCTCGCGATCGTGCTGGTGCTGTCGCTGTACATGCCGCTGCTCATCATGAAGAACGGCAAGATCAGCGGCGCGCAGATCCTCGTCGGCTACCTCGGCCTGTTCCTGTTCGGGGCGGTGTCGCTCTCGATCGGCATCTTCGCCTCGGCGCTCACCAAGCATCAGTTCCTGGCGCTCGTGATCGGCGCGTTCCTCCTGGTCGTGCTCGGCAACATCTTCCAGCTCGCGAGCAAGCTCGAGCCGCCGGTTCGCGCGATCGTCGAGCAGAGTGATCTGTGGTGGGTCCGCTTCCAGTCGGGCTTCATGCGCGGAATCCTCAATCTCAAGGACGTCATCTTCTATGTGGGCGTCACGTACTTCTTCCTGCTCCTCGGGGTGAAGACGCTGGAGGCAAAGCGATGGCAATGAGAACTGCGTCCCCGTGGTGGGCCTCGCTCGTCTTCGGGTTTGGCCTCTTCTTCGTGATGCTCGGTGAGCGTCTGTTCGGCTATTCGCCGAGCGTTCGCATGGTGCTCACCGCGTTCGGCGTGATCGCGATGGTCGGCATCACCGCCCTGCGCGCGTACACGTTCCTGCGCACGACCGGTGCTCGCCGCGCCGTCGAGCGCACGCTGCTGATCTGCCAGCTCGGTGTCGTCGTCGCGCTCGTGCTCTACGCACTGACAACGACCTGGGGCGTCGGCCTGTTCGACATGACCGAGAAGGGCGCAGCCAAGTGGCGCACCGCTCTCACCGTGGTGTGGGCGATCCTCATGCTCGCGTCGGTCGTCCCGATGTTCATGATCGAGATGTCGCTCGGCGTCCCGCTGCGCACCGGCTTCGATCTGCGCAGCGGTGGCGACGAGGGTGTCGAGTACTACCGCGTGCGCGAGATGGCCTGGAGTGGCATCACGATCGCGCTCGCGACCTCGTTCCTCATGGTCACGTGTGGCGTCGCCAAGGAGCGCAACGTCCAGAAGGACGTCTCGTACTTCAAGACGTCGTCGCCGGGTGACTCGACCAAGCGCATCGTCGCCGCGTCGTCCGAGCCGATCAAAGTGATGCTGTTCTTCCCGACCTCCAACGAGGTGAAGGAGCAGATCCGTGGCTACTTCGACGCGCTCTACTCGGCGTCGGGAAAGCTGCAGATCGAGGAGCACGACCGCTTCGTCAGTGCCGAGCTCGCCGGCAAGTACAAGGTGACCAAGGACGGCATCGTCGTGCTCGTGAAGGGCACCGGCGACAAGGAGAAGTCCGGCACCATCGAGGTCGACACCGATCTCGACAAGGCGCGCAAGGGCTCGAGCAAGCTGCGCAACTTCGACCGCGAGGTCAACACGCAGCTGATGAAGCTCGTGCGTGACAAGCGCAAGGCATACTTGATGGGCGGCCACGGTGAGATCACCGACCGCGACAGTGTGCCGGCCGAGCTCAAGGGCCGCGTGCAGGAGCGCCGCACGAGCGTGTTCAAGAAGCGCCTCGGCGAGCTCAACTACGAGGTGAAGGACTTCGGTCTCATCGATCTCGTGAAGGACGTCCCCGACGACGCGACCGTCGTGATCATGCTGGCGCCGACGCTGGGGCTGCTGCCCGCCGAGTGGGCCGCGCTATCGCGCTACCTCGACAAGGGTGGTCGCCTGCTGATCGCGCTCGACCCGACGGCCGACCCGTCGCTGGGCGAGCTCGAGGGCAAGCTCGGCTTCAAGTACAACCCGGGCAAGCTCACCGACGACCAGGCATACCTGCCGCAGCGCGGGACGCCGGCCGATCGCCGCTTCACGATCACCACGCAGTTCTCGGCACACGCATCGACCACGGCGCTGTCACGGTCGGGCGGCAAGGGCCTCGTGTTGATCGAGGCGGGCGCGCTCGAGGACGCCCCATTCACGGTCAAGGGTGAGCAGCCCAAGAAGACCGTGACCATCCGCTCGATGGAGTCGAGCTTCCTCGACCTCAACGAGAACTTCAGCTTCGAAGCTCCGATGGAGAAGCGCCAGCGCTGGAACATCGGTGCCGCGATCGAGGGCCCGAAGATGAAGGACGCCGAAGGCAAGGACAAGGACGGCTTCCGCGTCCTGCTGTTCGCCGACGCCGATCTGTTCGCGGATGCGTTCGTTCAGAACATGGGCCGCGCGGCCGTGGTCCTGGTGTCAGGACCGTTGCTCGATGATTCGATCAAGTGGCTCGGTGGCGAAGAAGTGTTCGCTGGCGAGGTCGTCTCCGAGGACGACAAGCCCATCAAGCACACCAAGAACGAGGATGCTGTGTGGTTCGGCCTGACGATCGTCGGCGCACCGCTCATCATTCTCGTGCTCGGCCTCGTGGGCACGTGGGCCCGCAAGCGCCGCAGTATCCGCAAGCCCGTCGAGGTGAAGCCATGAGAGGCGCATTGATTCACGGCATCCTGCTCGCAGTGATGCTCGTGTACGGGTACCGCACGTGGACCCGTGACAAGACCGTGCAACCAAACGTCGGCAGCGTGGTGCTGTGGAACAAGACCGAGGCGGACATCGTCTCGATCGAGTACAAGGCGCCCAAGAAGCTGGTGAAGCTCGAGCGCAAGCCCGAGGGTTACTGGTGGGGCACCGACACGACGATCGAGGTCAAGCCCAAGCCGAAGGCGCCGGATGCAGCGGGCTCGGCGGCGGGCTCCGGATCGGCGGCGGGCTCCGGGTCGGCGGAAGGCTCGGGCTCGGCGGCAGTGCCCGAGGTCGTGACCGTCGAGGAAGAGGAGACCAACCGCAAGGTGCGCGAGTTCCCGCTCGGCGATTCGGCGGACAAGCTGCTCAAGCAGTACGCCGCTGCACGCGCGCTGCGTGACCTCGGCAAGCCGAGCGAAGCGGCGAAGAAGGACTACAAGCTCGGCACCAAGCCGACCAACGCGGTCACCTACAAGGACGGCACGACCGTCACGGGCGCGTCGATCACGGTGAAGTTCAAGGATGGCTCGTCGCGCTCGTTCAACATCGGCGGCAGCGTCTACGGTGGCAGCGACAAGTACGTCGTCGATCAGCAGTCGGGCAAGGCGTACGTGTTCTCGAAGGATCTGCTCACCGGTCTCGAGATCGGCGAGTCGAACCTGCACCTGCTCGATCCGCGCGGCTTCACGGCCGACAAGATCGGCTCGGTCACCATCGAGGCGAACGGCAAGAGCAAGACCGTCGCTCGCATGACCACCAAGGGTGGCGCGGATGGCAGCCAGAACGTGAAGACGTGGGGCGATCCGGCGACCGGCAAGTCCGATCAGACCGCGGCGAACTTCGTCGACAACGCGAACAACCTGCGCCCGACCGAGTACGCGGCCAACCTCAAGCCGGCCGACATGCAGCTCGTGCTCAAGCTCTCGTACAAGGAGGAGCGCGGCGCGGCGCTCGGCACGCTCACGCTGTACAAGCGGGACAAGCCGGGCCAGCTCGCAGAAGGTCAGGAGCTCGATCCGGCGAATCCGCCGAAGGGCGACACCGAGTACTACATCCTGACCGAGAAGACCCGCGTGCCCGCACTCGTCCGCAAGGACACCGCGCAGCGCATGGAGCAGGACATCGACACGGTGTTCTCGGGCAAGGCGCCGGAGCCGACGTCGGTCGATCCGAAGGGCAACCCGTTCGGCAACGGCCCGATGCCGCCGACCGGTCCGGGTGCCCCCGGTGCGAACCCGCACGGTGGAATGCCGGGCGGCCCGACGCCGCCGCCGGGCATGGCGCCGACGGGTGCGCCGACGCCGCCGTCGATGGGTGGCAGCGCGCCGACGGCACCGGGCGCCACGCCGCCGCCCGGGCCGACCACGACGCCGACGACCACGCCACCGGCACCGAAGCCGACAACGGCCCCGACGACCACGCCACCGGCACCGAAGCCGACGACGGCCCCGACGCCATCGCCCGGTACGAACCCGACGACGCCCGCGCCTGCGACGCCGCCAGCACCGGCCGCCGGCAGCGCGCAGTAGCTCGGCGCCTGGCATGATGGGGGACATGCGTCCCCCGAAGGTGTGCTGCCTCGCGCTGCTTCTCGCTGCTTGCGGCGATGGCGGCTCTACCATCGACGACAGCGGCTCTACCATCGACGACGGCGGCTCTACCGACGACAGCGGCGTCGTCGCCGAGACCTGGAGCTGGGTGCCTGTGCCAGGCATGGTCTGCGGCAACGGCTCGCCCACCGGCATCGCGATCAATCAGACCACGCGGTCCGAGAAGCTGGTCATCGTCATCGAGGGCGGCGGGGCGTGCTGGGAGGCCTCGACCTGCTACGGGATCATCGTGCCGGTCACCGCGTCGCATCTGGACGGCTTCAACGAGCAGACATTCGCGAGCGTGCGGCCGACGTTCTTCGACAACAACTGGGCATTTCAGCGGGACGAGCCCACGAGCCTGTTCAGCGACGCGACGTGGGTGTTCGTCCCGTACTGCACGGGCGACCTTCACGCAGGGACGCGCGAGCACATCTACATGGCACTCGGCCAGTCGCGCACGATGCATCACAAGGGCGCGAGCAACATCGATGCGATGCTGGCGCGCGTCGATGACCTGCCCGCGAGCGAGGTGTTCGCGATCGGAGTCTCCGCGGGTGGCTACGGCGCGCAGCTCAACTGGGACCGGATCGCGGCAGCGTTCCCCGGCAAGACCACGCACCTGTTCGCAGACGGCGCGCAGCTCGTCGCCGTCGAGTCCGCGCGCTGGGGTGCGCTCAACCAGGTGTGGGAACCCCGCTACCCCGTCGGCTGCGCGACCTGCAGCGAGCGCCTGGATCACGTCGCGACGCACTGGCAGACCGCGCCGACTGGCGGTGGTCGATACGCCCTGACCAACTCGCTGCAGGATGCCGTGCTCGCGCTGTTCTGGGGCTACGACGCCCCGAGCATGCGAGCCGTCTCGCTCGCCGCTGGTACCGCGATGACCGGCACCCGCGCCGCGTTCATGATCGACAACAACTCGCACACGATGTTCGGCGCGCCGACCACGAAGACCTCGACCAACATCGAGCTCCGTCCGTGGGTCGAAGGCTGGGCGAACGGGACCGCCGCGTTCACGACCGTCGGACCGTGAACGAGCCTCTAGGTGATTTCATGATCTCGTGATCTCGCGGGCATAGGCTGGCAGAAATCTTCCCTGAGCGATCAGGCGGTTAGACCCGCGGAATACAGGCAACCACTTGCGCGGTCCAACGTTCGTATCCACGGCCGAAGAAGAGGGACTCAATGCTCAATCGTCAGGTTCTGATCGCGTTCGCGACCATCGGGGTGCTAGGTAGCCAGGCTGCTGACGCACACCCGGGACTGCCGACCGATGGTTCGATCTCCGATGTCGCCGAGCGCGTCGTCGACAGCGTCGTCAACATCTCGGTCGAAGCGGCCACTGCAACCGATCCGGTCTTCGGTGACTTCTTCGGCGAAGAGGCTCGCAAGCAACAGGGCAAAGGCTCGGGCGTGATCGTCTCGCAGAGCGGACGCATCCTGACCAACGCGCACGTCGTGAAGAACGCGACGGACATCACGGTCACGCTGCAAGACGGCACCGAGCACGACGCCAAGGTCATCGGTACCGATCCGCGTGCCGACCTCGCGGTGCTCCAGCTCGACGGCAAGTTCCCCGCGCTCAAGCCGCTGCCCTGGGCCGACTCGTCGACGCTGCGGCTGGGCGAGGTCGTGCTCGCTGTCGGCGACGGCATGGGCGTTGGCAAGAGCGTGTCGATGGGCATCGTGTCCGCAAAGGGGCGCGGCCTGCGCATTGCCGACTACGAGGACTTCATCCAGACCGATGCAGCGATCAACCCGGGCAACTCGGGTGGCGCGCTGGTGAACCTCAAGGGCGAGCTCGTCGGGATCAACACGGCGATCGCATCGCGCAGCGGCGGCTATCAGGGCATCGGCTTCGCGATCCCGACGAACATGGCCAAGCCCATCATGGAAATGCTCATGAAGGACGGCAAGGTCTCGCGCGGCTACCTCGGCGTCGGCATCGCGACGGTCAACCGCGCCGCGGTCAAGGAGCTGAAGCTGCCCGTGTCCGCGGGCGTGCTCGTGACCGACGTCGCGAAGAACGGCCCGGCCGCCAAGGCGGGTCTCGCCGAAGGTGACGTGATCACCTCGATCAATGGTCACGGCGTGAAGACGAGCGATGCGCTACGCAACACGATCGCGCTGATCAAGCCGGGCACGCAGGTCGACCTCGAGGTCACGCATCGCGACGGCAAGACGCAGACCGTGAAGGCCAAGCTCGCCGACCTCCCCGACGACACGGCACAGGTAGCGCCGGCGAAGCAGCAGCGCAAGCAGCGCCAGCCGCAGGTTCGCCGCTGGACGTATCCCGACCCGTAAGCGCTACGCGAGCAATCGGTGGACGAGGCGTTCGCGCCCCGTTCCGTGAGCTACGATGCGCGCGTGATTCGAATCGCGCTCGTGTTCGGCATGTTCGGGTGTCTCAGCCAGGCGAAGCAGGCGCTCGCGCCGGAGCCCGAGAACGTCGGGACGCTGACGTGCCGGGAGATCGTCGAGCAGTGCGACGCCAACTGCAGCGATCCACTGTGCCTGCACCAGTGCGGTCCACAGGGGACGCCGGAGGCTCGCGGGCAGCATGACGTGCTGCTGGAGTGCGGCCAGCGCAACAGTTGTACGGACCAAGACTGTATGGAGCAGAACTGTCCCCAGGAGATCCAAAACTGCATGGGACCCACCACGGTGCCTGAAGAGCCCGCTGCGCCTGACACGGGCGGGCAACAAGAAAGCAGTTAGGCCGACCCAGGTGTTCGGATAGGGTAGAGCGTCGTGTCCACGCTTCGCCTATGTACCGTCCTGATGGCCGTGGTCGCCTGTAGCGACCCGCCTGGATTTCTCAAGACTGCCCAGCCTGGGGTGGTGTTCACGTTCCCGGCGAACGGGCAGCTCGACGTACCGATCGGCTCGCGCGTCATTGTCTCGTTCTCGGATCCGGTGCAAGCGAGCGCGATCGGAACGTGCACGGCGACGAGCGGCGCGTTCTGTCTCGTCGGTCCGAATGGTCCGGTCGCGACGACGCCCGAGGTGAGCGAGGACGGCTACACCGTGTCCTATCCCGTCGGACAGCTCGAGGCCGGCGCCCAGTACGACCTGTTCGTGCGCAGCGAGCTCGCGCCCGAGGCGGAGAACCTCCCGGCGGGCGCGCTGGTGTCGTTCACCACGCGCAGTACGCGGCCGCGCGCGGCAATCCCGAAGCTTGTCGGTCTCAACGGTGGAGATCCGATGAGCCCCGACTCGTTCCGCCCGATGTTCGAGACCTCGACGATCCGGCTCGTGTTCTCCGAGCCACTCGATCCGCGGACGGTCGCGCTCGCCGCGGGCTCGTTCGAGCTGCTCGACTCGAGTGGGGGCGTGGTGCCGGCGACGGTCTTCTCGCACGGCATTCATGTCGCGATCGATCCCAAAGACGACCTGTCCGCGGGCAGCAGCTACACGCTGCGCATCGGCAACCAGCTGCTCGACATCGGTGGTCAGGCTGCGGCGCCGGGCACGTTCATGCTCACGCCGGTGCAGTCGGAGGGCGGCACGCCGATCAAGCAGGTGCTCAAGACGCGGCAGTCGGGCGATCCGGGACCGGAGCGCTCGCGCAGTGGTGCGAAGTCGAACGAGATCGTCCTCGACAAGCCGCTGATCGGCCGCGAGACCTCGACGATGCTGCCGACCTCGCTTGACGCAGAGCTCGGCGATCCAAAGGCGCTCGGTGGACCGATCGCGTTCACGATCCGCAAGGGGCAACGCTTGCGCTCGACGGGCATGGACATCGCGCTCGGCGGCTCGATCCCGGTCGGACTGACGACGGGGGACGTGTGGATCGAGCTGCTCACCGACGCGGGCGGGCGCATGTATCGCAACCCGCACCAGCTGGCGACGCAGCGGCCCGAGAACGAGCGCGCGCCGGTCTACGTCGACCTCAGCATGGACGTCGCGGTGTACGCCGAGGATCCCGCGGGCAACGCGGTGCTGACGCAGACCGTGCTCGGCGTGCAGGCGGTGGGCACCGCGCTCGGTACCGGCGGTGTGCTCGCGATCGAGACGGTCGCGTCGATGGAGCTCGCGCTGCTCGGCGTGACCACCGCGCCGACCAACCTCGTGCTCGAGCTGATCACGGATGCGAGCGCGACGAGTGCCGGCCAGGCCGACACCACGCCACCGACGTTGGTCGCGAGCTATCCCGATCAGAGCGAGGAGCACGCCGTCGACGATGCGGTCGATCTCGTGTTCTCCGAGCCGATCGATCTCGAGCGCGCTCGCAACGGCGGGCTTCGCCTCGAGGATACGAACGCGGTGGTCGTGCCGACGGTCGCCGAGATCCAAGGTGCCGCGATCGTGCTGCGCCCGCGTGCGCCGCTCGCCTACGGACGGATCTATCGCGTCGTGTTCAACGACGTCGCGGACGTTGCGGGCAACAAGCTCACCGCGCCGAACCTCAGCTTCACCACGGCGACGCTCGTGAATTCCGACGTGCCCATGACAGTGACTGCGGTGCACCCCGGTGTGCCGTGTGCGTTGACGGGCGCAACGGCAACCAGTCCCGGCCGCTGCGCTGGCGGCGCCGCCGACGACGCGCTCTACGGCGCGTTCACGATGCCGGCCGATGATTCGATCGAGGTCGCGTTCACGCAGCCGCTGCGGCGCTCGAGTGTCACGCTCGGTACGGCGTGCGGCAACGGAACCGTGCGCGTCGAGGAGGGCGATGCCGCCGCGTGCACCGCCACGGTGCCGGGCACCTTGCTCGTGCGTGACCGCATGCTCGTGTTCGTTCCCGACCAGCCGTGGGTCGAGGGCAAGAAGTACCGGCTCGTCATGGTCTCCGGCGGCAACGAGAACTGCGATGCCGGCGAGCTGTGTGGACCGCAGACCGCTGCGAACTTCGACCCGCTCGCGGGTGGCACCAACGACGATGGTGGTGGCCCGCAGCTGATCGTGCCGTTCGTTGGTGGGCCGCGCTCGTCGGGCACACACATGTTCACGACCGCCGCGCCCGTCACCGACATCAACGGATCGTTCACGCGCGACGGCAGCGAGCAAGTGCGCGACGAGAATCGCGCAGGGATGCGGATCGTCGGTGTGACCGGCGGTGTCGACGAGGCGCAGTTCGCCGATCCCGACTGCGTGCCCGAGACGCCGGAGGTCGAGAACTGCATGTACCTGACCGGCGCGATGCCGACCGACCTCGGCGAGGTGTCGACCTCGTGTGGCAACACCGGCGCGTCGAGCTGCGTGCCGGTGAAGCTGGCGCCCGAGGCGATGTACGGCACGTCGACGACGATGACCGCGACCGTGTTCGGCATCGACATCGACACCGATACCGAGAGGTCCGTGATGCGCGTGCGCGAACCAACCGGTGGACCGGTCATGGGCTACGTCGTCGATCGCTCGGGAAAGCCGACGCTGGTCGTCACGCTCGAGCTCTACATGGATGCGCCGGACATGAGCGTGCCGGCCTCCGACCACGACCTGCACTCCAAGGCGCTCAGCGTGACGCTCGAGGGTCCGATGACCTTCCTGCAGGACGGCCGCATCGCGATCTCGCTCGCGAACACTGCCGACCTGCCGATCGAGGTCGAGATCACGAACTTCCTCCTCACCGGCACGGTGAAGCTGCTCGTACCCGCGCGGCAGATGAAGCTGCAGCTCGTATCACCGCCGCCGCGTGGGAGGGCTTTGTGAACCGCCTCCTCGTTCTCGCGATGTTGTGTGCGCCGGTCGTTGCGCACGCCGACGAGCCACGCAAGCAGTTCTACTTCCGCGCGGGTGTCGCGTACGTCAATCCGCTCGAGAGCTCGAACGAGATGGAGCTCGACGGTGTCGACGGGCCGGCGAGCCTCGCAGTCCAGGACGGTCCGATCGCGGGCTCCGGCGCGAAGATCAGCAACGCGTTCGCATTCGCGGCGACGATCGGCTGGAACACGCCGTATCTCGACAAGCGCCTGGCGCTCGAGACCGTGATCGGGATCCCGTTCGCGATGAAGTTCCAGGCGACCGGCACGCTGGCGACCGAACCGCTGGCCACCGAGGCGCTCGGTCTGCCGACCGGCGTGATGGCGCTCGGGCCCGAGCTCGGCGAGGCGAAGGCGCTGCCGGTGATCGTGACCGGCGTCTACGATCTGGTCGTCGGTAAGCGCTACCGGCCCTACGCGGGCGGCGGCGCGGCGATCCTGTTCGCGACGGGCGCGAAGGTCACCAACCCGCAGCTGACGGCCGTCGCGGAGCCGACGATGAAGGTCACGCCGGCGCCCGGTCTGGTGCTGCAGGCGGGGATCGACGCCAAGATCACCCATCGCGTCTACGCGCGGCTCGACGTGAAGTTCATCGCGCTGATGTATGCGCGCGCGCGGGTCGAGCACGTGCAAGTCGAGACCCCCGAGCTGCCGCTGTTCGAGACGGTCGAGGTCGGTACGGCGCGGATGAGCATGTGGGTCAATCCCCTGATCATCCAGGCCGGTCTCGGCACGGACTTCTGATCGGTCCCGCAGTAGCCTACGGCGATGCTGCGTAGCCTCGTGATGGTGTGCCTCGTCGGTGTGATCGCGTGCTCGGGGTCGAGTGGATCGGGCGCTGCAGAGCCCGCGGTGAAGGCCGACTGCACGGCCGCCGCGACCGGTCTCCTCGGCATCGGCAAGATGAGGCCGGAGGATCCGAAGGCGGGTTCGATGCGTGATGCACTCGTCGCGCGCTGCACCGAGGACGCCTGGAGCGCAGCCGCGACGACGTGCCTTGGCGGCGCCTCCGACATGAAGGGCTTGAAGGAGTGTCGCTACCGTCACCTCACCGGTCTGCAAACCGATGGTCTGGACAAGGCGGGCGGCGAGATGCTCAGTCTGCTCGAGCCGCTGATCGCCAGGATGTCCGTGTTCGCCGACGAGATGTGCGCCTGCAAGGACGCCGACTGTGCGAACCGGGTCTCCGACGCGATGACGAAGTGGGGCCAGGACCTGGCGGCGGCCGGTGAGGAGCCGCCGAAGATGAGCGAGGAGCAGCAGGACCGCGCAATGAAGATCGGCACCCGGATGGCGGGCTGCATGGAGAAGGCGATGGACCCGTCGCCGCCGGCGAACTGATTAGCTGCTATACCGTCGCCCCATGAGTCGCGATGACGAGTCACGCCGGCAGACCAACCAGCGCGAGAAGCGCGAGGCAGGCGATCGCTCCGCGCGCGTAGCGCGGCAGCTGATGGACATCTCGGACTCGACGTTCGAGAAGCTCGATGTCGACGAGGATCTCCGCGAGCAGATCACGATCGCTCGCAAGATCAAGCCCGCGATCGCGCGCCGCCGGGCCGAGCGGACACTGGCTGGCTACCTGCGTGGCGTCGAGATGGGCGACCTCCAGCAGCGCATCGCCAACGTCGAGACGACCGGGAATGCCGACCCGCGCATCTTCCACGCGGCCGAGCGCTGGCGAACGCGCCTGATCGAAGAGGACAAGGCCGCCGAGGAGTTTCCGGGTGGCAACGTCGATCCGCTGCCGCTGCTGATCAAGAACGCGCGTCGCGAGCGCGATACCGGCAAGCCGCCCGGCGCTGCCCGCGCGCTGTTCCGTCATGTGATGAGCGTCCTCCAGAGCACGAAGACGTCGTGACGAGGGCGGCGGCGAACGCGAAGAGCTAGCGCTGCAGCAAGAGTCGCGCGACGTGGGGCCAGTACAGCGTCGGCTCGCGCGTCGGGTCGAACAGGTCGGCGAACGTGAAGCTGTTGTCCGCGAACGTGACCGGGATCGAGCCGTCGGTGCCGCGCAATTGTGGATGTGCCTTGCCGGCGTACACGAACGCATTTTCGACGTTCGACTCGTCGGGCCGCAGCACGTCTCGATAGCTCGACCACGGGCCGGTGACCGCGGGTGCGGTGCGGATCGCGAGCGTGGTGCCGCCGAAGCCGCGGCTCCACAGATAGATCCACGTCTGTGTCGGGGCGTCGTAGTGCAGCGAGCACTCGGTGGCGCCGTTCGGGATCACCGTCGGTGGCGGCTCGCCGAGCGAAGCCTCGGGGACCCACGCCATGCCGGTCCACCACTGCGGGCTCGCGAGGTCGCCGGCACCTGCCTCGGCGAGTGACCAGCGCGCGAGCCGGCCGTCGTGCTCGCCTTCACCCGCGACGACGGCGATGAAGTAGTCGCCATCGACGGTCGTGCACGCGACCGTGGCATCCGCGTCGAACGTCGGCGAGCGCGCGGTGGTGGGCTCGATCGTCCAGGTGGCGGGCGCACTGCTCGGATCGGCGATGCGAAACGCGCGCTGGCCGGCGCCCGCGAAGCCAAGACCTTCGTTCGGCGTGGCGCGAATCTCGGACATGAAGACGATCAGCGGACCGTCTGGAATGCGCGCGCCACCGACGGGCCAGAACCAGTGATCGCCGACCTCGGGGAAGAACGAGGTGGGAGGCGGCCCGTCGCGCCACACGAATTCCATCGTCGCAGTGGCGAGGTCGCGTCCGGTCATCACCGCGATCGAGTTGCGCACGAACGCGGACTCGCTGCGCTTGTTCGCTGCGGAGGTCGCGATGAACGAATCGCCGAACAGCCACAGGCTGCGATCGTTACCGAGGTCGATCGTGTAGGCGCCGTCGCCGCCGAGCCAGCGTGGGTCCTGATGGAACAGCGCGTCCTCGGCCTGAGCGCGCGTGGCGCTCGCGGTCAATGTGGGTGCGGGTCCGGGCTCCTCGTCACTGCAGGCCGAGCAGCCGGCGGCGGCGATCCAGATCACGAGGGTGCGCACAGGATGAGTAAACACCCCGACGGCCGATCGTGCCACCATCGCATGGTGAGGTTTGCCGCCGTCGTCCTCGCACTGGCCGCCTGTACCGGGCCCGAGCTCGCGACGCGCGAGTCGAACCTGAGTGCAGCCGAGCGCCGGGCGCGGTTCGAGTTGATCCGAGACTCGGCGGCCGAGATGGGCCTCTACAACGCGCCGCTACTCGCCGGTGTCGCGATCAGCGAGACGAATCTGGCCCACTGCGATAGCGAGGCGGGGTTCGGCTGCCCGGGACCGGCATCGCCGTCGTGCGGCGGCGGCGCGATCCTCGCCGGTGCTGCGGACGGCCCGTGCGGCGACATGCAGGGCGGGCTCGGCATGTTTCAGTTCGACGCCGGGACGTATACGCAGACGCTGGCGACGTATGGCGACAGCGTGCTCACGATCGAAGGCAACACGGCGCACGCGGTGAACTTCGTCGTCGTACGCGCGAGAATGGACATCACGCAGGCGATGGACTGGCTGACGGCCGTCGCGTGGATGAACGAAGTGCCGATGGAGGCGAGCGCGGCGAAGATGGACGAGTGGGCCGACTTCATCGTGTGCCGCTACAACGGCTGCTGTTCGGCGAGCGCGACGTGCGCCTCGCGCCGTGCGGGTTATCGCGACAACGCGATCGACGCGTTTGGCGAGATGGGCGCGGAGTTCTGGAGCACGGCGAACCGGTGCAGCACGTTGCCCGAGGACGGCATCATCGATCAGCGCAGCAGCTGCTACATCGCCGGCGGCGACCCGCGCTACTGGCGCCGCGTCGGCGAGGGGTACGCGGACACGAGCGAGTGGACCGGCACGACCTCGTCTGCCGCGAAAGCGAACTTCGGGCGCTGGATCGTCAAGGTGGGCCGCGCGACTCGTTATCACGTCGACGTGCACCTCGACGGCGGCACGAACGGCACGTCGACGACCGCGAAGTACACGATCGTGCACGGTGGGGTGACCGACGTCGTGACGGTCGACCAGACCTCGGGGAGTGGCTTCGTGACCATCGGCGAGTTCGACTTCGCCGGCACCGGCGACGAGTACATCGAGCTCGGCGACAACACCGGCGAGACAGGCGCGGTCAAGCAGCTGATGTTCGACGCGGTGCGCGTGCTGCCGCTCGACGGTGAGCCCGTCGACAACGACGACGATGGTGGCTGCTGCCAGAGCTCGCGTGGTGGCCGCGGCAACCTGCTGCTGTTCGCGCTGGTCGCGTTCGTGCTCAGGTCGAGGTCGTCGTCGAAGCGAGCGCGGCGACCAGCTCGCGCGTGATCGAGGTCGTTGCATCGTCGAACGTGCACAGGATGACGTAGCCGGGCAGGGGCCCTGCGTGCGCTGCGATCGTGCTGACCGCGATCTCCTGCGCCTGGCGGATCGGATAGCCGTAGATGCCGGTCGAGATCGCAGGGAATGCGATGGTCGCCACACCGAGCTCGCGCGCGTGCTCGAGCGACGTGCGGTAGCAGCTCGCGAGCAGTGCGGCCTCGTCGGCGAGGCCCTTGCGCCAGACCGGACCGACGGTGTGGATCACGTACTTCGCCTTGAGCCGCCCGGCGCCGGTGACCTTGGCGTCGCCCGTCTTGCAGCCGCCCTCGCGGTTGCGGATCTGGATGCACTGCTCGAGGAGGTCGGGACCCGCCGCACGGTGGATCGCACCGTCGACGCCACCGCCGCCGAGCAGCGACGAGTTCGCCGCGTTGACGATCGCGTCGACCTCGAGCTTGGTGATGTCTCCCTGCTGTACTTCGATGCGCGGCATGACTAATAAGCGAGCACGGCCGACAGCACCTCGCGCGTGACCTCGGTGGTCTCGTCATCGAACGTGCAGAGGATCACCAGCTCGGGAAACGTCGCGGTGTGCGCGGCGATCGTCTTGATCGCCAGCTCCTGCGCCTCGCGCAGCGGATAGCCGTACACGCCGGTCGAGATCGCCGGGAACGCGACGGTGCGCGCGCGCAGCTCGGCGGCGATGTGGAGCGACTTGCGGTAGCAGCTCGCGAGCAGTGCCGGCTCGTTCTGCCGGCCGTCCTCGTAGATCGGGCCGACCGTGTGGATGATGTGCTTGGCCTTGAGGCGGTAGCCCTTGGTGACCTTCGCGTTACCGGTCTCGCAGCCATCGAGCTTCACGCACTCGAAGTACAGGTCCGGGCCTGCCGCGCGGTGAATCGCGCCGTCCACACCGCCGCCACCGAGGAGCGCTTCGTTCGCCGCGTTGACGATGGCGTCGACGGCGAGGGTCGTGATGTCGCCCTGGATCACCTCGATGCGCGGCATATATAAGTGTCACGATGTCAGATCGCCACGCGACGATCGACTTGTGACGCCGCAAATCCTCGATGTCCTCCTCGCCCTCGTGGCTGCCCTGATTGCCCTCGTGCTCAGCCGCTGGATCCGCGAATGGCGCGGATCGTGGCGCGCGCGCCGCCGCGCCGCGCGTGCGGGCAATGGCGAGGACCTGGCGGGCGACCTGCTCGAGGCCGCCGGCTTCATCGTGGTCGAGCGGCAGGCGCGCGTGGTGTGGGCGCCACTGGTCGATGGCGAGCCGCAGCACCTCGAGCTGCGCGCGGACTACCTGGTCGAATCGGGAGGCGAGCTGCTCGTCGCCGAGGTCAAGACCGGCAACGCCGCCCCCGAGATCGCGACCGCAGCGACGCGCCGGCAGCTCCTCGAGTATCACGTCGCGTTCGGCGTCGATGGCGTGCTGCTCGTGTCACCGGAGCGCGGAACCATCCAGCGCGTGGTGTTTCCGACGCTGCGTTAGTCAGTCACTCGTGCACTTGAACGGCTCGCCTTGCTGGATCCTCCGATCTGGATCGTCGAGCTGGAGGGCGGCATCAGGATCGGGGCAGTCATCGACGAGCGCGCGGACGAGGCCGGTCTGCGGCGCGATGTGAAGCTCGATCCGCGGCGGCTCGGCGATGCGCAGCTCGCGCGCGGTCGCGCGGCGCAGACCGGCGAGCCAGCGATCGCGCACGAACGGGTCGGTGTTCGCGCCGAGCTCGAGCACGAGGCCGCCACGGCTGCGCGCGAGCACGATCACCTGCGTGCCCGGGCTCGGCTGCGGCAGGAGCTCGCGCACCGCGCGCTGCAGCTTCGCGATCGGCGTGCTCGCAGCGGGTTGATCGCGAACGATGCCGACAGTGACCGGACCGAGGGAGCTGTCGACACGCGCACGATCCTCGAGGTCCTGCGCGAGCTCCGTGGCCCACGCCGAGCCGATCGAATACGCGGTGAGCACCGAGCGACCACGGCGCAGCACGAGGGCATCCCCGTCGACGCGCACGACATGCTTGTCGGGAATGTCGAGTGCGACGCCGAGCGTGGACATCACCCACGCGTCGCCGACGCGCACGCCGAGGCGCGTGTTGCGGCCCACGACCATGCCGTCGATCTGCGCGAGCAGCTCGGCGCGACCATCGAACCCTGGTGCGCGGCCGCTCGCGAGCTTGCGCACGGCGGCGAGGCGCGCCTCGCGGGACGGATGCTCGGCGTCGTCGGTCTCGAGCACGGCTTCGAGCGCACGCGCCATCGCGTCGGGTGCGTATCCCGCACGCTCGAGTAGCGTGACCGCGCGCTCGTCGGCGATCGCCTCGGCATCTCGCCGCGCGACCAGCCACGCCTCGTCGGCCGCCGCCGGCACGACCTCGCTCGCACCGGTCAGCGACAGCGCCGCGTGGCGACCCTCGACGTGCACGAGCTCGTGCGCGACGATCGCGGCCAGCTCGGCCTCACTACCCAGACGCTCGATCGCCATGCGACCGATCACGATTCGCTCACCGAACGCAGCGTAGGTGTTGTCGTGATCGCCGATCACGACCCGTGGCGAGCGCTGCAGCGTCGTGCCACGAGCGAGCCGGTCCGTGATGCCTTGTAGATAGCTGCGCAGGGTCGGGTCGTCATAGGTATCGAGCTGCCCGGCGACGAGGTCGCGCTCGGCCATCCAGCCGGCGCAGCGCTCGACATCACCGCGCTCGCACGCGTCGGGCAGCGGCGCACCGAGGTAACGAGGGCTGTGCCCGCATGCAGCGGCAAGCATCGCGAGGTACAGCGCGCGCTTCATGTGCGGCTCCCCGCGCGAATCGTGATCGACACCCGAACACGGCCGCGCCGCTCGTCGAACACCGCCGTGGGCGCGTCGATCACCGCATCGACCCAGCCCGCCGCGCGATAGCGCTGCTGCAAGCTGGCGAGCGCGCGCACGAGGCGATCTTCGACATACGCGCCACCGACCGCGTTGACCGTACCGAGCGCATCCTCGATCCACCTCCGCAGCGCATCCGCTGGAAACTCGTCGCGCGTGACCAGGTCGATCGCCGTGATGCGAAAGCGTGGCCCCGGTACGACCGCGACATCGAGCTCGACGCCGCAGCCTTCACGCCGCGTGACCGCGACGTACGCCCGGGGATAACCGCGCGTGTGTAGCACGTCGATCGCGGCGAGTCGCACCCGCTCGGTGCGTGCCGCATCGTCGAGCGTGCCCTCGAGCACCGCGAGCTGCGGCACATCCGCGGCGGTACCACCCGCGATCGTCACGCGGCCGACGCGGTCCGACGCGCACGCCGAAGCACCTGGGACTCGCGGTGTCACCGCCGGTCGACAACCCACGAGTCCAGCGATCACGAGGAGTCGGCGC
>JBBQFU010000054.1:0-35931 GCA_038322185.1 Haliangiales bacterium
ATCCGCTATCCCGGTCAAGCACAATTGTCGCGCTCTGAACGACCACCGGTAAGCCGTGTGCGGGAAATCCGCACGCACGGTTTGAACGGGGGTCTCAATCGCATCCGTCCCACGACGGAAGAAGGTTAGATCTACCAATGCCCGGGCACCACCTGGTCGATTTCTTCGAGATTCCCGTGCTGGACCTCGAGGGTGCCAAGGCCTTTTACGGCGCCGCGTTTGGCTGGACGTTCAAGGACTGGGGCGGCGAGTACGCTGACATCCAGGGCGCCGGCCTCGCGGGCGGCCTGCGGCTGGTGCAACAGCGGCCGACCACGAGCGGCCCGCTGATCATCCTGTGCTCGAACGACCTCGACGGCAGCGAGCGCGCGGTGACGGCCGCCGGCGCCACGATCGTCGCGCGCCACGAGTTTCCGGGCGGCAAGCGATTTCACTTCGTCGATCCCGGTGGCTGCGAGCTCGCTGTGTGGACGAAGGTCGCAGAATGAGCTGGCACGTCGTCGCCAAGGTGGGCGACGTGCGCACGGGCGATGTGATCGCGATCGAGGTCGGTGACACCAAGATGGTGCTCGGCCTCGACGGTGACCGCTACTTCGCGATGCAACGCCAGTGCGTGCATCGTGGTGGCGACTTGACCGAGGGCATCGTGTCCCGCGGTCACGTGGTGTGCCCCAATCACGGCTGGCGGTTCTCGACCGAGACCGGCCGCCATGACACGGCATCTGATGCCTGTCTGACCGTGTACGCCGTGCGCGTCACGGGCGAACAAATCGAGATCGATCCGGAACCGAGGAAAGTATGAGCAAGCGCATTGCAACGTTGATCGAAGGTGATGGCATCGGCCCCGAAATCGCGGCCGCGACGGTTCGAGCCATCGAGGCCGCGGGTGGACAGATCGAATGGGAGCGCGCCGATGCCGGTGCGGGTGCCGTCGACAAGCACAAGGATCCGCTGCCGCAGGCGACGATCGACTCGATCAAGAAGAACCAGCTCGCGCTCAAGGGCCCGCTCGCCACGCCGAGCGGCGGCGGCTACCGCTCGGTCAACGTGACCCTGCGCCAGCAGTTCGATCTCTACGCGAACGTGCGCCCGGTGCAGACGCTGCAGGGCGTGCCGTCACGCTACACGGACGTCGACCTCGTGATCGTTCGCGAGAACACCGAGGATCTGTATGCCGGCGTCGAGCACTACGTCGACCCGCGCCGCACCGCCGCCGAGTCGATCTGCATCATCACGAAGTTCGGCAGCGAGCGCGTGATCAAGTACGCGTTCGAGTACGCGCGCCGGATGGGCCGCAAGAAGATCACGCTGGTGCACAAGGCCAACATCCTCAAGATGACCAACGGTCTGTTCCTCGACTGCGGCAAGGAGATCGCGAAGAGCTATCCCGAGATCCAGTTCGACGACATGATCGTCGACGCGACCGCGATGAAGCTCGTGGTCTCGCCCGAGCGCTTCGACATGATCGTCACGATGAACCTGTTCGGCGACATCCTGAGCGACCTCACCGCTGGTCTCGTCGGTGGTCTGGGTGTCGCGCCCGCCGCGAACATCGGCGACGGTGGCTGCGCGATGTTCGAAGCCGTCCACGGCACCGCACCCGACATCGCCGGCAAGGGCATCGCGAACCCGACCGGTCTCATGCTGTCGGCCGCGCTGCTGCTCGATCACGTCGACCAGCGCGACGCCGCGGACCGCCTGCGCAAGGGCATCAAGACGGCGCTCGCGAATACCGAGACCCGCACCGGCGATCTCGGTGGCAAGGCCAACACCGCCGGCTACACCGACGCCGTGATCCGCGCGATGGGCTGATCGCCGGACAGGTGACGGTCCTGGCATTTGCCACTGCGGCGATGAGCTCCTCGCGTGCCCGGCGGCCGCGTGTGTGCCGATCCGTCAGTGAGTGGTACAGATCGGGGATGGGCCGCGAGATCGAGCCACAGGTCATCACGCGACTGCGCGCCGAGCTCTCGGCCCAGGTCGCGGCACCACTCGAAGTCAGCGCGAAGGGGCACCAGTACTTTTTCGACGAGGACTCCGCCGCTTATAACGACATCGACGTCAAGGACGCCAAGCAGGCGTTCGCGGTCGTCGTGGTCCAGGGCCAGCTGCCGGGCGAGGAGCTGATCGTCCGGATCTGGCATCGCTACGCCGATGAAGTCTGGCTCGTCGATCGGAGCGACGAGATGATCTCGATCATCCCGCGTGAAGGCCTCATTCGCGTGTTCGCGGTCGGCGAGACTTTGCACTCCGCTCGGTTGCCCGGCGTCGCGATCTCGATCGCCGCGATCTTCGAAGTCTCGAACTGACTACGCGCTAGCCGACCGAGACAGTGCTGAGCTGCTGGAAGCGCTCGTACAGGCGCTCGATCGCTGTGATCGGTGCGTAACCAAGCGCAGCGGCGCACTCGCCGAGGCGGACGCCGGGAAGGCGATCCTGCATCTGCAGCGCACGAAACAGCTGAAAGCGATCGAGCACGCCCTGGTCGACGAGGTACTCGCCGAAGGTGACCTCGGTGAGCCCGTCCTCGAGGACGTCGCCCTTCTTGGACTCGAAGTACGCGGCGAGATCGCCCGTGTTCGGACGGGCGGGGACCGACGTGTTCTTGCGAGCGATATGCGCGTTGACCTGCATGGCTACGACTCCTGCTGTGGCGCAACCTACAGCACCTCCTGTGCCAGGAACGGCAGTCAACCCGCCGGAGTCAATGGCTCTCGATCTCAAGGGTTGCACTTGGTGTGCAAGCGGGTGGCTGCTGGAGTAGCCGGCGGATCCGCACCGCGGCCGGCTTCCGCAGCAGCCATAAATACATCGAGCCATCGCTAACATCCGCGGCCCATGGCACGACTTCACCCCGTGAGCTCCCGTCTCGCTGTCGTCCTCGTCGTCGTCGCCGCTTGCGGAGGTGAGGGTCGCGTCCCCGACCGCCAGCCGGCGCGTCCCATGGTGCAACCCGTCGGATCCGCGGCGCAAACCGGCGAGCCGACCGCCGGCTCTGACAAGTTGGTCACGGTTCCGGCCGAGGTCGTGAAGACCGTCAAGCTCGCGGAGGTCGCGCACGGGCTCGCACGCCCGGTGTTGCTGACGGTCGCGCCGAATGACGCTCGTCGACGGTTGTTCATCCTCGAGCAACACAAAGGAACGGTGCGCGTGATCGAGAACGGAACGCTGAGCGCCGCTCCGTTTCTCACGATCGCGGGCGTGTCGACCGGCAACGAGCAAGGCCTGCTCGGTCTCGCGTTCCATCCGAAGTTCGCGACGAACAAAAAGCTCTACGTCAACTACACGACGCGCGACAAGCACACGCACATCGTCGAGTACACGGTCGGCAGCAATCCCGACGCGGTCGATGTCTCGACCAAGCGCGAGATCGCATTGATCGAGCAGCCGTACTCGAACCACAACGGTGGTCACGTCGAGTTCGGTCCCGACGGCAAGCTCTACACGGGCATGGGCGATGGCGGTGCGGCCAACGATCCGCAGAACAACGGACAGAACCAGAAGGCACTGCTTGGCAAGCTGCTTCGCTTCGATGTCGATGTCGCGAAGCCGATGCCCGAGATCGTGCACATGGGCCTACGCAACCCGTGGCGGTTCGCGTTCGACAGCGCGAATGGAGATCTGTTCATCGGCGACGTCGGGCAGAACTTGTGGGAGTACGTCTACGCGATCGATCACACCGACACCAAGCGGCACAACTTCGGCTGGAACATCGTCGAGGGCTCGCACTGCTTCGATCCCGAGACCGGCGCCAATAAGGCATCGTGCGACAAGTCAGGGCTCACGCTGCCGGTCGCCGAGTACCCGCACGAGCAGGGCTGCTCGATCACCGGCGGTCGCGTGTATCGCGGCAAGGCGCTGCCGCAGCTGACCGGTCGCTACTTCTACGCCGACTACTGCACCGGGCTGTTTCGAAGCTTCGCGTGGACCAGCGGCGCCGTGCGCGACCACTGGGACTGGAAGGCCTCGCTCGACAAGCAAGGCGACCTCACCCAGATCAGCTCGTTTGGCGTCGATCACGACGGGGAGCTCTACATCGTCGAGCTCACCGGCGCGATCTTCAAGCTCGTCCCGGCGAGCTGATCACTTCGGATCGGGCAGGCCGCTCGCCGGCGGGAACTTCGCGACCGGCGGCTTGGGCCACGGCAGACCGAAGCCGCGGCTCTTCTTCATCGCGTCCGGGCGCACGCGCGTGTCGAGGTTGTCCTTACCGAACCGCAGCGCGATCGGCACGACGCCGTCCGCGGTCGGGCCCGGCTGGTCCGGGTCCGCCTGGATGTAGCCATCCTTGGACACCGTGAACAGGAGCTGGCGGATCTGCTTGCCCTTGTGCCTCACGCTGCAGTCCCACGCGCCTGGGTAATGCGCGAGGTACGCGACGTGATCGTCCGTCTTCGTCGCCTTCTTCGGCAGCGGTCCCGGAGCGATCCTTACCTCTGCGCCGACCGAGTGCCAGACGTACACGACCGTGTCGCCCTTCTTCGTGCGGACCTCGGCCTTGATCGACGGATCGCTCGACTGCGTGCTCGTCGTGATGTCGGGCAGCTTCTTGCCGTCGACGGTGCAGCGCAGCACGGGGCTGATGTCCTCGTGACCGACCCAGAAGTGGAAGGCCGTCGTGGTCTCGTACTGACTCGCCCACGCGGTTGCGAGCAGATCGTCGGGCACGATCGGCCACACCGCATCGCCCACGCTCGTGAACTTGACGACATTCACCTTGTACGAGCGCAGCAGGTATTCGTTGCCGTCATCGTCGTCGTACTGGATCAGCTGCGCCTCGTGCGCGCCCTTGGTCGAGAGGGGCTTATCGCTGCGATAGTCGCATTCGAGGTGCGCACTGCCGCTGCACTTCTGGCTCGCGATGACCTTTCCGCCTTGCTTCCAGTCGACCCGATACACACTCGAGGCCGCATCGCCCGTTCCGACCGGACGCGCGTCGACGTGAAATGCATAGCCGTTCATCTGGCGACTCAGTCGCACGACGGTCCTCGACTCATCGATGAAGCGCGGCGGGGTCGCCTCGAGACCGACGATGAACTTGCTCTTGCGCTTCGGCGCGACGGGATTCACGTTCTCGTACGCGGGCGGCAGCGCAGCGTGAATCGCCTTGACGCTGTCATGTGCGGGCCACGGCAGGCCGAATCCGCGGCTCGCCTTGAGTGCGGCAGGCTTGATTCGCTTGTCGAGGCCGGTGTCCTTCGGAATCTTCATCTCGATCAGTGCCCACCGGGGCGGCAGGAGTGGCGCGTCCTTGGCCTGCTGCAACGGCGCGGACACGACGTCACCCTTCTTGTTCACGGTGAACTTGAGCTCGCGAAGCGTCACGCCGTTGCTTCGTAGCTGACAGTCCCAGTTGCCCGGGTGGTCGGTGTTGTAGACGATGTCGCTGCCCGCGCCGGTGCCGACGTAGTACCAGCCGATCGGGTCGAACTGCGCGAGCGACCAGGTCCACGTATTTCGTGCCTTGCCGCTGATGAGGACCGCCTCGACCGAGTCGTTCGCCTGGAGGGTGCCTTCGATCGACCTGATCGGCTTGCCGTCGACCGTGCAGCGCAGCGTCGACTTGATGTTCGCCCGGTTTGCGATCCAGAACCGGATCCGCGGGCTGTGTCCGGTCTGCTCCGGCCTGGGCGCGATGTGCGCGAGCGCGAGCACGTCATCCGGTTCGACCTGGAACGTGCTTTTGTCCCAGGCTTTGACGTTCACCTTGATCGTACGCAGGAGGTACTGCTTGTCGTTGCTGTCGTCCTCGTAGACAAGGTCGGCTTCGATCGGGCCGGCGGCCTTGATCGGCTTCATCTTGAAGCCGTTGCACTCGACGTACGCGAGCACTTCGTTGTCCCACTTACTGCGGCTGATGCTGCACTCGATGGTGTTCAGCACCTTGCCGCCGCGCTTGACGAGCAGCGATCCTTGCTGAAGCCGTTCACCATCTCGAAGTGCGACCGGACGAAGAACCCGCCATCGCTGCTGAGACCGGCCTCGAACCACAACGACGACTCGTCGATGTAGCGGGGCGGGTCCGCTTGCGCTGCCAGAGGGAGCTTGCCACCAGCGAGCGCAGGGCTCGCAACACACAATAGAATCAACCCCACAACACAACGAATTCGGGAACCTCCGCGCACAACGTACCCAGCCCTGCGTGACCGTTGCAATGGCTCGGGGCCGCGTGTGTCGGGTATCATTCTCGGGTGCCCCTCAGAGCCGTCGCGGCGCTGCTCCTATGGGCAAGCTGTTATGACCCGAGCGTGAAGCTCGGGGTGCCGTGCTCGGCCGCCGGCGACTGTCCGCGCGGGCAGCAGTGCGACGATCTCACGCAGATCTGCATGGCACCGACCGAGCTCGTGACGTGGCGCGACGACACCGCCGAGGATTTCGCACAGCCGGGCGCCGTGCTCGCGAACGGCGTGGTCGAAGCGGCGGGCTTCGTGGCGCCGACTCCGTACCTCACCAGCCGCGTGCGGTTGTCCGCGATCGCGAGCGATACGATCGGCGACGTCGCCACCGCGACGTGGGCGACCGCGAGCACGGGCACGATCACGGGCCGCGCGTTTTCGACCGACCTGTCGATCGACTACTCCGACGAGATTCCGCCCGGTCTTGGCCTCGCATCGGGTGACAACGTGACGGTGCTCATCGAGGGCGAGCTCTATCTCGACGCGATGGGGCTGTGGCGCTTGTCGCTTCGCGCCAACGACAAAGGGTTCATCGAGCTGGCGGCACCAGGTGGTGACTACGAGCGAATCACCGACGACACCAACGTGGGCTCGATCGTGAGCTACATGGCGAGCACGGTCGGGTGGTACCGATTCCGCGCCGCCTTCGCAGACGTCGCGCAGCTGATGAGCTTCGAGCTCGAGGTCGACTCGCCGGTATTGCAGGGCATGTTCCGGAATGTCGATACCGAGAACCTGCGGGTCGCCGTCGACGATCTGCAGGGCTACCTCGTCGACGCGTTCAACGAGCCTGCCTTGCTCGCATACGTCGCGACGGCACACGACACCCAGCCGCTCGTCGATCGCCCGCTCGCCGCCGATCCGTTTGGCTTCGAGATCGGCACGCTCGGCTGGTCGCTACGCTGGTCGAATCAGGTGCTGATCGAGACCGAAGGCGACTACGCGTTTCGCATCGTGTCGTTCCATGGCCACCGCATGTGGATCGACGGCATGGAGGTGGCGAACAACTTCGCGACGTCGGCGACCACGACCTCGACGACGGCGCCGATCCATCTGGTAGCCGGCTGGCATGACGTGGTCACCGACGTCACCAAAGAAGACGATACGACGCCCGGGCAATTGAGCGTGACCGTCGAGTCCGGACCGGTGTGGGCGGGGCAGCCGATTCCGATCGACCACATCCGGCCGGTCATGGGACGCAGCAAGCGCTGGCTCGGCGGCAGTAGCACCGCCGTGCTCGCGATTCCCGACGGGGCGACCGCCGCCCGCTCGGTGTTTCTGCAGCCGCCATTCGGATTCGTGCCGGAGCTGATCGAGGCTGGCTACGTGATCGAGCATCCGGTCCCGGCACAGGTCTCGATCGTGCTCGACCCGCCCGTGGGCGCCAACATCACGCTCCTGGCGGCTGGGTCCGCAACCGGTACCGGGCTCTACAACGACCACACCACGGTCAGCGTCGCGAGCTACGGCACGAGCTGGATCTTCGTCGCTGGCGACAACACGGTCGACGCGATGACGGGCAACCTCACCGGCGCGGCGGTCACCGTCGTCGGTCGCGGCGGCGTGGCACCGTTTCCGACCGCTGTCCGCTACGAGTCGGCCGTCCGCGCGCTCGGCAATGTCGTCGGCTACGGCGCGGCGAGCTGGCAGCTGCGCCAGGGCTCGACCGCGACCGTGCAGATGCGCAGCTGCGACGATGCTGCTGCGTGTGCGAGCGAGCCTTGGACCGACGTCGTGAACGGCAGCGTCCCGGCGGTGACCGCGCGGCCGTTCTCGCAGTACGCCGTCGCGATCACCACGGACGGTGATGTGCCGACCGCGCTCGACTGGTTCGAGCTGATCTACTCGGCGCGTCCCGACTAGCTCGGCAGGCGATCGCCCATCGAGCCACGGCTCGGGGCGGTCGGCGGCGGAATCGCGGGCTCGGGCTCGCTCGGCGGCGGCACCGGACCGAGCGCGACCTCGAGCGCGTCGTCGATCTTCTTCATGAAGCGAAGATCGAGCTGCTTCCGGATCTCCTCGGGGATCTCGAGCGTGTCCTTTTGATTGCGCTCCGGCAGGAACACGATCTTCATGCCGGCGCGGTGCGCGGCGAGGACCTTCTCCTTCACGCCACCGATCGGCAGCGCGTGACCACGCAGATCGATCTCGCCGGTGATGGCGATGTCGTTGCGGATGGGCCGCTTCGTGAACACCGAGACGACCGCGCAGGTGAGCGCGACGCCGGCGGACGGGCCGTCCTTCTTGATCGCACCCTGCGGCAGGTGGATGTGGAGGTCGTGGTTCGCGATGCGCTCGGGGTCGATGCCAAGGCGGACTGCGTTGGACCGCATCCACGACACGGCTGCCGTCGCGCTCTCCTTCATGACGTCGCCCATCTGACCGGTCAGGCGAACCTCGCCCTTGCCGGGATAGATGCGGGCCTCGATGAACAGGATGTCGCCACCGACGGGCGTCCACGCGAGACCGGCGATGACCCCAACCTCGGGGCTGCGCTCCGCGGTGTCCGACACGTGGCGTACCGGACCGAGGAGATCACTGAGCATCTCCTTGGTGACGTGTACGCCCGTGGTCCCCTCGGCGACCTTGACCGCGATGCCACGGCAGATCGCCGCGAGCTCGCGCTCGAGGTTACGCACGCCCGCTTCACGCGTGTAGCTGTGAATGACCTCTTCGAGTGCGTCGTCGTCGAGCTGCATCTGCTCCGTGGTGATGCCGTGCTCGCCGAGCTGCTTGGGGAGGAGGTGGTTCTTCGCGATCGCGAGCTTCTCGACGGTCGTGTAACCGGTCAGCTCGACCGTCTCCATACGATCGAGGAGCGGCTGGCTGATCGTGTCGAGCTGGTTCGCGGTGCAGATGAACATGACCTTCGACAGGTCGACCGGCACCTCGACGTAGTGATCGACGAAGTCCTTGTTCTGCTCGGGGTCGAGGACCTCGAGCATCGCGGCGGCGGGATCGCCACGCATGTCGGCTGCGAGCTTGTCGATCTCGTCGAGCACGAAGACCGGGTTCATCGAGCCGGCCTTCTTGAGGCCCGAGACGATTCGGCCGGGGAGGGCGCCGATATAGGTGCGGCGGTGGCCGCGAACCTCGGCCTCGTCGCGCACGCCGCCGAGCGAGATGCGGACGTACTTGCGGCCGAGCGCGCTCGCGACCGAGCGGCCGAGTGACGTCTTGCCGACGCCGGGCGGCCCCACCAGCAGAAGAATGGGCCCGTGCTTGTTCGGCGCGAGCTTGCGCACCGCCAAGAACTCGAGGATGCGGCGCTTCACCTTCTCGAGGCCGGAGTGCTCCGCCTCGAGGATCGCGCGTGCGGCCGAGACATCGAAGCGATCCTCGGTGAACACGTTGAACGGGATCTCGAGCAGGTTCTCGACGTAGGTGCGCGCGATGTTGTACTCGGGCGAGCTCGACGCCATCTGGCTCATGCGCGAGATCTGCTTCTTCGCGACGACGCGAATCTCGTCGCTCATCTTGCTGTCTTCGATCTTCTTGCGAAGCTCGTCGATCTCGGCGTTGTCGTCCTGCTCGCCGAGCTCTTCCTGGATCTGACGCATGCGATCGCGCAGCACGCGCTCGCGATGGGTGCGGCTCGATTCGCCTTCGAGCTCGGCGCCGATGTCCGCCTTGAGGCGAAGCACGGTGGCCTGGCGCTCGAGCGACGGGATGATGCGCTCGAGGCGCTTCTTGGTATCGGTCTCGACCAGCAGCTGGGTGAGGTCGTCGCGCTCGAGCTCGAGGTACGGCACGGCCGCATCGACGAGCTTGTCCGGATCGGTAATCGCCTGGACCTGGGCGCGCGTGAGCTCGCCACGCGGCTCCTTGCCTTCCTTGTCCTTGTGCTCGCGCGACTGTGCGTCGGTCACGACGGCAACGAGGTAGTCACGAACCTTGGTGGTCGTGGCGAGCAGCGCATCGGCGACGGCGGTCGAGGTGGCCTGCAGCGGCGACACGGACGCGACGAGGAACGGCTCGGTCGCGACCAGCGCGTCGATATGGACGCGCTCGAGGAAGCGCATCACGCAGGTGAAGCGGCCGGGAGAGTGCTTGACGACCTGGACGATCTCCGCCCGCACGCCAACCTCGTGGAGGTCGCGCTGGCCGGGGTCGCGCACCGCAGGATTCTTCTGCGGGATGATGACGATCAGATTGTCATCGCGGGTGGCAGCTTCGATCGCCCGGACGGAGGCTTCACGACCGATTTCGAGTGGCCCCACATGGCCCGGAAGCTGGACCTCGGTGCGGAGCGGAATGACGGGGTACTGGCCGGCAGTCTCGGTGTGCTTACTCATCGGCGATTTCTGCAGTTTACCTAATCTCAGTCATTTCGCTCGTGTTTGCGCAGCTTCTGGACCAATGAAATAAGGAGTTTCTTGTCGTCCTCCTCGAGGTCTTTCGGAACGTCGATCTGCACCGTGATGTAGTGGTCACCAGGCTGTCCGGAGCGCCCCGGCACGCCCTTGCCGCGCAGACGAAGCCGCTTGCCGCTCGCTGTGCCCGGCGGCACTTTGACCTCGGCCTTGCCGTCCAGCGTCGCGACGGTCGCGACCGTCCCGAGAATCGCGCGATCGAACGAGATCCGGACGTCCGAGTGCACGTCTGCACCCTCCACACGCAGGTAGGTACCGTCCGACGCCTTCACCTGCTGCACGAATTCCGCGTCGTCTGCCTGCTGGCGTTGACGCGCGCCGCCACCGATGTCGCCGTGCTCTACGCGCACACGTCCACCACCGCCGCCGCGCGGTTGCGCCGCCCCACTGCTACTGAAAAACTGACTGAACAGATCGCCGAGATCGAACACGCTCGGGCCCGGGCCGCTGCCGCCGCTTGTCTGGTAGGTGAAGCCACCACCGATGTCAGGCCGAAACCCACCGGAGCGAATCGAGTCGTACTGCTTGCGCTTCTTGTCGTCGCCGAGCACCTCATAGGCGTTCGAGATCTCCTTGAAGCGCTTCTCCTTCGACTTGTCGCCACCGGTCGAATCGGGGTGATTCGCCTTGGCGAGCTTGCGATACGCCTTCTTGATGTCGTCGGCGGACGACTTCTCGGAGACGCCGAGCTGCTTGTAGTAGTCGACGTTCGGATCGAAATCGATCTGCGAAGGCATGGTCAGGCGGCTACTCCCTTCACAGCTTTGTGGAACACGATCGCATCGCCTTCCGCATCCGCCTCGATGCTATCGCCCGGCTGGAATTCGCCGGTCAGCAAACGAGTGGCGAGTGGATCGATCACGAGTTTCTGCAGGGCACGCTTCAACGGACGTGCACCATAAATCGGATCGTAACCGGCTTCCGCGACGCGTGCGACTGCCTGGTCGCTGAGGTGAAGCGCGATCTGCCGCTCGGCGAGCAGCTTCTCGAACCGCTTGACCTGGATCTTGATGATCTCGGCGAGCTCCGTCTTGCCGAGCGATGCGAACTCGATGATCTCGTCGATGCGGTTGATGAACTCGGGCCGGAACGTCGCCTTCAGATCCGTCGCATTCGTCGTCATGATGACGACCGTGTTGCGGAAGTCGACCGTGCGGCCCTGACCGTCGGTGAGGCGGCCGTCGTCGAGCACCTGGAGCAAGATGCTCCACACGTCGGCATGTGCCTTCTCCATCTCGTCGAGGAGGACGACCGAGTACGGGTGGCGGCGGACCGCCTCCGTGAGCTGACCGCCCTGGTCGTAGCCGACGTAGCCCGGAGGCGCGCCGACGAGCCGGGACACCGAGTGCTTCTCCTGGTACTCGGACATGTCGATGCGGACCATCGCGTGGTCATCATCGAACAGGAACTCGGCGAGTGCTCGCGCGAGCTCGGTCTTGCCGACGCCGGTCGGGCCCATGAACAAAAAGCTGCCGATCGGACGGTTCGGATCCTTGAGCCCCGCACGCGCGCGGCGCACCGCGGCGGCGACGGCGGACACCGCTTCCTCCTGACCGATCACGCGCAGGCGCAGGCGGTCCTCCATCTTGGTGAGCCGCTCGACGTCCCCCTCGAGCATCTTCTCGACGGGAATGCCGGTCCACTTCGCGACGACCGCGGCGATGTCGTCCTCGGTGACTTCCTCGCGCAGGAAGCTGCCTGCCTTGCGGAGCTCCTCGACCTGCGTGGTCTCCTTCGCGATCACTTCTTCGAGCTGCGGGATCGTACCGAAGCGCAGCTCGCTGGCGCGTGCGAAGTCGCCGGTACGCTGCAGGCGATCGGCCTCGGTCTTGAGCTCGTCGAGCTTGGCCTTGCTGTCGCGCAGTCCCTTGATCGTGTCGCGCTCGTGCTGCCAGCGCGCCTTCATCGCGGAGCTCTGCTCCTTGAGGTTGGCGATCTCGCGCTCGACTTCGGGCAGGCGCTGGCGCGCTCGCTTGTCGTCCTTCTGTTCGCGCTCGAGAGCCGCGCGCTCGACCTCGAGCGTCATGATGCGGCGCTCGAGCACGTCGATCGGCGTGGGCGTCGATTCGATCTCCATCTTGAGCCGCGACGCGGCCTCGTCGACGAGATCGATCGCCTTGTCCGGCAGCTGGCGCGCCGGGATGTAGCGATGCGACAGCTTCGCGGCCGAGACCAGCGCGGCATCGCGGATGCGAATTCCGTGGTGGACCTCGTACTTCTCCTTGAGGCCGCGGAGGATCGCAATCGTGTCGTCGAGGTTCGGCTCCTCGATCATCACCGGCTGGAACCGGCGCTCGAGTGCCTTGTCCTTCTCGATGTGCTTGCGATACTCGTCGAGCGTCGTCGCGCCGATGCAGCGCAGCTCGCCGCGGGACAGGGCGGGCTTCAAGAGGTTCGCGGCATCCGCGGCACCCTCGGCCGCCCCCGCGCCGACGAGCGTGTGGAGCTCGTCGATGAACAGGATGACCTTGCCGTTGGCGGACGAGATCTCCTTGAGCACCGCCTTGAGGCGCTCCTCGAACTCGCCGCGATACTTCGCGCCTGCGATCAGCGCGCCGAGATCGAGCGACAGCAGCTTCTTGTCGCGCAGCGACTCGGGAACATCGCCGCGCCCGATGCGCTGAGCGATTCCCTCGACGACGGCCGTCTTGCCAACGCCAGCCTCGCCGACGAGCACGGGATTGTTCTTGGTGCGCCGGCTGAGGATCTGGATCGTGCGGCGAATCTCTTCGTCGCGACCGATCACGGGATCGAGCTTGCCGTCGTTCGCGAGCTTGGTGAGGTCGCGGCAGTACCGGTCGAGCGCCTCGTACTTGGCCTCGGGATCGTCGTCGGTCACGCGCTGGTTGCCGCGGACCTCGACGAGCGCGCCGAGGATCGCTTCCTTGGTCGCAGCGTGGCTACGCAGCGCATCGCCCGTGGGGCTCTTGCTGGCGGCGAGCGCGATCAGGAAGTGCTCGCTCGAGATGTACTCGTCCTTCATCTCGTCGGCCTGCTTGGCCGCCGCCCCCCACACGTCCTTGAGCGTGCGACCGAAGTCGACGTCGAGGGCGGAGCCATGGATGCGCGGGCTCTTCTCGAGTGCACGCTCCAGGTCGGTCTTGATGACCTGAGGATCCACGCCGAGCTTGGTCAGGATGCGTGGGACGACGCCGCCGTCCTGATCGAGCAGAGCCACCATGAGGTGCTCCGGCCCGATCTCGGCGTGGTGCCTCGCCATGGCAACTTCGCGAGACGTCGCGAGGGCTTCGCGGGCCTTGATGGTGAGCTGGTCGATCTTCATGACCACCGCAACGTAATCACCGTTACGTATGCGGCAAGCCCCGCACGGCGGGGCTCGGGCTTCGCCTGACCCTCGATCGGGATTTAGCGGTTGATGACGAGCGAATCGAACTCTTTACCGGTCGCGTCGATCGCGTGGAGCGTCAGCACATCGCCGACCACCTCGCCGTAGACGAAGTGAATCGTCGACGTGCTGAAGGCGGTGAATGTGGACGCGCCGACCGGGCGGGTGGCCTTGCCGCCGCCACCGGTAACCACGTAGTTCACGCCGCCCTGAGGAAGGATGCGCTCGTAGTTGTGGTCGTGACCCGCGAGCACGAGCTGCACGCCATGACGCTTGAGCACGGGCTCGAGCTTGCCGCGCAGGCCCATGTCGGAGCCGTGATCGCCCGACGAGTACAGCGGGCGGTGCAGATAGACGATCTTCCAGTCCTTGGTCGATGCGGCCAGATCCGCATCGAGCCATGCGGCCTGCGTTGCGTAGTCCGCCTCGGTGTCGAGCGACGCGAAGTGGACCGGCCCCCAGTCAAACGAGTACCAGGTCTTGCCCGTGTTGCCCGGCAGCTTGAACACGGAGAGGAACGGGGCCGCGTTGTGGACGGTGTTGTATTCGTGGTTGCCCGGCGCCGGGAAGAACGGGATCGAGCGGAACAGCTCGTCGTAGACACCGAACACGTTGGTCTCGAACTCGAGGATCGTGCCGTTGTCGTAGGCGATGTCGCCGGTGTGGATGATCAGGTCGTAGTCCACCGTGTGCATTTGATCGAGCAGCATGTACTGGTCGGCCAGCCCGGTTCCAGAGTCACCAAACGCGAGGAAGCGCACGGGCTCCTTGCTGTCGGCCGCGGGTGCCGTGCGAAAGCCTGCCCGCGCGGACATCGGCAGGTTGCCGTCGATGCCGTAGCAATAGATCGTGTTCGGCTCGAGGCCCGCAGCCGTCGACCACATCTGGTGCTCGTCGTTCGAGGCGCGCATCGCGTTGGGGTCGGTGTCCCCGACCGCGTCCATCACGTGCGTCTCGTCAGGTCGTGAGAACGCCACGCGCTGCGCGCCTTGCGAGCTGGTCACCCAGCCGACGACGGCGGAGCTGCTGGTCACGTCCTGCATGTACGCCGCGCGGGCCATGCCGTCGGAGGCGAGGCCGCCGTCACCACAGGCCGTCTTGAATTTCTCGATGGGCGAGCTACGCGTCGCGGGGTTCGAGGTGTCGCCGCCGGGCCCAGCTTCGATGTTCCCGGTGTCGCCCTTGCTGACGCTACTTGTGCAAGCCGCGATCAGCAGCAGGCCACCCGCGATAAGTCGTTGTGTCATCAAAGAGCTCCCCCAGGACCCCAGGAACGGCGACATGCCGTTGCCTGGGTCTAGCAATGTGGTCACCGTTCGGGCAGGTAGCAAGAGAGCGCATCCGACACAGTGGATCGCTCCTAGGCCGTAATTGCAGGGGAACTTACCCGTGCGATCGGGCAACGGGTGCCCGCCGCGCGAGATCACACACTTGGCGTCGATGAACCTTCGAGGGCTGCGCGACAAACTCGCAGCTGGCGCAGGAAATCGCGGTGGCTCAGGAGCCGCTGCTCGCGAGCACACTCTCGACCGGCGTGCCCGACGCTGCGGCACGGAGCTTGTGCAGATCGAGCAGGCCACGACGTGCGAGCTCGGCCACCGCGGTGCCGGCCCCCTTGAGCTCGAAGCGGCCCGATCGAGTCGCGAGCTCGGCGAGCGCGGCGGCGATGCGCGGCGGCGCGTCTTCTCCGAGCGCCTCGACGAGCTGGCGTGCAAGATCGGTCTCGCCGACGAGCGCTGCGGCGACGAGGGCCTGCGCGAGGGAGCTGCCCGCGATGGGACCGGCGGTCAGTGCGCCGGAAGTGGCCAGCTCGGACGCGACCTCGACGAGTGCGCCCGGATCATCGGCACGCCAGTACACGTCGAGCAGGCGGCGCAGCGTGGGCACGTGTGAGGGATTGAGATCCGACGCGCGCAGGAACACGTCGTCTGCGCGATCGATGTCACCGAGGTGGACCAGGATCGCCTCGCCGAGCCGGTACAGACGCTCGGCACGCTCGTGTGGGGTCGGCGCGAGCGGGACGAGCTGGTAGAGGTAACGAGTCGCCGTCTTCCAGTCGCCCTTGGCGATGTACATGTCCGCGGTCAGCTCGATCGACGGCGGGTGATGCGGGTGATCCTTGACGATGTATTCGAGCTGACTGATCGCCTCGTCGAACTCGCCGACGAGCCGGTAGAGATCGACGAGCGAGTGCCGCGTGCGTAGCGTGCTTTCGTCGTCGGCGAGCGGGATGAGGTCGAGCACGGCGCGCGCAGCCCCGATCGCGGTGCGAAGGTCTCCGGTCGCAGTGGCGAGGTGCTGCACCCGCATCATCACGTCGTAGCGGCCTGGTGCGAGTGTGGCCGCCTGCTTGACGAGCTCGAGCGCCTCCTCGTGACGGCCGAGCTGCTCGGCGATCACCGAACGGCGCAGGGCGAGGTCGTCGGCGCCGAGCACGCTGTCACCGGCGGCGAGATCGCGATAGATGAGGTCGGCGGTGTTCCAGTCGCCGAGCTTGAACGCCAGCGCTCCGCGGGCGTCGAGCGCGCCCACGTTACCCGGTTCCTCGACGAGCGCGAGGTCATAGGCACGCGCGGCTTCGCCGTGCTTGCCCAGCTCGTCTGCGAGCCGTGCGACCTCGAGCCACGCTGCCGAGCGGTCGCGTGCATCGTTCGCGCGATTCGCGCGGATCGTGGCCAGCTCGGTGAGCGGGGTGAGATCACCCGACGCGCGGTGAACGTTCGCGAGTGCGCGGAACGCGACCGGATGGCCAGGCTCTGCGCGCCACAGCTGATGGGCGAGATCGACGACGGCGTCGTTGTCGCCGCCAGCCTCGGCACGCTCGAGCTGTGCGGCGAGCTGACCGTGATTGCCCATGGCATTCGCGGCGCTGCGGTTGCGCGCAGCCGCGGTGAGCAGGGTGGGGCGGTCGCCAGCACGTGCGCTGCCTGCCGCCTCGTTGAACAACCGCGCGGCGTCGGCGTGGCGGCCGGTCGCTTCGTAGCGCTGGGCGAGTGGCGCCTTCGCGGCGGGAATGGTCGGGTCGAACGCGAGCGCTTGCTCGAAGTTGACCTGCGCCTGCGACGGGTCGTCGAGCTTCTCCATGAAGATCAGCGCGAGCTCGAGATGCAGCGCACCGCGATCGCGGGGCGTCGCCGCAGCGGCGATCTCGCGATAGAGCAGCGACGCGACGAGCGCCCACTCGCCGCGCACCATCGCCGCCGTCCGCAGCTGATACGCGATCTCCGGATCGGCGGGCGCACAGGCGTGCGCTTCCTTGAGGCACCGGTAGGCCTCCGCGTCGCGACCTAGCGAGTCGCGATAGAGCTTGGCGCGGCGACGCCACAGCGCCGCGCGCAGGTCTGGATCATCGCTGAGCACCAGCTGGCGGCCGATCGCCTCGGACGCTGCGGTGACATCGCCGGATTCGAAGTAGAGGATCTCGAGCAGCTCGAGCGCCTCGGTATCGGCGGGCGCCGTCAGCGCGACGTGCTCGGCCATCTCGATCGCGTCCCGCCACTTCTCGGACTCGGCAAGCTCGCGTGCGTGCTCCAGGGACCTGCCGGGCATCAGCGCAGGCGCTTGGGGCTTGCCGCTGATCTCGCCCGAGACCACGGCATCGTCATGACCGAGGGCCTCTGCGCGCTCGCGGGCCCACGTGCGCTTGCTCTCGTCGAAGGTGGGCGATTCGGAGATTTGCTCGTAGAGCTCGCGTGCGAGGTCGAGCTCGTCGCTCGCGACCAGTGCATCGGCGAGCGGCATCCACACCGGCGTGTAGCTCGGGTCGACGCGGTGCGCCTTTTGCCACAGTCCGGCAGCGCGTAACGGATCGCGAGCCTGGCTGCGCGCGATCAGCGCGAGCTCGTGACACGCGATCGCCTGCACGCGGCCGCCGCCGTCCTTGGCCACGTGCTCGAGGATCTCGCGCCGCAGGTCGGGCTCGTTGGGCTCCAGGAGTGTGAGGACCTTCTGCAGCGTCTCTGGATCCTCGGGTGAGCTCTGCAGATCGGCGAGCAGCCGCGTGCGCAGGTTCACGGCCTCGGCGGGCGTGCGTTGCGCGAGCGACGGCACACCGACGGCGCTGCCGATCGAGTGCCACATCTCGACCGCGTCGGACGCCTGGACCGTGTCGCCCCCGAAGGACTTGCCATCCTCGCTGTAGCGCGCGCGACGGAGGACCTCGGCCTCGAGAGACTTGAGCAGGAGACCACCGTCGTCGAACTTGCCAGAGGTGGTCGCGCCCTCGATCACGCGCACGGCCTCGCCAGGCTTGCCCGCGCGCACGAGAGCGGTCGCGAGCAGCACGTGATCGGCGCCGCTGCGGCGCGCGAGATCGATCTGCTGCATTGCCTCGACGGCGACATCCCACGCGAGGTGAGAGGCCGCCTCGGAGGCGAGCATACGCAGCGTCGCGTCGCGCCGAGCGCCCGATCCAAATGCCTCGGCCGCCTCGCGCATCGCCGCGCGACCGCCGCTCTCGTCCTCGAGCTTGTCGTAATAGATGTCGGCGAGTGCGAGCAGCGACTCGCCTTTGCGCGCACCGGTCTGCGCCGCAGCGAGCGAGCGCAGGTGCTCCGCTGTCGCGTGATGATCTTCGAGCTCCTGTGCCAGCTCCACGAGCTCGCGCAGCAGCTCGACGTTGCCGGGCGCGACGTGGTTGGCGGCCTCGAGCGAGGCGAACGCGTCTTGCAGCTTTCCTGCGGCCCGCGATCGTCGGGCGGCATCGCGCAGCGACAGCGCGCCGGCTGGAGCATCTTTGTGCCGGCCGCTCGGCGTGTTCTCCTCGCTCTGTTCCGCGGTGCGTGCGGTCGGCTCACCGCGCAGGCGCGACAGGCCGGCGGCCACGTCGCTGATGGGATCGCGCGCAGCACGCTCGAGCGCGGGCTGTGCGAGCGAGCGCACCGCCTCGACCTGGGCGTCGTCGAGCGCGGCAATGACCTGTGACAGCGCCTGCGCGGCGAGCTGGCGATCGCGGCTCACGAGCGCGGGATCGATGGCCGAATCGCTGGCCAGCTCGCCGCACAGCTGCGCAAACCCACCGGCCGCGGCGACGACCGCGCCGGTCGTGCGCAGGTGCGCGGTCACGTAGCGCAGCGACGGACGCCACGACTGATCGATCTCGAGCGCGCGTTGATGGGTGGCCAGCGCAACGTCGGGGCGCCCCAGTTGATCCTGCAGATCACCGAGGCGCGACAGCAGCGGCTTCTGACGTTGCGGGTGACGCGCGGTCGCGGCGACCTTGCGGCCGAGGATCACGCTGACGCGCTCGATGTCGCCACGCTCGCGCCACGAGTGCTCGAGCGCGTCGAGGGCGGGCAGGTGCGTATCCGAGATCCGCAGCGCAGCTTCGAGACAGCGCACCGCATCGTCACCGCGGTCGGCGCGCCGGAATAGCTCGCCCGCGCGGTACATCGCGTCGGCGCGCGAGGTGGGCGTCGAGTCGGACGCGACACCGGCGAAGCCCTCGAGCGCGGTCGCGGCGCTTGCGAGCTGGCCCGCGCGTTCGGCGAGATCCGCGTAGAGGCGCAGTGCCTGACCGCGAAGCTCGGGTGCCATCCCACGCGCGGCGTCGGCGGCACCGCGACTCGCGTCGGAGGACAGCCCCTCGACGAGCGGCGCGAGTGCCTGCAGTGCCAGCGGTGCATCACCGGTGCGATCGCCGGCGACCGCCAGCCGGTAGCGGTACAAGCCGATGTTCGTCTGATCCGCCCCGGGATCGTCGATCAGGCCGCGATACGCGCGGATCACGTCCGGCCAGGCACGCTGGCGCCATGCGGCTTCACCGAGCGTGGTGAGCACCTCGCGACGCAGCGGTGCCGGCACGTCTGCCACGAGCTCGGCGTGTGCACGCGCGCCGTGAGGCAGGGCGGTCGCGGGCTCGTTCGCGGCGAGCCACGCCGCGGCTGCCGCGGTCTCGACCTCGACGCGATTGCTGCTATCGGCCATGCGCGCGAGCGCGGTGAGGACGCGGGCGCGACCGCGCTGATCACCACTGTGCGACAGCAGCTCCGCCTCGAGCTGATACGCGAGCCGGCGAATCTGCGCGGCATCAGGATCGTCCTCGCCGGCAAGGGTGAGCGCCTCGTGAAGATCGGCGATCGCGGCAGCGACGTCGGGCGCGGGCTCGCGACGACGCACGTCGGCGCGCTGGACGAGCAATCCAGCGCGCTCGATCGCAGGCGGCCGCGTGGCGAGCACTGCATCGATCCAGCGGCGTTGACCGGCGGCGTTGCTCGCGCGCGCTAGCATCGTGCGAGCCGCCTCGCGCGCGAGGTCGGGCGCATGCAGCTGCGCCAGGTCGTGCGCGCGCTCCCAGTCCATGCTCGCCGGCACCGCATGGCCCGCGTGATCGAGCAGCGTCGCGCGCGTGATCGCAAGCTCGGCGGCGCGTGCGTAGAGCCGCTCGTCACTCGCGGTCTCGTTCGCGAGCCCGACGAACGCGCTGATCGCGGTGTCGAGCTCGGCCGCGGCGTGATCGTGAGCGTGCGTCGCCTCGGCGATCTCCGCGAGCACCGCGTGCGCCTCGGCGGCCGTCTCGCCGCCCGACAGCGTGGCCCGGCGCAGCGAGGCACGCGCATCGTCGATGCGATCGATCTGTACCAGCGAGCGCGCGAGCATCAACTCGTAGCGCGCGGACGTGTGATGCGGCAAGCCGAGCCCGCGCAGCCGCTCGTAGAGCGATGCGGCCTCGTCGTGATCGCCTCGCGCGGCGGCTGCGGTCGCGAGCCCTGCGATCGCCTCGGTCTGTAACGGATCGATCTCGAGCGCGCGGCGCCAAGCGACTTCCGCCTCGGCCCACTCTTCCTCGTCGGAAGCGGCGTAGCGCTTCACGATCAGATCGCCCACGATCGCGAACGCGCGGGCCGCGCTGCGCAGGTCGCCGCGGTCCTCGGCGATCCGCGCGACCTCGCGCCATGCATCGAGCGCGGCGGCCGGGTTGCTGCTCGACATCAGCGTTGCCGTCATCTCGTGCACGGCGGGATTGTCGGGCGCCAGCTCGCGCGCGACGGCGAGCTCCTGCTGCGCACCGGCGAGGTCGCCGAGCTGGTGGACGAACAGATCGGCGAGCCGCAACCTCAGGTCGACGGCGCGTGGGGTGTCGGCCGCTACCGCGCGCGCGCGAAGCAAGCGCACGAGCTCGGGCCAGCGCTGCTCGTCACCGAGGCGATCGGCGAGCGCATCGGCGGCTTCTGCGGAGCCCGGATCGTGCTCGAGCGCGAGCTCGTAGAGCTGGGTGGCGGACTTCGGTTCGAGCACGCGTAGCAACCGTGCGCCGGCGAGCGATGCGAGGGCCGCTTGATCGTCGTCGCCTTCGGCACTCGCTTGTTGCGCGAGCTGCGTGAGCTGGCTCGCGGCCTCGCGTGCGTCGCCCTGCGCGAGCGTGATCGACGCGAGCGCGGCGTGCGCGGCCGGGAACCGCGGCCACCGGCCGAGTGCCTGGCGCGCGAGCTCGAGCCCGTCGAAGAACCAGGCCGGGCGCGCCGACGCGAGCGCGAGGATGCGCTCGAGGAGCTGCGGCTGCTCGGGCCCCCCGGCGGCGAGCAGCGCGCGATAGCCACGCATCGCCTCCTCGATGTGACCCGAGCGCAGCTGCTGATCGGCCGAGTGCATCAGGTCGTGCGCTGCAGCCTGCGCGAGCGGACCGGGCCGGATGCCGACATCGCTCGCGCGACTTCCGCTCGGACCGAACGCGACCTCGATCGAGGCGCGCGTGAGCCGCACGTAGACGAGATCGATCTCGCTGACTGCCGGCAACCGCCATCCGGCCGGCGGCATCAGGTTCCACAGCAATGCGTTGATCAGATCGATCTCGACGTCGCAGAGCCCGCGCACGTGGGGCCGCTCGAGCACGCCCGCGACATCGGTGGCGCCGAGCAGCATCGACATCACGCGATCGGCGACGATGGGGCCCGGCGTGGGCAGGTGCCCATGGACGCGAATGTGACTGGCGAGTGCGCGCAGCTGCGTGCCCGCGCTCACGACCGAGACGCGAAACGAGACGTCGGCGGCGGCGAGCCCGTCGGCCGCGCGTGCGCGCACCGAGACGTAGCCGTCATTGAGTCGTGCTGCGACCTGGGTGATGCCCATGCCGGCGAGCTGGCGACGAACCGCCTCGACTCGCTCGTCGACCGCAGCGGCCGGAATGCGGATGCTGAGGCCGCGCAGGCGCGTGCGCCGGCGCTGAAAGCGTTCGGCAGGCGGTGATGCGCTAGCGTCGGTGCCCAACTCGGAGACCTCGAGCTCGAGGCGCTGGACCGCGACCGGGCCGACCAGGAGATCGGTCAGCGCGAGGCGCCCAACACCATTGTTGGCGTTGAACGAAAACGGCAACCGGCGGGCGCCGGCGGTTCCCTCGACCACCGAGGGAATCTATCAGATTGCAGGGGCTTGTCGGCTCAGCGGAAGCTCATGCACGGCTGGTAGGTCACGGGCATGGCCTTGCCGGCGTCGTCGAACTCCTGGATGAGCTGCGAGTTCGGCTTGATCTTCTTGTCATCGCGCAGCTTCTCGCAGCGCTCCTGCAGCCATTCCTCGACGAACGCCTGTGCACGCTCCCTGCGCAGCTCCTCGACGAGGCGATCGCCTTCCTTCTCGAACTCCTCGACCTTGGGCGCATTGCGGCCGATCAGCTGGACGACCACGAAGGCGCCATCAGCCTCGTAAACGCGGGTCGCGATCATGCCCGCCGACAGCTCGTCGAACAGCGCAGCGGCTGCCTCCTTGGACGTGCCCAGGCCCGACATCATCGGCGAGCGCGGCGCGGGGCCGAAGCGCGACACGTAGGGTGCCTTCACGTTATCGAACGCGGGGAGCTGATCGCTGGACGGTACGACGGTGGTCACCACCGGCGGCGTCGGCGTCGCGGTCGGTGCCGCAGCGGACGAGCCCGAGCCTGCGCCCGCGGCAGGAACCGTTGCGGAGCCCGCATTCGTCGGCGCGGCGGAGCCGACCGGCATCATCACGCCCGCGGCCGAGCCCGCGGAACCACCGGCGCCATCGGCCTGGTTGTAGTCGCGCCACGCCGCCGGCACGTCGTTGCTCTCCCACACGAGCGCGCCCGACTTCTGCTGCTGCTGCTGCATGATCATCTCGATCAGCTGCTTCTTCTGCTCGGGCGGCATGTTCGGGTCGTTGAGGATCTGCTGGATGTCGATGCCACCCGGTCCGCCCGGACCTTGCGCCGGCGCCGGCTCCTTCTCGTAGAGCAGATCGAGGCTCGAGCCCGTACCACTACGCGCCTTGTCGAGCGCGCTGATCGCGGCGCGCTTGGCTGCTTCCTTGGACCACACGTCCTTCGCGAGGTCCTTCGCGATCTCGTGCTTGACCTGATCGAAGGTCAGATCGCCTTCGCGACTCGTCTCGGCGAGCACCAGGTACGCACCGCGATCGGTCGCGATCACGGGCGTCATCTCGCCGGCCTTGAGCGTCTTGACCGCATCGGTCACGGCCTTCTCGCCGAGCATCGCGTTGTCTGCGGTGCGCCAGCCGAGCTCGCCGCCGCTGGCCTTGAGCGCCTCGTCGGTGTTGAGCGTCTTCGCGTTGTCCTTGAACGCGCGAACGAGATCCTTGTTGCCGAGGATCGACACGCGGGCCGCCTCGAGCTTCTTCTTCGCCTCTTCGATCGGCATGCCGAGCGCGGGCGCCAGCCTTGGCTGGCCAGCCCCGGGCTTTTCGTTCTTCTCAGCCTTCGGCGGCGTCGGCGGAGTCGTGGGTGCTGCGCTACCCGCGCCGCTGCCCGCTGCGGGTGCCGCGCTACCCGCGCCGCTGCCTGCAGCGCTGCCGGCATCGGGGGCGGGCTCGGGCGGCGTGGCGGGCTTCTCTTCCTCGAGCTTGGCGATGAAGATCTGGTGCAGCTTGAGCTGCGGCTTCATGCCCTTGTACGTGCGCTCGTCGGCCTTGTAGCGATCTTCGACTTCCTTGGCGTGCGTCGTGAGGAAGCGCTCGACGTCGGCGTCGGTCAGCTTCATCGAGTCCTTGTAGGTTTCGGGGCGGAACGCGACGACGTCGTACTGGACGGTGTTGCCCTCGAACAGGAAGTGCTGCAGCGCCTCATCACGCGAGACCTGCACCGAGTCCTGGAGGATCTGCGACATCATCGTGGCGAGCAGGCTGCGACCCTGCTCGTTGACGTAGCTCGAGCGCGAGACGTTCATGTTCGAGTACCAGGCCTTGAACTGGCGCAGGTTCCAGAAGCCGTTCTCGTCGAAGATTCCGGGAATCTGCGTGCGCTGGCCGCCGAGGAAGAAGTTCCCCTTCTTGATCTCTTCCATCACGAGATCCGCGTTGACCCGGAGGCCGAGCTTCTCGGCTTCCTGCGCCAGCAGCTCGCGGCGGATGATGGTCTCGAGCGCGACGAACGTCTTCTGCTTGCCCTGACCGCGGTTGAACTGGTTCGCGTAGGCGATGTGATAGGTGGACTGCGACGCTTCCTGACCGTTGACGGACACGATCACGTTGCTCGCCCCGCGGCATCCGCCGCTGCCCGAGCTGCTGCCGCCCTGCGGGCCGAAGTTGATCACGAAGATCGCGATCAGCAGGCAGAAGATCAAATAGACAAAGATCGACGTACCTTGACGGCGCGATTTTTCCAGCATGGGACCGGAGAGGTTCTAGACCGGGGCCCGCCCGACCACAAGGAGGAGGGGCGCTTCTGAACGCCACTCGGGCGTCTCAAGATTGTCTTGCACCCCGTCTCTGCTGCGTGATAACCCGGCCAGGCTTTTCGGATAGGTACGGACCGAACGGCACTGTCTCTCTGCTCGCTTTTTCCATCGCACGTCCCTGACGCGCGTTACTCCTCTCCGCCAGGAACACCATGCTCTTCGATTGGGTCTACGGAATGTTTTCCAACGACCTGGCCATCGATCTCGGGACGGCAACGACCCTGACATTCGTCAAGGGTCGCGGGATCGTCGCGAACGAGCCCAGCGTGGTCGCGGTGCAGGCGTCTAACGGCAACGGCCCCAAGCGGGTGCTCGCGGTCGGCAAGGAAGCCAAGGAGATGCTGGGCCGCACCCCCGGCAACATCGTCGCCATTCGCCCGATGAAGGACGGCGTGATCGCCGACTTCGAGGTGACCGAGGCGATGCTGCGCTACTTCATCCAGAAGGCTCATTCACGCCGCACGCTCGTGCGTCCACGCGTGATCGTGAGCGTCCCGTCCGGGATCACCGAGGTCGAGAAGCGCGCCGTGCGTGACTCGGCACTCGCTGCGGCCGCGCGCGAGGTCTATCTGATCGAGGAGCCGATGGCGGCCGCGATCGGCGGTGGTCTGCCGATCACCGAGCCAACGGGCAACATGATCGTCGACATCGGCGGCGGCACGACCGAGGTCGCGGTGATCGCGCTCGCGGGCGTCGTGCTCAGCAAGTCGATCCGCGTCGCCGGTGACAAGATGGACGAGGCGATCGTCCAGTACATCAAGCGCAAGTACAACTTGCTGATCGGCGAGCGCACCGCCGAGATCATCAAGAAGGAGATCGGCTCGGCGTACCCGCTCGACGAGCCACTGACCGTCGAGGTCAAGGGCCGCGATCACGTCGCCGGCGTGCCGAAGACGCTGCTCGTGAACTCCGACGAGATCCGCGAGGCGCTCAGCGAGCCTGTCAACGCGATCGTCGACGCGGTTCGCTCGGTGCTCGAGCGTACGCCGCCCGAGCTGTCCGCCGATATCGTCGATCGAGGCGTCGTGCTCTCCGGCGGCGGTGCGCAGCTCAAGAACCTCGATGTCCTGCTCCGCGAGGAGACCGGCCTGCCCGTGATGGTGTGCGAGAACCCGCAGCTCGCGGTCGTGCTCGGCACTGGCAAGGTCCTCGACGAGCTGTCGCTTCTGAAGGAAATCGCGCTTCGCTGACGCGGCGGGCGTGATTCGGCCGCCATGCAGACGACCCTCAAGCGCAGGATCATTGACTGGTCGCTGAGCGGCTTCGTCATCCTCGTCACCGTGCTCGTGTTCCGCGCCAACCTCGCGCGCGGCAAACCGAGCGGGTTCGACGAAGCACTGCTGCGCATCACCGCGCCGCTGCAAGCGGGCGTGTCGTGGGTCGTCGAGGGCATGGGTGGGGTCTGGAGCCGCTACATCGCCCTCATCGACATCGAGGCCGAGAACCGCGAGCTGCGTCTCGAGAACGACAAGCTGCGGCGTCAGCTTGCCGCGATGTCGCGCCGCGCCTTCGATGTCGAAGCACTCGAGGATCTCGCGATCGTGAAGCGCCGCACGCCGGCCGACACGCTTGGTGCGCGCGTGATCGGTGCGCCCATGTCCCCGCAGTTCCGCGTGCTCCGCCTGCGCATCGATCGCGGGGAGCGCGAGGTGCAGATCGGCATGCCGGTGATCACGGGCACCGGCCCGGTCGGTCGCATCAACAAGGTGTTCGGCGACTACGCCGATGTCACCCTCATCAGCGACGCATCGTCGTCGATCGAGGTCGTGATCCCGCGAACCGGTGGGCGCGGCATCCTCACCGGTCTCGGCAAGGCCACGTCGTACGCGTGCTCGATCCAGTGGCTCGAGGCACAGGCGTCGATCACCTCGCCGGCGGAGTCGCGCGTCAAGGTCGGCGACGAGGTCGTGACGAGCGGTCTCGGCGCGAGCTTTCCGCCGGGCCTCGTGATCGGCAAGGTCTCGTCGGTGGCCAAGGACGACGGCATGTTCCAGCGCGTCGTGGTGGAGCCCGCCGTCGATGTCTCGCGGGTGCGCGCCGTCGAGGTGTTGCTCGCGCCGCCACCGCCACCGGATCCCGACTCGAAGCAGAAGCGAAAGAGCGAGCCGGCATTTGGCGGGAGACCGCTGTGAGAACGGGGACGATCGTCCTGGTCGCGTACTTCGTGTGTGTCCTCGTGGCCGCCGTGTGGCGGTTCATGCCCGCATTCATGCACGACGCGGTTCCGGCGATCGGCGCGCTCACCGCGGCGTATCTCGGTCACACCACGCGGCCGTTCATGCTGCCGGTGACAGCGGGTGTCGCGATCCTTGGCTACCTGATCGACGTGATCTCGGGGACGCCGGCGGGCCTCACCTCACTCGTGCTCGGCATGACGTCTGATGTCGCGCGCCGCACGCAGCGCCGGCTGTTCGTGCGCGGCACATCGATGATGATCGGCTTCTCGGCGTTCATCTCGATCATCGCGTCGCTGATGCAGCTCCTGTTGCGTGCGATGTCCAACGTCTCGAAGATCGGCACGCTGTCGCTCGAGCTGCAGCAGATGGCGCTCGTGGCGATCGCGACCGCGCTGGCCGGGCCGCTCGTGTGGCGCCTGTATCGCCGCATCGACGCTGCGTTCGCGCGGACCTCGCGTGAGCGCGACGCGGCCCTCGAGGGGCTCGCACCGTGATGATTCGCGGCGACAGCGGCTACGGGCCGTCGCTCCCCGAGCTGCACAAGCGGCTGCGCTGGGTCGCGATCGTGGTGATCGCGGCGTTCGCGCTGCTGATCGGCCGGCTGTGGCAGCTCCAGGTCATGCGCGGCGAGAGCTACTACGAGCGCACCGTCTCGAATGTCGTCAAGGAGCGCTACCTCGCCAGCGTCCGCGGCAAGATCGTCGACAGCAAGGGCGTTGCGCTCGCCGACAACCGTCCAGCGTTTAATATCTACGCGACGCCGAAGCTGCTGACTCCGGAGATCAAGAGCGAGCTCGAGCGCATGCTCGGCCTGACCGAGGACGAGATCAAGAAGATCGACGAGCGGCTCGCCGTTGGCCGCAAGCGCGACGCGAAGCTGCCGATCCTCGTGCTCGAGGATCAAGGTCGCGATCGCGCGGCGCTCATCGAGCAGGCGAAGGCGCGCCTGGCGGGTGTCGAAGTTCATCACGAGCCTTATCGCTACTACCCGCAGGGCGACCTCGCCGCGCACCTGATCGGCTACATGACGCAGATGACCGCCGAGGAGGCGGACAAGCTCACCGCGCAAGGCTACGACCCGAGCGATCTCATCGGCCGGTATGGCCTCGAGAGCGCGTGGGAGAACTATCTGCGTGGCAAGCGCGGCGTGGAGCACTACGCCGTCGACGCGCGCGGCCAGCGCCTCGACGAGAAGACGGTCGCCTCGCTGATTCACGGCGAGCGCGTGATCGAGCCGGTGCCGGGCGCCAACCTCGTGCTCACGATCGACAGCGAGCTGCAGCGGCTCGCGGAGAAGGCGGTCGCGCGCGTTGCCGCGAGTGCGGTCGTGATCGTCGAGGCGAAGACCGGCCGCGTGAAGGCAGTCGTCAGCAAGCCGTCGTTCGATCCGAACACGATGACGGGTCACCTGACGCACGCCGAGTACACGCTGCTGATGTCGGATCCGCGCAAGCCGTTCATCGACAAGGCGCTGCGCGCCACATATCCACCGGGCTCGATCTTCAAGTTTGTCACGGCGCTTGCCGCGCTCGAGGACCATCAAGCCGCCGAGGACGAGACGATGTTCTGCAGCGGCTTGTACCAGCTCGCTGGTACGCGGTTCCGCTGCCATGGCTATCACGAGAAGACGGACCTCCTCAAAGCGATCCAGAAGTCGTGCGACGTCTACTTCTGGAACCTCGCCCAGCGCATCGGTCTCGATCGCATCGGTGACGTCGCGCGCTCGTTCGGCATGGGCGCGCCGACCAACCTCGGCATCAACGGCGACGCCGCCGGTCGCATTCCGACCAAGGCCTGGTACGAGCAGCGAGGTCGCTACAAGATCGGTTACGCCACCAACGCCGCGATCGGGCAGGGCGACGTCGAGGTCACGCCGATGCAGATGGCGATGGCCTACGCCTCGCTCGCGAACGGCGGCAAGCTGTTCGTGCCGCAAGTCGTCGAGCGCGTCGAGTCGTACGAAGGCCGGACGATTGTCAGCTACGACCCGAAGGTCGCCAAGACGGTGACGATTCCGCCCGATGCCCTCGAGACCTGGATCAAGGGCATGTGGCTCGTGAACAACGAGCGCGGCGGCACCGCGTATGACCACGGCGTGAGTCAGGTCGTGCAGATCATGGGCAAGACCGGCACCGCCGAGGTTCTCAAGCATCACGACGACCACGCGCACAAGGATCTCGAGAAGTGGAACCCGAACGCGTCGCACGCGTGGTTCGCAGGCTGGGCGCCGGCCGAGGATCCCGAGCTCGTGATCATCGTGCTGATCGAGCACGGCGGCTCCGGTGGCACCAACGCGTGGCCGATCGCGCAGCGCATCCTCGACGGCTACTTCGCCAAGATCCGTGACAAGAAGCTCCCACCGGTCGAGACCCCGAAGGTCAGGCCGCCGCCGAAGAAGCCAGGTGGCCGATGAAGGGCATGACCCTGCCGCGTGCAACCGTTGGCGTGTCGCGCTGGCGCCGCTTCCGTGCGGCCGTCGACTGGCCGTTGATCCTCACGATCCTCGCGCTGTGTGGCCTCGGCTTGCTCAATCTCTACTCGGCGACGCGCGGCGTGCGCCACCAGGCGAAGTTCGAGGCGCAGATGCAGTGGATGGTCGTCGGGGCCGTCGGCTTCGTCATCGTCACGGTCGTCGACTACCGCACGATCGTGCGTGGCGCCTATATCGGGCTCGGGTTTGGCGTGGCGCTCCTGTTGCTCGCGCGCCTGATCGGATCGAGTAGCGACGCCACGCATGGCGATACGTATCGCTGGATTCACATCACCGGCTCGCTGCGTCTGCAGCCGTCCGAGGTCGTGAAGGTCATGGTCATCCTGGTGCTCGCGCGCGTGTTCGCCGAAGGCGAGGCCGCTCGCTACACGCCGCGCATGATCGCGACGCGGCTCGGCGCATTCCTGGTGCCGATCTTGCTCATCGGGATCCAGCCCGACCTCGGCACCGCCACGCTCGTGACGCTCATCGTGCTCACCGTCGGCTTCCTCGCGATGCCGAACGTGTGGCCGATGGTCTACATCACCACCGCCGGTCTGCTCTGCATCCCGATCCTGTGGGAGAAGATGCACGACTACCAGAAGAACCGCATCCTCGCGTTCGTCGACTGCAGCACTGCGCCGACCAAGCTGTGCTGGCACACGCAGCAGTCGGTCTACGCGGTGGGCTCGGGCAAGATCTGGGGCAAGGGCTGGCTTGGCGGCACGCAGAACCAGTTCAACTTCGTCCCCGAGCACTGGACCGACTTCCCGTACTCGGTGTGGGCCGAGGAGTGGGGCTTCGCCGGCTCGGTGTTCCTGCTCGCGGTGTTCGGGTTCCTGCTGCTGTGGGTGATCAACGTGGCGCTGTCAGCACGTGATCGCGTCGGTGCGGTGATCTGCGTTGGCGTTGCGGCGATGACGTTCTGGCATGTCGTGGTCAACGTGGCGATGGTCCTCGGGATCGCACCCGTGGTCGGCGTGACGCTCCCGTTCATCTCGTATGGCGGCAGCTCGCTGGTGACGTTCTTCCTCGCGATGGGGCTCGTCGCGAATGTTTCGCTACGGAGACACGGGTACTGACCGTTTGCTTGGTGCCGACCCAGGTGCTCGGGCTAACCTGCCCGTGACGTGAGCCAAGCCAGCAAGTTCCTCTCGCTGATCCTGCGGCACGAGCCGCAGAAGTACGGCATCGTGCTCGACGAGGCGGGCTGGACCGATATCGACAAGCTGCTCGACGCGCTCCATGGCCACGGCGTGGAGATGACGCGCAAGCAGCTCGACGAGCTGGTCGCCTCGAGCGACAAGCAGCGGTTCGCGTTATCGCCCGACGGGTTGCGCATCCGCGCGAACCAGGGCCACTCGGTCCAGGTCGAGCTCGGGTTGCCCGCGGAGACGCCGCCAAAGCTGCTCTATCACGGCACGATCGAGGCGGTGATGCCGGGGATCCGCGCGTCGGGTCTCGTGAAGGGCCAGCGCCATCACGTGCATCTGTCGGCCGATCTCGAGACTGCGAAGAAGGTCGGCGGCCGTCGCGGTAAGCCGATCGTGCTCGCGGTGAACGCGGAGGCGATGGTTGCCGCGGGGCACACGTTCCTGCGCTCGGCGAATGGGGTGTGGCTCGTCGATCACGTGCCGCCCGAGTTCATCGAGCTCGACGACGCGGTCGTGCACCTCGACCTCGTCCCGCACGGCGGCGGTAGCGTGAGTCGCGCCGAGAAAGTCACGATCGCGCAGGAGTCGCTCGCCGCGTGCGACGCCGGCTTCTACACGAACGCCAAGGGAGAGCGCGTCGACATCGCAGCCGCGATCGACGAGGCGAAGGCGGGCACCGGGCTCTACGAGCTCGGCGTCGATCGCTTCGATCCGCCCGTGAAGCGGGGAACCACGGCGATCAGCGTCACCGGCGAGAACACGATCGAGGCAATGGTGCGGCTCGCTGGCAGGGGCGGCCACATCGGCTGTCTCAACTTCGCGTCGGCGCGGCGGCCGGGCGGCGGGTTCTTGCACGGCGCGCAGGCGCAGGAAGAATCGCTCGCACGCTCGTCTGCGCTGTATCCGTGCCTGCTGACCCAGCCCGAGTACTACACGCGCAACAAGGCGCTCGGCTCGCCGGTCTATCTCGACATCGTTCTCTACTCGCCGCTCGTGCCGTTCATCCGTGACGACACGCATTGGTTCGATGCGCCCGTGCTCGCGAGCGTGATCACGGCAGCGGCTCCGAACGTGAGCGAGCTGAAGAAGGCGAACAAGTTCGATGCCGAGGATGTCGCGCTCGTGCTCGAGAACCGCACCCAGCTCGTGCTGGCGCTCGCAGCGCATCACAAGATCGAGCGCCTCGTGCTCGGGGCGTGGGGCGCCGGTGTGTTCGGCAACGACGCGGGGCAGGTGGCGCGGATCTTCGCCAAGCTGCTGAAGGGGCCGTTCGCCGGCGCGTTCACCGAGGTGGTGTTTGCCGTGCTCGGGACCCGCGAGACCAGCGCGAACCACCGCTTGTTCGCCGACGTGTTCGGCTGAACAGCCTTAGCCGCTGCGCGCGAGGTGATCGACGCGGCCGAGCAACGTCGGAATGCGATGGGCGCCGTGCATCGCGCGCAGCGCCTCGGCCGAGGCGTTCGCGTCGGTGCCGATCGCGGTCACATGAAGTGGCCGCGCACTCGTGCCGCGCGCGACGGCGATCGCAGCCGCACCGGCGAACGATGTCTTCGCGATGCCGATCACCGGCGTGGTGCCGCCGAGCGCCTCGTACAGATGCGCGCCGAGGCCGGGGCGGTCGGGACCGAGCCACGCGTAGCCGTCGACGATGATCGCGTCGAACGGCGGGACGAGCAGGGCGAGCACGCTGCGGAGGTGCGGCAGCTCGCGCAAGTAGAACCGGCCGGGCTCGTACGGCGCGGGCGGCGCGTCGGAGCGCACGACGATCTCGAGCAGCGTGTGCTCGTCGGTCCACGCGGTGAACCCAACGCACGCGGCGACCACCGCGTCGTCGCGGTAGTCGACATCGACGGCGACGATCATGGCGCGGGAGCAGGAGCGGGCGGCGGTACGGCAGCGCTGCCCTGAACGACCACCTTGAGCCGTTCGCCCATCTTGAGCTGCGATTCCTGCGGCAGCAGGTCGCCGCAGTTCTGGACCGCCGAGCTGTCACCCGCCGGCGCCGACAGCACGCAGCTGCGGTAGCCCTTGGGCCAGTTGTCGTCGCGGCACGAGGCCTCGATGACGACCATCATCCGGTCGACCATCGCGGTGCCCGACGAGCCGGCAGCCGGCATGTCGGCGAGGATGCCTTCGCGCATGCGAGCGGTGACCGCCTTGCAGTCGCCGCCGGTGGCGCGATCCGGGAACATGCGCGGGGCGCACTCGAACATGTCCCACGTCGCCTTCGCCTTCGCGATGCAGGTCGCTTCGAGCGCCGTGAGGCTCAACGCCTTGCACGACGCTTGATACTTCTCGACGACGGGCGCGCGTGCGTCCGGTGTCGCGCCTGGACCCAGCTCGAAGCTCGCGACGATCGCGCCGACCTTGGCGCAGTCAGCGGGCGCGTTCGGTGACGGCGGCGGCGTCGAGGAGTTGCACGCCGCGAGAACTGTCGCGAGACCGACGGAGCGGAGCACTAAGATTCGATGTGCTTCTGGATCTCGGCTTCGAGCTTGCTGCGCGGCATGGCGCCGACCAGCTGGCTCACCACCTTGCCACCCTTGAAGATGAGCAGGGTGGGGATCGACGTCACGCGATACTGCTGCGGGACGATCTGGTGGTGGTCGACATCCATCTTGGCGACCTTCAGCTTGCCCTTGTAGTCGTTGGCGAGGGCCTCGACGGTGGGGGCAATCTGTTTACAGGGGCCGCACCAAACCGCCCAGAAGTCGACGAGGGTGGGGATCTCCGACTTCAGGACTTCCGCCTCGAAGTTGGCATCAGTCAGCTCTTTGACGTTCTCGTTCGCCATGCGTACCTCCGGTGGTTCGCTTATGTAACCCCTCGGAAGGAAGACCGCAACCCAGTCGAAGGGCTGGTATAGTTCCATCTGCATGTCGCGCCTGTTCATTTCGGTCGATCGGCTGGACGCCTGGAGCTCCGAAGGCCGTGCGGCGCTCGAGGGCGACTCCATGACTCTCACCGAGCTTGGGCGGAAGTTCACGATGACCCCGGCGGTTTGCTTCGTGAAGGCCATGGGCACGGACCAGGACCCGTATGACCTCCTCGGTCGCGTGAGGAGCAAGCCCCAGCTCGACGAGATGGGGGCGGAGCAGATGGGCAACTCGGTGATCTATCAGGACATGGCGTACGACGTGATCGACGGATTCATCGGCGAACCGTTGCCGCCGTGACGGAGCCGACCCGGCTGCTCTCCGTCGCGCCCTCCCCAGCATTCTGGGTGGCCGTCGTGCTCTATGCAGTCGCGGCTGCAGCACTGCTCGGGGTCCTCGCCGGCAACATGAAGCTGCGCCCCGTGGCGCTCGGGATCGTCACCGCAGCGTTCGTCGCGCATGGGGTCGACATCGGCTGGCGCGGCACCCTGCATGTCCACCCGGCCCAGTCGGTACGCGAGGCGATCGGCTTTCTCGCGTTCGTGCTGACCGGTGGCTATCTGCTCACCAGCCTGCGCTACCGGCTCACGCTCGGTGGCGTCGTGATCATGCCGGTCTCGACGATCCTGCTCGTGCTCGCGCGGCTCACGCCGGCCGGTGAGCCGACCGAGGATCTCACCACGCTCGGGCGCATTCACATCTCGCTCGCGACGCTCGGCGTTGGCGTGTTCGCGATCGCGAGCGCGCTATCGGCGATCTACCTCGCCGAGAATCGTGCACTCAAGCGCAAGCAGTTCGACGCGATGGCGCTCAAGGACGGCGCCGGCGCCGCGCCGCTCGAGTCGCTCGATCGACTGGCGCATCGGCTGATCTGGGTCGGGTTTCCGATCTTCACCGTCGCGCTCGTGCTCGGTGCGATCTGGGTATCGCGGCTCGGACACAGCCTCGACCGCCTCGAGTACCCCCTCGCCGCGGTGACCTGGCTCGCCTACGCGACGCTGCTGATCGCGCGCACGGCCTACGGATGGCGCGGCCGGCGCGCGGCCTTGCTCACGCTGCAGGGCTTTGCGTGCGCGCTCGCCGTGCTGCTGATCTATCTCTTCCGCAGGATGGTGTAGTGAGCGGCGGCGAGCTGTTCGTCGTCGGAATCAGCTGGCGGACCGCACCCGTGGCGGTCCGCGAGAAGCTCGCGTTTCGCGAGGAAGAGCTGGTCCCGACGTTGAAGGACATCACCGCCAAGCTGCCGGTCTCCGAGGCGCTGCTCATCAGCACGTGTAACCGCGTCGAGGTCTACGGCGTGGCGAAGGGCGGCGCCGATGCAGCCTCTGCCGTTCGCGCGTTCATCATCGAGCAGCGCAAGGTGAAACCGGCCGACGTGGGCGAGGCGCTGTACGAGCGGCGCGGTCCCGAGGCGGTGCGGCACGTGTTCCGCGTCGCAGCGGCGCTCGACTCGCTCGTCGTCGGCGAGGCGCAGATCCTCGGCCAGCTCAAGGCGGCCTACGCCATCTCCGGAACCAGCGGCACGTCGGGGCCGGTGCTGTCGCGTGCGCTCGAGCGTGCATTCGGGGTGGCCAAGCGCGTGCGCACCGAGACCACGATCGCGCGCGGCGCAGCCAACGTGTCGTCGGTCGCGGTCGAGCTCGCGGCACGCGTGTTCGGCGATCTGACCGGGAAAAATGTTCTCGTCGTCGGCGCCGGCAAGATGAGCGCGCTCGCCGCCCGCCATCTCTACAGCTCGGGCGCCCAGCGCATCGTCGTCACCAATCGCTCGCCCGCGAAGGCCGAGGCGCTCGCCGCCGAGATCGATGGCACCGCGAAGCCGTGGGAGGACCTCGAGCAGCATCTCGTCGAGGCCGATGTCGTGATCAGCTCGACAGGGGCGCGGGAACCGATCCTGACCAAGAAGCTGTTCAAGGCCGTGGCCAAGCAGCGCCGGTGGCGGCCGATGATGGTGGTGGACATTGCGGTGCCGCGAGACGCCGAGCAGGGCATCAACGATCTCGATGGCGTCTACCTGTTCAACATCGACGACCTCGACAAGGTCGTGCGCGCCAACCTCGCCGAGCGCGAGAAGGCGGCGGAGCACGCGTCGAAGATCGTCGAGCACGAGGCCGGGCAGTTCGAGCAATGGCTTCGCACACAGGCCGTGGTCCCGACGATCCGCGCGCTGCGCGAGCACTTCGCCTCGGTCGCGGACGTCGAGGTGAACAAGGCGCTCGACCAGCTGCAGCGCAAGGAACACAGCAAGGAACAGCAGCGCGAGCTGCTCCAGCGCGTGGTGCAGCTCGTGATCAACAAGCTCCTGCACCAGCCGACCACCGCGCTGCGCGCCGCCCCGACCGACGAGGGCGAGGTTCGCGCGGCCGTGATCTCCGAGCTATTCGGTCTCACGCTCGCAGAGGGCGACGATGAGGTCGCCGAGCCGCCTCCCGAGGCCGCGTCCGCAGTTGTAGAAAAGGAAAAGGCGCAAGCGTGAGCAACACTCCCTCCAGACTCGTCATCGCCACGCGCGGCAGCGCACTCGCTCTGTGGCAAGCCCATCACGTGAAGGCGCGCCTCGAGACCGTGGCGCCCGGCATCATCATCGAGCTCAACGTCATCAAGACGAGCGGCGACAAGATCCTCGACGTCCCGCTCGCCAAGGTCGGCGGCAAGGGATTGTTCGTGAAGGAGATCGAGCAGGCGCTCGTCGAGCGCACGGCCGATCTCGCGGTTC
>JBBQFU010000055.1:0-35906 GCA_038322185.1 Haliangiales bacterium
CTGCCGGTCCGCACGTCGATGGTGGGATTGCCGGCGTTCGGGAAGCCGAAGACCCCGAAGTGGCCGATCGCGCTCGCGCTCATCGGTGCCCTCGGTATCGGCCTCGTCGCGTGGAAGGTCGTCAGCGACAGCAAGCAGGCGGACTCGCCGGGCGCTGTCGCCAACACCGAGCCGGTCGTCGAGCCACCCGCCGCCAAGGAGGCCGAGCCCGTGGGGAGCGGCGAGCAGCAGGCCGCGATCGCGCCACCGGCTCCCGTGCGCGGCACGCTCGAGGTCGACATCAAGGGCAGCAAGGACTCGGTGATCTTCGTCGACGGTGAGGAGTGGGGCCAAGGCGCGTCAATCAAGGTCGAGCTCGATCCGGGCCCGCACAAGATCGTCGTCAAGCCGCCCAAGACCGCCGCGATCACGAAGATTGTCGACATCCAGGCGGGGAGCGTGAGCTCGATGACGATCGCGGTGCCGCCGCAGCCCGGTCGCTATGTCCGCACGAAACGTGTTCCAAAAGATCGCACCCAGAAGTCGGCGGGCGATGATGAGCTCCTGACTCCCAAGCGGAACAAGTGATGAAGCTCGCTGTCGCTCTCGTGTGTGCGCTTGCAAGCGCCGCGGCCGCCGGTCCCGGCAAGGTCGATCCGGTGACGCAGGCCCAGGCCGACAAGCTGTTCATCGACGGGCAGGCCTCGTATCAGCAGGGCAAGTACCTCGCTGCGATCGATCTGTTCAAGAACGCGTACGGCCTGGTCAGCGACCCGGTCTACCTGTTCAACATCGCGCAGAGCTACCGCAAGATCGCCGACTGCGTGTCTTCGCACGATTACTACGTGAAGTATCTCGAGGCCGTTCCGAAGGCGCCGAACAAGGACAAGGTCCAGCAGTGGATCTTCGAGTTGCGGCCGTGTGTCGACAAGACGCGCGAGCTCGCCGACGAGGCGGCGCGCGCCGCCGAGGAAGCCGAGCGGCAGCGGCAGGAGGCCGAGGCGGCACGGCAGGAGCCGCGGCCGATGGCGCCGGTGGAGACCGAGGTCGATCGCGGTGGACCGTACCGGATCAGCGGGATCGTGCTCGCCGGCGTTGGTTTGCTCGGGATTGTCGTGGGGGCGACGTATGGGGTGAAGGGGAACAGCATCCAGGCCGATATCGACAACCTGTGCTCGTCGCCGAATACGTGCTTGTGGGACTCCGACAAGATCCAGTCCCTGCACGAGGACGGCGAGACGGCGAATACGCGCGCCAAGATCGGCTACATCGGTGGTGGCGTCGCGCTGGCGGCGGGTATCGCGCTGTACATGGTAGGGCGCGATCGCGTCGAGACCGTGATGGTGACGCCGACCAGTGGCGGTGCGACCGTCGGCGCGGCCTTCCGGTTTTAGGTCAGCGCAGGTCGTTGCCGTCGTAGACGCGGTCGTGCTCGGGCGACTCGCCGATACGGATCAGTGCCGAGGCGAGCACGTCCGGCGTGGTCGAGCGATAGCGCGCACGCACCTGCTTGCCGCCGACGAGGCCGGCAAGTGCGAGCAGGCCATCGCCGACAAAGGCCGCGCTCGATTCGCCGAACCGAGACTCCTCGCGTTCGCCTGTGATGATCGAGGGACGCGCGATCGCCCAGGGCAGGCCGGACTTTTTCACGATGTCCTCGGCCTTGCCGCGCGCCTTGAGGTAGGCGGAATGCGCGTTGGCGTCGGCGCCGACCGAGGACAGATAGACGATGCGCATCGGGGTGCCGGCCTGCTTCGCCGCGTCGACGGCGAGGTTGGTCAGGCCGAGGTCGATCGACTCGTAGATGTCGCCCTGGACCGCGTCGAGCTTGGCGCGCGAGCGCGTGGTGCCGATCAGGATGTAGAGCTGCGCCGGATTGTGCTCGCGGAGCGCAGCAGCGAGCTCGGCGATCTTCCAGTCGCACGTGTCGACCGTGGCACCCGCCTCGATGAACTTGGTGCGCCACTCGTCGAGGCGCTTGGAGTCGGGGCGCACGTGCGCGACGGTCTTGGTCCCACGCACGCATAGCTGGCGAACGACCTCGCGACCGACAAAGCCCGTCGCGCCGAGAACAAAGGCGGACATCTACTGCTTTGCGAGCGCCGCCTGCATGCGAGCCTTGAGCGGCTCCACGACGGCGGGGTCTTTGATGTTGATGACGGGCTCGGTGTCGTACTGCTCGTAGAACACGGAGTCCTTGGCGTCGGCAGGAACGCCGAGCGCCTCGCGGATGCGCTTGAAGTCGGGGATGAACGCGCGGTCGATCAGCGGCACGATCGTGCCCGTGATCGTGCCGGTGAGGCCGCAGATGTAGATCACGACGTTCTTGGGGTTGAAGCCACCGGGCGGCAGGCCGAGACGTTTCTCGAGATCGTCGAGCCGCGCACCCTCGAAGAACGACTCGACGCGCCCGGTATCGCCGCGCCAGTCCGGCGCTTCCTTGGGACGGCTCACGGTGCCGTAGTACTTGACCCCGTGGGTCTCGACGAGGCCCATCAGCTCGTCGCGGTAGCCGAGGTCCGCGGGGTACGACGCGCCATGCAGCAGCACCCACTTCGACAGGTCGGCGTTCGGGTTGCGGCGCAACTCGCTGCGGAGCATCGACACGAACGGTGCTGAACCGGTACCGGCGGCGACCATCACGCGGAGGCGCGAGTCCTCGAGGCCAATCGTGTCCTTGATGGTGAACACGCCCGCGGCGACCGGACGCATGTACATGCGGTCACCGGTCTTGAGCTTCCACAGCAGATGCGTGAGCGGGTTCTCTGACTCCGGCTTCGACACGAAGCGGACGTAGAACTCGGTCGGGCCCGTATCCTCGGGCGCGGACGCGATCGACATCGAGCGCCGCACCGAGCCGAGCTCCGGCTTCTCGGCGTTATTCATGCCGAGCACGCAGTACTGACCGGGGACGAACCACGGCTGCTTCTCGGACTCGACGTCCGGCTTCACGCGGAAGATGGTGAGCGCGTCGGTGACGTCAATGCGCTCCGCGAGCGTGGCGTTGTACTCGAGGGGCTTGGCCATCGGCTCGGACGCTAACACGCCCGGGCGGACGGTTCACGACGCGTTTGGGTCGATATGGGGCGCGTCTTCGAGGGCGCCCCACGTGTTCTTGCGGGAGTCGTCGAGGCGTTGCATCGCGTCGGTGACCGCGGTGTTGCGAGCCTCCCAGGTGTCGATGTTCACCGTCGTGAGTCCCTCGATCATGTTCGTGGTCTCGACGAGAAGCGCCTGCAGGCGCGTCAGCTTCTCGTTGATCGCGGCGCGTGCAGCGTCGGTGATCTTCATGTCACGCGACAGCACGCCGATGAGGCCTGCCTGCGTGGAATACAGATCCTGCGTCGCCTGCAGCGTCGCGAGGCGCCGTGACTTCTGCCGCTCGAACTGCTGCGCGGCCTTCGCCAGCTCGCCTGCCTCCTGAATGACCTCGTCGGGCTTGGCGTTTCTGGCGGCTTCAAGGAGCTGTTCGCGCTTCTCGACCACGGCCTTGGCCGCGTTATCAGCACGTCGAGCAGATTCGGGCTTGCACGCCGTCGCCGCGAACGCGGCCGCGACGACGGCGGCAATCAGGGAAAGCCGGGTCATGGGGTACCTCCGGTGTCGGCCGTCCTGGCATCCTTGTCGCTCACAACGACAAGGGCTGCGTATCCGGCGGCCTTCCATTCGATCTCGAGGACCTTCGCGCTCCTCGTCATCCGATCGCCCGTCGCCGGATCAATCGTGACGACGGTGCCGTCACGCGGATCCATGGCGATCGCGACCTCGTAGTGGCTGCGATTGCGTTTCATGTCGTGCGGGAGAATCAGTCCGAGTAGCACGGGGCGCCCCTGAGCCAGCTCATTCTGTAGATCCTTCTGCGACGCCTTGATCGCATACGCCTCCAGACCTCGACCGCGTGCGAAGTCGCGCAAGACGCGGAGCTTGACGCCGTGGTTGCCGGGCGGAACGCGGTGCGCCATGTCGTCGAGCGACCAGTGACGCCCCCAGGCTCCAGCGACCATTGCCAGCGCAGCGAGACCGCAATCGGACTGCCGCTTCTGAACAATGACCGGAGTCGGTGCTGCCCGTAACCAAGCGGCGTCGAGCTGCGCATCTGGTTTCATGGCCCGCGCGCCACCCGTATAGGGAAGCGCGCAGCCAGCCATGAAACCGACGAGCGCGACGAACGCAACGCGAGTGAGAGTCTTCATCGTGGACGCTTACAGGATGATGAGCAGCACGAGCAGAAGCACGATCAGTGCGCCACCGGAGACGCCGATCACGATCACATCGCCGCCCTGGAACTCGCCCGTCTTCTTGTCCTGCTGCTCGCGCTCCGCGTAACCCTTCGAGTCAGCCGTACCGGGCTTCGGCGCCTCGACCTTGACGGTCTGGGCGATGGTCGCCGCCTCGGCATAAGCAACGGCGGGGGCAGCAGCGAGTGCGAGACTGGAAGCCAGAGCGAGATGACGCAGCAACATGATTCTTCCTCCAACGGTTCGTCGGAGGAAATTGCAAAGCGCAGACCGAACGCGCGCGCGTGGCGGCGGCGCTCGGGGTGTGCCGCCTAGCTCGGTTTTTTCGCGAGAAGAGCCCTGAACTCGTGAGGCACGAGCCCCATCAATCGGTCTTCGATTCGATCGAAGCGGAGATCACCAACGGTTTCGAGGTCGAGCTTGTCCGCAACGGTGTGCGCGAGAAGCTCGCGGGTGAATCCAATCTTGGGCAGGTCGACGCCGGCACCCTCGGCGAGGGCGCGCAGTGCGCGGAACTGACTCCTTGTGGTGGCCAGACCCTTGAGGTCGCGATCGAAGTCGAGCAGGTCGATCACGAACTCGACGCTGGTCTCGAGGCCCGCGTGGCGGGCGACCTGCGTGAGGTGGCCGAAGTGCGTCGACAGCTCGGGGTGATCGAGGTGCGTCGACAGCTTGGGCCACGCCGCGTTGTCACCGAACTCGGTAACGACCGCAGTCCCCCCGGGCGCGAGCCAGCGCGCGATCCGCGCAACCAGCTCCATCGCGCCGGTCTGCAAGAAGAACGGCTCCGGCGCGTCATCGAGATTCACAACCGCGGCGAGCTCGTGGATCGCCTTGACCTTGTCCTTGTCCGCGGTGCCCGTGCCCTCGAGCTCCAGGCCGATGTCGAGCCGCGAGTGCTGCGACGCCGGGAGATCACCGACCATCTCGTTCGACAGGATCAGGTCGAATGAAGCGTCGGGCACGGTGACCGCGAGCGCGTCACCGAGGATCCACGTTGCGTCCTTGCCGACCCGCTCCTGCTGCGCCTTCGCGAGCGCGGGGGCGAGCTCGACGATCGTGTACTGCACCTCGCGACCGGCGGCGCGCAGCCGCGCGATCACATCCTTGGCGACGTAGCCCAGGCCGGCACCGATCTCGAGCACGCGGACGCGCCCCTCGGCGATCGCGCCGCGCTCGATGAGCACGTCGACGAGCGCTTGGCCGTAGGTGCGGTCCTTGAGCACCGGGTGTGGCTGGCGCAGCAAGTGAGACAGCGTGGTCTCCTGATGGTCGAACTGCGCATCGGCGTTGCCGATCGCCTCGACGTGATACTCGGTCAACGCCGGCGCAGGCGGCACCGGCGTGCCGGGCGTCCACCGTCGATACGGCATGGTCGACGCGAGATACGCGGGCGCCATCGCGGGGCGCTTCGCATACATCGACCACGGCATCATCGACAGCTTGAGTGCCTGCACGTCGCTGTGCACGAGCCGGCGGACGAGGTTGATGACCTTGTCGTTGTCGTAGTGGTGGCGCATCTCGATCAGGCGCTTCTCGCCCTGGAAGGCGTCCCAGATCTTCACCTCCTCGGGATCGAGGAAGATCTGCTGCACCGGGCGCTCACCCCAGGCGGTCCACAGCGTGAGTCGGTCGTCGCGGCGCTGCCAGATGTTCCACTTGCCCTTGATCGGGACGAATGCCCACATCGCCTCGATCTCGTCCTCTTTCTCCTCGACGAGCACGCCGTGCGTGGACAGAACCTCGACGAACTGCTTGGGGTCCGCGTCCTCGAACTTGCCCTTGTAGTACTCGATGGTCTCCTGCGTATCGACGCCATCACCGAACGACTCGATCATCGCGGCGATGTCGGGGCTCATCTCCATGAGATAGCCGTAGAGGTCGTGGAACAGGTAGACCGCACCGAAGTGGGCGAACCACGAGAGGTGACGCGAACGTCGCAGGCGCGTCGGCACGCTCGAAGCTTGCATGCCCATTTCGTACCATCATCGGCGTATGCTCGCGCGTCGATGGCCTACTTGTTCGAGACCGAAGAGCACGCGGCGATTCGCGCGACCGTGCGGCGCTTCGCGCAGACCCACATCGCCCCGCATGGTGCGCACTGGGAAGAGGACGAGGAGTTCCCGGTCGAGCTATACAAGACGGCCGCGACCGCAGACATCCAGGGCATCGGATACCCCGAGGCGATGGGCGGGCAGGGGGGCGACCTCGGCCACGTCCTCGTTGCTCAAGATGAGATGATCCTTGCGGGTCGCTCGGTCGGCACCACGGTCGGCCTCGGCACGCACGGCATCGCGCTGCCACCCATCGTCCGGTTCGGCACGCCCGAGCAGCAGCAGCGGTTCGTCGTGCCGTGCATGCGTGACGGCAAGATCAGCGCGCTCGGCATCACCGAGCCGGGCGGCGGCAGCGACGTCGCCGGCCTGCGCACCAAGGCCGAGCGCGACGGCGACCACTACGTGATCAACGGCGCCAAGACATTCATCACGTCGGGCACGCGCGCCGACTTCGTGACCACGGCCGTTCGCACCGGCGGCGAGGGTCACGGCGGCGTGTCGCTCGTCGTGATCGAGCGCGGCACGCCTGGGTTCGGCGTGTCGAAGAAGCTGAAGAAGACCGGCTGGTGGGCCAGCGATACCGCCGAGCTCCACTTCGAGAATTGCCGCGTCCCGGTCGCGAACCGCATCGGTCCCGAGAACGGCGCGTTCCCGATGATCATGATGAACTTCGCCGCCGAGCGGCTCGCACTCGCCGGCCAGTGCGTCGCGATCGCAGAGCTCGCGTATCGCGAGAGCGTCGCCTACGCCCGCGACCGGCTCGCGTTCGGTAAGCCGATCATGGGATTTCAGGTCACGCGGCACAAGCTCGCCGATATGTCGACGCAGCTTGCCGCTGCCCGCGCACTGACCAACGAGTCGATCGTGCGCGCGCTGCGCAACGATCCGACGGTGGCCGGCCTCGCCGCGAAGGCGAAGAACGCGGCGACTGATATGTGCAGCTTCGTGTGTGATGCCGCCGTGCAGATACACGGTGGGTACGGCTACATGCGTGAGACGCTCGTCGAGCGGCTCTATCGCGATGCCCGGCTGTACCCGATCGGCGGGGGCACGCGTGAGATCATGAACGAAGTGATCGCAAAGACGGAGGGATACTGATGGAGACCAAGACAGGCTGGCGCGCAACCCCGGCACCACTGCTCGTCGCGCTCGCGATGTGGCTCGTGTACTTCCTCGCGCGTGTCGTGATCCTGCACACGGTGGATCTGAAGTACGGCTTCTCGCCGCGCTTGAACCTGACCGGAGAGGGCGTTGGATTCGCCGGCTCGGTCCTCCTCCTGCTCGGCACGATGGAGCTCGCGAACCGCCCCAGCGCGCTGCCGCGGTCGATGATGAAGCTCGCCGTGTTTGGCGCGGCCTTGATCATCGGGCTCGATCTACTCACCGGTCTGGTCAACTTCGCGAAGACGCCGTGGGACCACAAATGGGTCTACTACCTCTACGAGTACGGCGCGCTGGCCGGCTGGGTGCTGCTCGGGCTCGGCCTGACGCTGTCGCTGCCACCCGCGCGCCGTGCGATCGGCTTTGTCATCATCGGCGTCACGGTCATCACGTTCTTGCCGTACCCGCTGCGTGACAAGGTGTGGGGCGCACTGCATCTCGACGGCAAGCCGCTGTTCACGATCGAGTTCCTGCTCCGCGCGGTCCGGGTCGCGCTCCTCGCACTGCTCTTCATTCGCGTCGCGGAGGGCACCGTCACCACGCCCCAGCCGACGGCCGCCGCCGAGGGCTTCCAGCTTGCGGCCAAAGGCTTGTGGATCCGCGTGATCGCCGCGTGCGTGGTCGTGATGTTCACGCTGATGATGATCGCGGGCAAGAGCGGTGGCGGTGGCGCCATGGGCTTCTTCAAGGTCCTCATGATGGGACAGGCAATCGTTGCCGTGCTCGCGCTCGTGATGACCGGCCTTGGCGCTCTGCGTGCCGCGCGCTCGGGTGTACCTGACCTCGAGCCGTACTCGCTCACCCTCGGCGGCGGCGCATCGCTGTGGGCCGCCGGCGTGTCGCTCGCGCAGCTGCCGATCATCTACAAGGCGTTCTACGGCGGCGAGTATGGCCGCGGGGACCTGCGCGAGATGACCGAGGTCCTGTCGATCGCGCTGCCCGTCATCGTGATCGTCGGCGTTGGCCTCCTCGCCACTGCGCTCTCGGGCTTTGGCGCGCGTCGCAACAACGAGGAGCTGCGCACCGATGCGCAGGGCAAGGGCATCGGCTACGTCGTGCTGATGCTCGTCGCGATCGCGATCCAGAGCTGGATGCTGCCGAAGTCTCGCTCGGTCGGGAACTTCGCGATGCTGTCGCTGCTCGCCGCGGGTGCGAGTCTGTGGGGCACCGTGATGATGGCGAAGCTGCTAGGTCGCGGCGCGGATTCGCTCCAGATGGAGCCGGGCCTGCCGATGGCCAGCGTGGTCAACGTCGATCCCCAGCCGCCTGCGTAAGGCAGTGGCGCGTTGAGTCCTGGGCTCGACCTTCCGCACTTCACGTACACGTGCGGACCTGCGGGGCTATCGTTGCGACTTGAACCGCACGTGTAGGTGGTCGGCGTGATTCGCCCAGTGGCGGACCAAGCCACCCATCGCGTCCTTGCCGCGCGGATACTGCAGTAGCGCGGCGAGGTCTCCATCTGGCGTGCCGCGCTTGCGAGCCCAGTCGTAGAGGCGCTTCTGCACCGCGTAGTCGAGAAAGATGATGTCGACACCGTCGTCGACATCCGTCGTGCGCGCGAACGCGGTCACGAGGGCCCAGGTCGCTTCGAGATCGAGGTTCTTGTCGGCGGCGACGAAGCGATCGGGGTAGCCGCTCGGCACCTTGCGGAAGTAGAAGCCGACGTCGACATCGAGCCCGGACTGGTGGGACTTGTGATTGTCGAGCTTGCCGCCGTGCTGCGCCGAGATGTCGCCGATCGCGAGCGTGTGGACATCGGGGTAGAGCGCGCGAACCACCGCGACCGAGCTGCGCAGATGCTCGATCACGTGTTGCTCGCCGTACGCGCGCGACGGCCGGCGAATCTGATAGCCCTCGTCGCCCGGTAGCCGGTGTGCTGCCTCGAGCTTGCCGTCCCACGGGACGTTGCTCGTGCGCTGCTTCGGCGCCGGTTCATCGTCGTCCCGCTCCGGCTGCGCGATCCATGTCGCGCCGTCCACCACCGCGAGCGCGGCCTTCGCCTTGTCTTCTTCGCTCACCGGTCTGGGCGACTTGCCGAGCGTTCGTGTCCGCGCGCGGGTGCGGAGCGTGCAGCTCGGGATATCGATAGCCGTGCCCGCCTTGATCAGCGTGGTCTTGACGTTGTTCGCGCGCATCAGCGCGTCGGTCGTACAGCCGTGCGCGACCGCGACATGCTCGAGCGTCTCGCCGCGTTGCATGACATAGCGCTCGGCATGCGCGGAGCTCGCGACCAACAGGAGGGCCCAGACGAATCGCACGACCCCCAATGATCCCAGGCGCAGCTGGCCAAGGCCAATTTATGGCGCTGAGCTCAGCCGATATCGCTGATCGCGGAGTCGAGGTCGGCAGCCGCGAGGCGCGAGTTCGTGCGCAGGGCAGCCACGAGCTCATCCTTGTCGCCGCCGACGTTCTCGAGGTTCTCGACGACGCACTTCGGGTGCATGTAGCCGGCACCGCGTGTGACCATCGAGCCGGTATCGATCTCGCGCTCGACCGCGACGCGGATCGAGTCTTTCGCGATCGGCTCCTCGCACTGCATGCACTTCGCGCGGCCCGTCGGGGCGCGGTCGGCATACGGGAATCCGCCCGGCTTGCCGCGACCCTTCTGCAGCGAGTCGTTCATGATCTTGTCGAGGTCGGCCCGCTCGGGGATCGGATCCGGGTGCGCATCCATCGCTGCCTTGAGCTCGCCGGGCAGCTTCTCGGCGGCGCACGCCATGTGATGCCAGCGCATGCTCGGTGTGTCGCCGAAAGCGTTCGGCGCCTCCTCGCCGAAGCGAAGGTCGCCCTTCGCGATCGGTTTCTTGCAAGTGCGGCAGGCGGCGCGGCCTGACTTCGCTTCCTCGATCACGTTCGCCATGGAGCCAAACCTACTGCAAACCGGTGATAGGGTGCAGCCGTGGAGCAGCCATACCCGGTCATTGCTTCGAAGATCGATCCGCGGTCGCTTGATTACCGCACCAACCGCGAGGCCAACACCGCCGCGGTCGACAAGCTCTCCAGGACCCTCGCCGAGGCCACGGTCGGCGGCGGCGAGAAGTACACGAGCCGCCACAAGGCCGCTGGCAAGCTCCTCCCCCGCGAGCGCATCGAGCTGCTCCTCGATCGCGACTCCTACTTCCTCGAGATCGCCGCGCTCGCCGGCAAGGACATCCCGGGTCACACCACCGGCGCCGGCTTCATCGGTGGCATCGGCCGCGTGTCGGGCGTCGAGGTGGTGATCACGGCGAACGACTCCACGGTCAAGGGCGGCGCGATCAGCGAGTTCACCGCGTGGAAATCGGGTCGCTTCAACGACATCGTCGAGCAGAATCGTCTGCCCTCGATCTCGATGATCGAATCGGCCGGCGCCGACCTGCCGAACCAGTCGAAGATCTTCGTTCCGGGCGGCCGCGGCTTTCGCGATCTCACGCGCCGGTCGGAGAAGGGGATGCCCTCCATCTGCCTCGTGTTCGGCAGCTCGACGGCGGGCGGCGCCTACATTCCGGGCATGAGCGACTACGTCGTGATGGTCCAGGAGCAGGCGCAGGTCTATCTCGCGGGCCCGCCGCTCGTGAAGATGGCGACGGGCGAGGACACCAACCACGAGGAGCTCGGCGGCGCCGAGATGCACTCGCGCGTCTCGGGGGTCAGCGACTACCTCGCGCGCGACGAGCGCGACGCGATCCGCATCGGTCGCGAGATCGTCTCGCACCTCGACTGGAAGAAGGGCGCCACGCCCACGCCGCGCCCGATCCTGCCGCCGCGCTACTCGCCCGACGAGCTGCTCGGCATCGCGTCACCGGACATCAAGGTCCCGTTCGACTCGCGCGAGGTCATCGCTCGCGTCGTCGACGATTCGCGGTTCTCCGAGTTCAAGGCGCTCTACGGCGCCACGCTGGTCTGCGGCTGGGCGCACATCAACGGCTTTCCGGTCGGCATCCTCGCGAACAACGGCATTCTGTTCTCGGAGTCTGCGCAGAAGGGCGCGCAGTTCATCCAGCTGTGCAACCAGGCCAACACGCCGCTGCTATTCCTGCAGAACATCACCGGCTTCATGGTCGGCAAGAAGTACGAGCAGGAAGGCATCATCAAGCACGGCGCCAAGCTCATCAACGCGGTGTCGAACTCGACGGTGCCGGCGATCACGATCATGACGGGCGCGAGCTACGGCGCGGGCAACTACGCGATGAGTGGTCGCGCCTACGCGCCACGCTTTCTGTTCACGTGGCCCAACCATCGCATCGCCGTGATGGGCGGCAAGCAGCTCGCAGGCGTGCTCGACATCATCCAGCGCGACGCGGCCGCCAAGCGGGGCGAGGCAGTCGACGAGCAGAAGCTCGGCGTGATGAAGATGATGACCGAGCAGATGATCGACAAGGAGAGCGACCCGTACTTCGCGACCGCGCGCCTGTGGGACGACGGCATCATCGATCCACGCGACACCCGGACGGTCGTGTCGATCGCGCTGTCCGCGGCGTACTCGGCCCCGTTCGAGGGCGCGACGTCGTGGGGCGTGTTCCGCCACTAGGTGATATGACTGTCCGATGGACCGGACGAAGCTGTTGGTCGGCGGTCTCGTTGGTATCGCGTTCGTAACGACGACGATCTTGTTGGTCCGGCGCCAGGAGAACAAGCGCGCCAGCGGGCCGGGCAGTCCCGAGGATGCATGGTGGGTGGAGGGGCCGGGCGGTTCCACTCTTGTCGTCGACGATCGGCTGTCCGCGAGGCGCTTCAACGGACAGCGGCTGGCCGCGATCGATGTTGCGACCGGCAAGCGCCTCGCCACACGCGTACTCGATCGCTCCGGCGCGGACTGCGAGCCAGTGCTCGCCGGGAGACTGTGGTGCCAGTTCACGAACGTCGAGCTCGTCGATGCGCGCACGCTGGCGACGGTGTCGACACTCGATGCCACGCTCCGCGGCGCGAACCTGTCCTCCGCAGTTCCGCCGCGCGTGGTCATCACGCCCGAGGCGGCCTACGCCGTCATCTCCGACGGCCGCGTCGCGCGGATCGATACCGCGTCGCTCACCGTCACGACCGTCGACACCGCACCTGAAGGCGCGGTCCTATCGCTGATGTCGCCAACGCGCGCGCGCTGCAAGCTTGCCGACGACGTGAAGACCACGAGCAAGCTGCTCGAACCGAAGCAGCTCGCGGACGTCGCGCAGGCCACCGTGGTCCAGCACGTGACCTCACTCGACGCGACGGCTCGCACGATGCTGGCTCGCATCGATGCCGCGGGCGCCACGACCTGGGATGTCGAGGGTGGTCCGTGCCAGCTCGCGCGTGAGAACGGTGGAACGCTCGTCGTCGCGACCACGAATCCGCGCCGGCGGGCGTACGCAGTCGACCTCACGTCGGGAGCTGTAAGCTGGACGCTCGCGTTCGACTGATCGCCGTCAGGCTCCGTGCTAGCGTCCGCCCGTGGTCCCCATCCAGAAGGTCCTGATCGCCAACCGTGGCGAGATCGCGCTCCGCATCATGCGGACCTGTCGCGCGATGGGCATTGCAACGGTCGCGGTCTACTCGGATGCAGACGCCGACGCACCGTTCGTGCACTTCGCCGACGAGGCCGTTCGGATCGGTGCACCGCCCGCGCGCGAGTCATACCTCGTGGTCTCGTCGCTGCTCGACGCCGCCCGCCGCACGGGCGCCGACTCGATTCACCCGGGCTATGGCTTCCTCGCCGAGAACGCGGAGTTTGCCGAGGCGGTCACCGAGGCCGGCCTCGTGTTCATCGGCCCGCCGGCGGCGGTCATCCGCGGGCTCGGCAGCAAGCAGGCGGCCAAGCGCGTCGCGCAGCGCGCAGGCGTGCCCATCGTTCCCGGCTATCACGGCGATGATCAGGGCGCGCTGATCCAGGAAGCGGGCGGCATCGGCTATCCGCTGCTCGTCAAGGCCTCGGCCGGCGGCGGCGGCAAGGGCATGCGCATCGTGCGAAGCCAAGGCGAGCTCGCCGAGGCGATCGAGCGGGCGCGCGGCGAGGCGAAGTCTGCGTTCGGCGACGACACGCTGCTCCTCGAGAAATACGTCGAGCGGCCGCGCCATATCGAGATCCAGATCCTCGGCGACACGCACGGCAACGTGGTGCACCTGTGGGAGCGCGAGTGCTCGGTGCAACGCCGTCACCAGAAGATCATCGAGGAGGCGCCGTCGCCCGCACTCGATGCCCCGCGTCGCGCCGCGATGGGCGATGCCGCGGTCGCCCTCGGTCGCGAGGTCGGCTACGTCGGCGCGGGCACCGTCGAGTTCATCGTCAGTCCCGCGGGCGAGTTCTACTTCCTCGAGGTCAACACGCGCCTCCAGGTCGAGCACCCGGTCACCGAATTCACGACCGGCCTCGATCTCGTACGCGAGCAGATCCGGATCGCGCGCGGCGAACCACTCGGCTACACCGCGGCGCCGCCGCAGCAGGGCTGGGCGATCGAGGTTCGCCTGTGCGCCGAGGATCCCGAGCGCGAGTTCCTGCCGACCACCGGCACGCTACTCGCCGTCGACGTCCCACCGACGGTGCGCGCCGATATCGGTATGGTCGCGGGCAGCGAGGTCGGCATTCACTACGACTCGATGCTCGGCAAGCTGATCGCGCACGCTCCAACGCGCCGCGAGGCAACACAAGTGCTTCGCCGTGCGCTCGACGAGACCTGGGTGCCCGGCCTCGTCACGAACCGCGAGCTGCTGTCGCGCATCCTCGCGCATCCGGCCTTCCTCGCCGGCGAGATCGATACGCACTTCCTCGAGACCCACGCGGGCGAGCTCGCCGCGCGGATGCCCGGTCTCGATCGCCTGCGCGTCGCCGCGATCGCAGCCACGCTCGCCGGCATCGCCGCCCGCCGCACGCCCGACGCGCTGACGCTCCCGGGCTGGCGCAACGTGCGCAGCGCCGACCAGCAGATCACCTACAAGCTCGGTGAGCAGGACATCCAGATCGGCTACCGCCCCGAGGGCGACGGCTTCGTGTTCGCGATCGGCGGCAAGCCCACACCGGTGTCGCGCTTCGGGGTCGATGGCGACCACCTGTGGTTCGTCGAGCACGGCGGGCACCGTCGCAAGGCGCGTGTCGTGCGCGAGGGCGGCCGCGTTCACGTGCTGTCCGAAGGCATGCTGCTCGTGCTTGTCGAGGATCCGCGGTTCCCCGATCACGCGGCGCAAGCCGTGGCTGGCGGCCTCGTCGCGCCGATGCCGGGCAAGGTCGTCAAGGTCCTCGTCTCGCTCGAGCAGACCGTCGAGGCGGGCACCGCCCTCGTCGTGCTCGAAGCGATGAAGATGGAGCACACGGTTCGCGCGACCGAAGCAGGCACCGTGCGCGCACTCCACGTCGCCGTCGGCGATCAGGTCGACACCGATCATCTGCTGGCCGTTGTCACGGCATGACGGAACCAGGCGCACACATCGCGGTTGTCGACGACGACCCGGATCTGTTGCGCCTGGTTTGCCTGCAGCTCGAAGCCGCGGGTTACACCGCCGTCGCGTTCGACACCGGCGAGGCCGCGCTGCAGGAGCTCGCTCTTCCCACGTCCGGCTTCGATGCGCTGGTGACCGACGTGATGATGGCCGGCATGACGGGCCTGCAGCTGTGCGAGCGCGTCGTCGCGAGCCATCCGCAGATTCCGGTCATCGTGATGACCGCGTCGAACAAGCTCGAGACCGCAATCGGCGCGATCCGCGTCGGTGCCTACGACTTCATCACCAAGCCGCTCAACTTCGATGCGCTCGCGATCGCGGTCGCCCGCGCCGTCGAGAATCGCCGGTTGCGCGACGAGGTGCGTGTGCTGCGCCGCGCGGTTGCCGCCGCCCAAGGGCTCGATGAGCTGATCGGCGGCAGCGACGCGATGCGCCGGGTCTATGCCGCGATCGATCAGTTCGCCGCGTCCGAAGCGACCGTGATGATCACGGGCGAGAGCGGCACCGGCAAGGAAGTCGTCGCGCGAGTGCTCCATCGCCGGAGCAAGCGCGCAGCGGGACCCATCGTCGCGGTGAACTGCGCGGCGATTCCCGAGACGATGATCGAGAGCGAGCTGTTCGGTCACGAGAAGGGCGCGTTCACCGATGCACGCGCATCCCGTGCGGGTCTGTTCTCGCAGGCGGATGGCGGCACGCTGTTCCTCGACGAGATCGGCGAGCTGCCCCTCGCTCTCCAGGCCAAGCTGCTGCGTGCGCTCGAGGAGCGCAAGGTCCGCCCGCTCGGCGGCACCCAGGAGGTCGCGTTCAATGCGCGCGTGATCGTCGCGACCAACCGCGACCTCGAGACCGCCGTCGAGGAGAAGCGGTTTCGCGAGGACCTCTACTACCGCATCAACGTGCTCCACGTGGCACTGCCGCCGCTGCGCGCGCGAGGTCGCGACGTGCTCACGCTTGCGCAGAGCTTCATCGAGCGATTCTCTGGCGAGGCCGGCAAGCGCGTACGCGGGATGAGCCCGCCGGCCGCTGCGCGCATGCTCGGCTATGCGTGGCCGGGAAACGTCCGCGAGCTGCGCAATTGCATCGAGCGCGCGGTCGCCCTCGCGGTCCACGACGAGCTCATGATCGACGACCTGCCCGACAAGGTGCGCGATCAGCAGCGCACCGAGCTCGTCCTCCCGAGCAGCCAGCCCGACGAGCTGGTCCCGATGGAGGAGGTCGAGCGTCGCTACATCTTGCGCGTGCTCGAGACGCTCGGCGGCAACAAACGCCAGGCCGCGAAGCTGCTCGGCATGGACCGCCGCACGCTCTATCGCAAGCTCGAGAAGTACGGCGTCGCCGCGACCGACGACGATTAAGTCGCTTCGTCGAGGATGCGCTTGATCTCGGCAGGCAGCGACATCGGCTCGAACGGTTTACAGATCACGCCGACGGCACCAAGCCCCACGTACTCGTTGGTCTCGAAGCGCTGGACCTTGGCGGTCATGAAGATCACCGGGATGTGTGCCGTGGCTGGATCGCGGCGCAGGGCAGCGAGGGCGGTGACCCCGTCCATCTCCGGCATCATCACGTCCATGATGATCAGGTCCGGCTGCTCGGACGCCGCGAGCGCGAGCCCTTCGGCCGCAGTCGACGCCATCACGGTCTGATGCTTACCCACCGCCTCGAGGCTGAGCTTGGCGATCTTGCGGATGTCCGCTTCGTCATCGACGAGGAGAATCTTCACGTGAGCCCCTGTACTACCACTCGCGCAACACCGAGCAAATCCGCCAGCTCGCCCCACACGGTCGGAGACTCCCCAGCATCGATCCGGTCCTCGATGGCGCCAACGGCGCTGCTGATCGCAGCAACACCGTAGCTACCAGCGGTCCCGCGCAAGCGGTGGGCGAGGGCGCGTGTGTCCTCGAGTGCCCGCCGGTCGATCGCGGCGGCGATCTCGTCGAGCTTGCCCGGTAGCGACGCGATGTAGCCGCGGCGCAGCTCGGCGAGCCTGGTCGCGAAGTCGGCGGTCATGGTGCCCTCGCGCCGACGAACGACGTGAGCACGGCACGCAGGTCCTCCGGTGTCGATCGCGTCTTGACCAGTGCAGAGGTGACGCGACGAGACAGCTCCGACGAGACCTGCTTGGCCGAGAAGATGATCACGCGTGCCTCGCCTGCCTGCGAGATGAGCTCGGCACCGCTGCCGTCGGGGAGGCCGAGGTCGATCACGACGGCGTCGTAGGTGTGTTCGGCGAGCAGCTTCCTCGCCTGCAACATGCTCTCGGCGCCGCTCACGTCCCAGTCGGGAGGCAGCATGCGTTGCACGATCTGGCGCAGGTCGGCATCATCTTCCACGTGGAGGATGCGCGGCCGCGTCGCTTGCGCGGCGGCCACGACACGGGTGATCGCATCGAGCAGGCGCTCGACCCGAAACGGCTTCGCGATCACGTCCGCCACGAAGACCGCAGCACGGCCGAGGTCGCGGTTCGAGCCGCTGACCACGACCATCGGCACGTTGTGCCTGGCGAGCTCAGCGACGAGCTCGCTGCTCTCGCTATCCGCAAGCATCAGGTCGAGCGTCACCGCGTCGTAGCCGTTCACGGCGAGCAGGCGCCGCGCGCGCTCGAGCGTCGTGGCGATATCGAGCGCGAAGCCGCCGCTGCGGAGCGTGTGCTCGATCAACCGGTAGACGTGCGGATCGTCCTCGCACACGAGAATGCGCGCGCCGTTGGGCGGCGTCGCGGTGACCGGGGGCAGCGCGGGCAGCTCGATCGTGAACCGCGTGCCACCGCCCTCCGCGTCCTCGAACCGAAGCGAGCCGCCGAGCCGGTCGATGATCGTCTTGGAGATATTGAGGCCGAGACCCGTCCCGCCTTGCTGTCGCGTTGATGACATCTCGGCCTGCGCGAATCGCTGGAACACCCGCTCGCGGAATGCCAGCGGTATGCCGGCGCCGTGGTCGCGCACGCTGATGCGTACCGTGTCGCCGTGCGCGACTGCCTCCACCTCGATCGGAGACTCGCTTGGCGAGAACTTCGCGGCGTTGGACAGCAGATTCGTGAGCACCTGTGTGAACCGATCCGGGTCGACCGTGACCTCGACATCCGGCATCTCGGTCGTGGTCACGATCCGCGTGCCATACGCGAGCGCCGTGTGCGCGTTGGCAGTGAGCACCTGCGCGAGCAACTTCGGCAGGGGCAGCGACTGGAGCCGGAACTCCAGCTTGCCGGACTGCATCTTCTCGACGTCGAGGATGTCGTTGATGAGACGCACCAGCCGGTCGCTGTTCGCGAGCGCGATGTCGACGTATTCGCGCGCCTCCGTCGGCAGTACCCCGGTCACGCCACCGGCGACCAACCCGAGCGAGCCTCGGATCGAGGTTAGCGGCGTGCGCAGCTCGTGGCTCACCGTCGACACGAACTCGGACTGCAGCCGCTCCATGCGCTTTCGCTCGGAGATGTCGCGCGTGATGCAGACCACGCGGCCGCGCGTTCCGTCGCCGGGAATCAGCTGGAGCACGACCTCGACCGGCAGCTCGGTTCCGTCGCGAGCGCGAAACACGGTCTCGAATGTCGTCACGAGCTCGCCGGGCGTGAGCCTTGCTGCGACGCTCTTGCGCAGCTTGTCGCGTACCGAATCCGGCAAGATGTCGACCGGGTTGCGCCCCATCAGCTCGGCGCGCGTGTACCCGCTCTGCCGCGCCGCACTGTCGTTGACGTATTCGTAGCGCATGGCATCGACGTCGACGACCGTGATCGCGTCGGGCACGTGATCGAGCGTCTTGCGGAACGCGTGGAGCGAGCTGTGGCGGCGGCGTGCCTCGAGGAGTGCGACGGCCTGATGCGCCAGCAGATCGAGCATTGCGAGCTGCTCGTCCGTCATGTGGCGGGGCTGGGTGTCGATCGCGCACAACGTTCCGAGCACGAATCCCTCCTCGGTCCGCAACGGCATGCCGGCGTAGAACCGAACGTGGGGTTTGCCCACCACGGCGGGGTTGTCGGAGAACCTCTCGTCCTCCAGCGCATCGTCGACCACGAGGGGCACGCCAGCTCCGACCGCGTGGCCGCAGAACGAGACGCTGCGGGGACTCTGAGCTCCCGCCATGCCGTAGCGGGCCTTGAACCACTGACGGTCGGCGTCGATCAGCGTGATCAGCGCGATCGGCACGCCGGCGATGTGCGCCGCGAGCTTTACCAGCGCATCGAACTGCGGCTCGGGGTCCGAATCGAGCACGTCGTACGACCGCAACGCGGCAAGGCGTTCGGCCTCGTTCGCGGGGACCGGAGGCGTTTTCACGGGGGCGCCTACAGCGTACCGCGGGTGGCGATACGTGCGGTGCGATTGCTGAGGTCCAGCATGTCGAGCGTGTTGTTGAGCTCGTAACGAAACGCGGTTGCAGACGGGTGCCGCTTGAACAGGTCCTTCGACAGCGCCCGCGAGATCAGCGCCTGCAGCGCGGGGTCGACGGGCTCACCGCGTCGATGGCTGAGCGGATCGGGCTGGGTGCGGACGTGGCTCAGCAGGATCTCGACCGGGGTTCCGTCGAACGGGAGCGACCCCGCGAGCAGCAAGTAGCCGAGCACGCCGAGCGCGTAGACATCGCTCTCGACGGTGGCCGGCGCTCCCGACGCACGCTCGGGCGCGATGTAGTGCGGCGTGCCCGTGATCGAGTCGGACGTCGTGTGCATGTTCGTGATCCGGCGCGCGAGCCCGAAATCGAGCAACTTGGCCAGCCGGCGCCGACGCGTGCCGACATGATCCTCGACGACGAGGATGTTCTCGGCCTTGATGTCACCGTGCACGATGCCGCGTGCGTGGATCTGCGTGACCGCATCGACGACCTGGCCGAGCAGGTCGCACGCACGGCGAACCGTCATTCGCTGCGCGGCGAGATCGCTGAGCGATGGGCCCGTGGCCAGCTCCATCACCATGTACGGCCCGATGTTTCGGTCCTCACCGTAGTCGAGCACGCTGACGATGTTCGGATGAACGATCTCGCTCGCGAGCCGCGCTTCCTGGTGAAAGCGTGCGCGCGCGGCCGCATCGAGCGCGTACTGCGGGCTGATCGTCTTGAGCGCGAATGGCCGGCCGAGCTGGATGTGCCGCGCCTCGTAGACGAGCCCCATGCCGCCCCTGCCGAGCTGGCGCCCGAGCTGATAGCGCCCACCCACGAGCGGGCTCGCGGAGACCTCGCGGGCCTCGGGCACCAGCCGCAGGCGGCGCAACAGATCTGCGAGTGCTTGCGGCATCGCTTCGGGCGCGACGTCGCCCTTCTGGAACGTGTCGATCACGCCGAGCCGCGCGAGCGTGGGGCGATTGCTCGCCGCGTGCTTGCTCATCACGCAGATCGCGAGGGTCTCTCTCGCGTTCGTGCCACGCAGGAACTGACACACGCCGATACCGTCGAGACGAGGCATCTCGAGGTCGAGCAGCAGCAGCTCGGGCTGATGGCGTTCGACGAGCTCGATCGCCGCGGCACCGTCGCCGGCCTCGAACACCTCGGCGTGCGGCGCGGCGGCTTGCAGCGCAAGTACGAGGAGCGCGCGCATGGTCTCGTCATCGTCTGCGATCACGATCCTGAGCGGCTTCGACGACGGCCCCTCGGGCGCGCGGCTGAGCGAGCGCAGGAATGCGGCGACCACGCCGGCGTCGCGCGGCAGCTTGTCGCGATCGGTGGGCAGCAGCTCGGCGAGCACGCGGGTCGGGGCGGGCGGCAAGGCCACGGAGTCGGCGCGTTGGCCGGCCCAGAGCTCACCGGTGAACAGCTCGTACGCCATGAACCCGAGTGCGTCGAGATCCGTCCGCGCGTCGCCGCCTTCGCCCGGCACGACCTCGCCGACGATGATCGCGTCGCGCACGACGATGCGTCCGTCGCGCGCGAGCAGTACAGAGTCCGCGGTGAGCCGGCCATGCACGTAGCCGTTCGCGTGCATCACCGCGAGCGCGTCGGCGATTCCGATCAGGATCGCGATCGCTTCGTGTGGCGCGAACCCGCCGCGCTCGACGCGCAGGTCACGAAATGCCGAGAGCGAGGTGCCGTGAAGTCGCTCGGCCACCAGGTACTCGCACTGGCCGTGATGCCCGTAGCCGTAGATCACCGGGAGGCCCGGGTGTGTGAGCGGCGCGAGCATGCGCGCTTCCCGACGCAGCTGGTCGCGCTGCGCCTGCTCGCGGACAATCTTGATCGCGATGTCCCGACCGAGCAGCTGATCGTACGCGCCGAACAGATCAAACGCCTGGTTCGAGCTGATCAGCTCGCGAAGCTCGTAGGTCCCGCCGACGATGTCGCCGAGTGCGTAGCCATTGCGGCCAGCGAGCACGCGTCCGCCGCCAGGAATCCGCTCCACGAGCGCCGTGATCACCTCGTCCGGCACGTCACAGCGCTATCAGCAGGGGCCGTACCACCGACAATGGCTGCAAGGGCTCGAAACCATGCGCCGATCTCGCGAGCTCAGCAGGCACGGGCGACCCATGTGGCGGTTTTGCAATCATGCGATACCCGTGGGGTGCGGATCGCAGTCGTCAGCCTCGCCCTGTGTGGGGTGGTTGCGTGCGGCGCAACCGAACGAGTCCCGACGACCGCGCCGAAGGGAACCGGCGTGCAGCCGCCGGGTCTGCGGCTCCCCGACAACGTCACGCCGCTCGCCTATGACCTGAAGCTCGACGTCGATCCCGACAGCGAACAGTTTCGGGGCGAGGTCACGATCGAGGTGCGCATCGAGCGCGCGACCGATCATGTGTGGCTGCATTCCGATCAGCTCGGCATCACCGAAGCCACGTGGACGGACGGCACGCTGACGCCCGTCGACGTGCAGGGCGAGCAGATGAAGGCCTATCGGTTCGGCCGCGTCGTCGAGGCTGGCACCACGACGAAGCTGCACTTCACGTACAGCGGTCTCGCGACCGGCGATCAAGAAGGGCTGTTCCGCCAGCGCGGAGGCGCCTGGTACATGTTCACGCAAGGCGAGGCGGTGTTCACGCGGCGGATCACGCCGTGCTTCGACGAGCCGCGCTGGAAGACACCGTGGCGCGTGACGCTCGTCGTGCCGCGCAGGCAAGTCGCGCTCGCGAACATGCCCGAGACACTCACGACCGTGATCGATGGCGGCAAGAAGGAAGTCGCGTTCGCCGAGTCGCCGCCGATGCCGAGCTACTTGCTCGCGTTCGCGATCGGTCCGTTCGATCTCGTCGACGCTGGCACCGTGGGTCGCAACAAGGTACCCGTTCGCGTCGTCGTGCGCGCCGGCGAGGGCAAGCGCGCGGGTGTCGTCGCGCTGCGGTTACCCGCGGTCGTCAAGGCAATCGAGGACTACCTCGACGATGCGCTACCGCTCACGAAGCTCGACATCGTCGGCGTGCCGAGCTTCTTCGGTGCGATGGAGAATCCCGGGCTCATCACGTTTCACGAGCCGATCCTGCTCGGCAATCCCAAGCGCGACGCGTTCGCCGACTACTTCACGTACATCGCGGCGCACGAGCTCGTGCACCAGTGGTTCGGGAACTCCGTCACGCCGGCGTGGTGGGATCACCTGTGGCTGTCCGAGGCGTTCGCGAGCTGGCTCGGCGACAAGGTCACTCGCGAGCAAGACGCATACGATGACACCGTGTTGCGCGTCGCACTCGCGCGGCGTGAAGCGATCGGGACCGGCGGCGAGACCGACTCGAAGCCGCTGCTGCGTCACGTGACGACCACCGTCGATGCCGACGAAGGCTTCGATGCGATCGCCTACGCAAAGGGGCAGCTCGTGCTGTCGACGTTCGAGGCGTTCATCGGCCCCGACGAGTTCAAGAGCCGCGTACGCACCTACGTGAAGTCGCGGCGCGGGCGCAGCGTGACGAGCGACGATCTGTTTCCGACCATCGCGATCGGCGAGCAAGGCGAGGCGTTCAAGAGCTTCGTCGCATCGCGCGGCACACCGGTCGTTCACTTCGAGTTGCGCTGCCAGGGCAGGCCGGAGCTGATCGCGCACGCAGCGATGCGCGTGCCGGTGTGCGTGTCGTTCGGCACCGGCAAGACAACGGGTCGCACGTGCACGCTCGTCGGCGCGTCCACGTCGATCAGCGTCGGTGACACCTGCCCGAGCTGGGTGCTCGGCAATCCCGACGGCAGCTACTACCACGTCGGCTGGCGCACGCAGGGTCCGCGCGGTCCCGCGCCGCCGCGCGCCAGCATGGCTCCGCTCGCACGCATCATCGCGGGGGATGACCTCGCGGCCGCCGTCGATCGCGGCGAGCTCGCCGCTGCCGATGCACTCGCGCAGCTTCGCGATCTCGCCGATCCGACGGACGTCTATGCACAGCTCGGCGCGGTCGTGCTCGCCCGCACGATCGACACGCTCGTCGACGACGCGACGCGACCGGCGTGGACACAGTGGCTCGCGACGCAGTTTGCAGATCGACTCGTGGCGGACAAGAAAGCAGCACCGGCGGATGGCGAGCTGTCGCGGCTGCTCGTCAATGTCGTGCCCGCGGATCAGTTCGCGAATGCGATCACGCGGCGAGCCCACGACGTGATCGAGAAGGTGATTCCGGCCGCGCAGGGCGAGCTGCCGGCACATCTGGTCGCGCTCGCCGGCGTGCATGGCGGCGACAAGCTGTTCGATCGCATCGTCGCGCGTGCCGCGGTGCTGCGCGATCCGGACGTCCGCGACACCTGGATCGAGTCGCTCGGCGAGCTCGGCGTCGCGCAGGTGCCGAAGGCGGTCGCGCTCGTCGTCGACAGTGACCTGTCGCCCGAGACCACGTGGCTCGCCGTCGCGCGGTTCTTCGCGCGGCCCGAGACGCGCACGGCGGCGTGGCGTGCGGTCAAGGCTGCGCTGCCGGCGATCAAGCGGCGCGTATCGACGGCGGAGCGACACCAGCTGATGCTGTCAGTTGGCCACATGTGCGATGCCACCAGCCGCGGCGAGGTGGCGACGGCGTTCGCCGGTGACAAAGACCTGACAACTGCGCTGCAAGCCATCGATCGCTGTATCGGCCGGCGCGCCAAGCTTGGTGATCTGGCCTCGGCGCTCGCCACATCGAAGTAGGACGCGCAACCGCGCTGGTCCCGACCTGTCATTCAGACATGGGCGCATCGTTTGGTTCTTCCGAAAAGGGCTCGCGCAATGTCGAGCTCAACATCGTGCCGTTCATCGATCTGATGAGCTGCCTCACCGCATTCCTCCTCGTGACCGCGGTCTGGGTGAACATCTCCAGCCTCGATAACGAGCCGACCGGACGCTCGCAGAACGAGCAACCGCCGGTCGATCCGAACGATGCGCCGCGCCTGGGGATCCTCATCGAGGAGAACCAGCTCTCACTCACGCTCTATCCCGCGGGCGTCACGCAGCAGATGAGTGCGTTCAACTGGGCCGGGCTCGAGAGCGCACTGCGCGAATACAGCACCGCGAAGGAGCTGCCGCCCATCGAAGTAGCGGCAGACAGCACGCGGGCGCATCCGATCGAGTACCGGCACGTCATCGCGGCAATGGACACCGCATCCAAAGTCGGTTTTCCGCGCGTCGGCGTGGTCGATGCGGCGCAGCTGACGCGCTAGCCCAGTGGGCAGCACTAGCGCGCTGCTGCGTCGGCGCACGTGCGCAAACGCTCGCGTAAATACCTGTAGATCCAGGGATGCGATGTGGGTGTCTGTCCGCTACACACAAGCATGGACCTTGATTGCATCGCCACGTTCCTCCGGGCGGAGAAGGCGAAGATCGCGCGCCTCTGGGAGAACGAAGTCCGCGCGGACCAGCCCGCATTCGGCGGCTCGCGTCCGGTCCTGTGCGACCACCTCTTCGAGTTCCTCGACGGCCTGGCCGACTGGATCGATGGCGACACCGATTCGGCAGAGCGCGCATTCGAGTTCCTGGTGTCTGGTCCCGCGCTGCAGCGCCTCGGCTACGGTGTCGGCCTCGAGACGCTCACGCGCGAGTACTCGAAGCTGCGCATGGTGCTCACGCGCCAGGTGCTGGACCTGTCGACCGACGCGAGCAGTCGCGAATCGATCGTGCGCCTCCACGAGGGTCTCGATCACGCGATGAGCAACGCGACGCATCTCTACGCCAAGCACCGCGAGGAAGTCCGCGAGCGCTTCATCTCGATCCTCGGACATGACCTGCGCGATCCGCTGTCGACCGTGATCATCTCGTCGAAGACGCTCGCCGCGAACCCGGCCCTCAAGTCTGATCAGCGCATGGTCGCGGCGCGCATCGGCCGCGCCTGCAATCGCATGCAGCGCATGATCAACGACGTGCTCGACTTCGCGCGCGGCCATCTCGGTAGCGGCATCCCGGCGCACCCCACGCAGAGCGACATGGCCGACGTCGTGCGCGCGGCCGCCGACGAAGCGGTTGGCGCGAACCCGCAGCGCAACATCACGTGCGAGGTCACCGGCGATCTGACTGGCGCGTTCGATCGCGACCGCGTGCACCAGGCGATCACGAACCTCATTGGCAACGCGGTCAATCACACTGACGATGGCATCGAGGTCCGCGCGTTCGAGGATGGCGAGACGGTCGTCACCGAGGTGATCAGTCACTCGGCACCGATCCCGGCGGACATTCGCAAGCGTCTGTTCGATCCCTTCGCGAGCTTCGACAGTGGTTCGCCCAAGAGCGGCCTGGGCCTGGGCCTCTACATCGTGCAGCAGATCGCGCTTGCCCATGGCGGCACCTGCGAGGTGCGCAGCGACGAAGGCGGCAACGTGTTCAGCATCCGCTGGCCACGCGTTCCCGCAGAGCCCTCGGCATTGGGCGGGAAGGTGGAGGGGCTGGACCGAGGTTCCCGTGCCACGGGCCTGAGCGAAGCGAGGGACCCGGGGCCGGCGCGCAAAGCTGCGAACGGCTGACGCTTTGCGTCACTCGATGACGGGACGGTGACGGCACCGCTACATCTCGTTGCCGGTACGGCGCGCTCTGCGAGCGATGCCTACGGTGCTGGCAGATGGCACTCAGCAGCCCGATCCCGCACAACTGGGAAGTCCCCACCGTCTTTCGTGATCGCTTCGGCGCGCGAGCAGGCCGCCAGCGCGTGATGTCCGCCGACGGGCATCTCATGATCATCCTGCACGACGTGCCGCGGTCGAATGTCGATCCCGTCGCGCGTCTGTACTGGCGCAGGCCCGACGGTAGCTGGAAGTCCTCGGGGTCGAGCGCGACGAACATCAACGCGCTGCGTGCTCACGTCGACGAATTCGTCACCGCGATCGACGAGCTCGAGATGCGTGCGACTCGCGCCGTTCTCGCGAAGGAGTGGTTCGCGATCATGCACGAGGTCTCGCCGCTGCACCGCACGGTGCTTGCCCAGTCCGCGACGCTGCAGGAGGCACGTGACCTCATGAAGGACGATCGCGACCTGATCTCGATCCGTGACAGCGCGCAGGAGAACGAGCGCGCGGTCGAGCTCATCACCACGCACGCGCGCGCCGGCCTCGACTACACGATCGCGCAGGCCGCCGAGAACAACGCGCACGCGACCGAGCACGTCGTGCAGTCGCAGCATCGGCTCAACCTGATCGCCGCGACGTTCCTCCCGCTCAGCGCACTTGGCGCGCTGCTCGGCAGTAATCTCGAGTCCGGCCTCGAGCGCTGGAACGCACCGTACGCGTTCTGGGTCGTGATGGCGGCGGCGCTGCTGATCGGTATCATCGTCCGCACGACGCTGCCGAACGCGAAGCCGACGAGCTAGCCGAAGCGCGCTGCATGCCACGCGGGCAGCAGCGCCATCGACGGCAGCACGGCATCGGCATGCGCGAGCTTCTCCGCCGGGTCCGCACCGGTCGCGACCGCGACGACGGTGGCGTTGCATGCGCGGGCTGCGGCGATGTCATGGATCGTATCGCCGACGACCACGACCTCGCGCACCTCGCGACCGTCGCGACCACGCTCGATCGCACGCGAGACCAGCTCGGCGCGCTTGGCCGAGTCGCAGCCGTAGCCGCCGCAGTCAAACCAGCTGTCGAGCCCGGCGGCGACGAGCTTGGCCTGCGCGCCCTCGCGAACATTGCCGGTCGCCACGCCCAGCCGCACGGTGTCGCGCTGCGCGGCGAGGAACTGCAGGGTGTCGAGCACGCCCTCGAAGATGTGAACGCCCTGGTCGCGCAGCATCGCGCGCAGGCGGGGCAGGTACGACGCGAGAAACGCCGCGTGCTCCTCGCGCGTGGCGCGGCGGCCGAGGCGTGCCTCGAAGATCTCGTCGACGATCTGCGGATCGGTCTTGCCGCCGTAGCGGATGCCGTTGCTCGCATCGGCGATGCCGTGGTGCTCGGCCATCACTGCATCGAACGCACTCTTGCCCGAGCCGTGCGCGTTCAGGAGCGTGCCGTCGATGTCGAACAGGTAGAGGACGGTCACGGGCGCTGAGGTGGCCTGCTGAACTTCTGCTTGCACGCCGCGTCCTGCTCGCACCACTTACCGAATGCGTTGATGAGGCCGTCGAACGTGTCGCGCATCGCCCACGCCTTCTGCTTGTACGATGTCATCGTCTTCGCGCGAGATAGGCCATCGGTGAACGCGTCGCGCACGCCCTTGCACGCGCCGTCCTTCTCGAACTTGAGCCCGGTGCCCTCGTAGACGCGGAAGCAGGCCTCGAAGCCGTCGGGCGTGCCCTTGTTGTAGAGCGGCGCGCCGATCGCGATCGCGTTGCTGATCGAGCGGAGCACGTCCTCCATCTCGACGTCCTTGCAGCCCTGCCACACGGTGACCGCGTGCTCGGGAATCTTGCGCTCGATCTTGACGTCGTCTTCGGCGCCGGCAGTCCGCGCGTCGTCGGTCTCGCCGGTCACGCGCGCGAACTCCTCGAGCGAGATCGCTGACTGCTGCTTCATCATCGGCCGCAGGTAGTTCGCCGGCACCGCGAGGTTGATCGCCTGGCCCTGCGTGATGATCGCGGTGGTCACGCCGATCACCTCGCCGAACTGGTTGAACAGCGGCCCGCCGCTCGACCCCTGCGAGATTGCCGCAGAGATCTGGAGGATCGTGAGCTCGGGCGACAGCGGGCGCACCTGCGAGATCAGACCATCGGTGATCGAATAGTCGAACACGCCCAGCGGATTCCCGATCGCATAGATGCGGTCGCCGGCGGCCACGACGCTCGAGTCACCGAGGCGCAGCGCGAACAGCGGCTTCTTGGGCTTGATGCGAAGGAGCGCGAGGTCATGGCCCTTGTCGAACCCGGCAATCACGATCGCCGGATACTCGGTGGCATCCTTGTAGAGCTTCACGCGGATCGCGGACTCGCCCTCGATCACGTGGAGGTTCGTCGCGATGAGGCCCGTGCCGTCGACGATGAACCCGGTGCCGACCTTGGCGTCACCCGCCTCGATGCGAACAATGCCCGGGCTCGAGGCGTCGATGATGTCGCGCGCTGACATATCGGTCGGCCCGGTCTTCTGCTTGCCGCCACACGCAGCGACCACGAGCATCAGCAGCAGGCCGGGACCGAGACATGGCGACCTGCGCATCATGTACGATTCTAGCCCGATGCCCGTCGGGCAACCACCGTGCGTTACGGCGCGTTGGGGGTAGGCGGGGCGCCGCTACCGGTCGCCGCCGAGCCGCTGCCGACGGCGCGATCCTGTGGGCTGCCGATATAGATATGGCGAAGTGCGGACTCGCCAGCCCGGCGGAACCCGGCAGGGTCGAGTCGCGGGTCGATCTTCGACTTCACACCCGCATCCAGGTGCTGCTGGTAGAGCCGCATGCGGATCTCCTCCCAGCTCGGGCACGCGCCGGTGTCACCCTTCTCGCGGGCAATCTCACAGGCCGCGAGGGCCTGATTCGCGTATTCGAGCGCCTGAACGACCTCGAGCTTCTCGATGTACGCGACGCTGGTCGCAATCAGTGCCCGCCAGCGCGTCGGCGAGTCCTTGCCACGCTCGCTCGCCTTGACGCTGGCCTCGACGGCCCAGTCCTTGAGACCGGCCTCGCCGAGATGCTTGGCGAGCTCTTCGGCGGCGAGCCCATCACCCGGACGGGCCATCGTTCGTGCCTCGGCGAGTGCGACCGCGAACTGCTTGGGCTCGTCACCCTTGATCACGTTGCCGGCCCACATCTCGCGCGCCGGCAGGAGGATCGCGACGGCGACGACCGTGATGACACCGACGTCGACCAAGCTGAACAATCGCGGCATCGCCATGCTGCATAGACACTACATCGGCGCCTTGGTTCCCTGCGTTCGCGCGGCTTTTTCCTCGCTTCGCTCGTCACAAGCCGCGCTCCTTGGGACCTCGCCCTCCGCGCTGCGCGCGGCCCGACCCGTGGTCGGGTTGGTGCTTCGCACCATGGGCTCGGTTCCGCACCTTTCGCGTGCCGCGTTGCGCAATTTCATTCGCAATTTCAATAGGTGCTCATTGGGGCAAAAGGCAACGGGACGTCCCGAGATGCCCCGCGGTGATCTCCTGAACCTACATAGGCTCCATCAACAATGACTGAGGTTTGTCGGCTGGATCACTCGTTGCACATCGGGCCGGGACATGTTGACGGCAATCTCCACCGCGTTTCACAAAGGTGGATGGGGCATGTGGCCCATCCTTTTCACCTCCGTTTTGATCATCGCGATCATTGTGGAGCGTGCGGTCTATCTGTTCCGCGCGTCGGTCGACAAGGACAAGCTCCTTGCTCTGCTCAAGAGCCAGGTCATGAGCGGAAACGTTCAGGGCGCGATCAAGGTCTGCTCGGGTAACCCGACGCCGATGACCCGCATCGTCCAGGCCGGTCTCATGAAGTTCAACAAGAGCGACGACGAGGTCCAGGCCGCGATGGACGAGGCCGCTCTCCGCGAGCTGCCGAAGATCAACCAGCGCACGCCGTACCTGGCGATGCTCTCGAACTTCGCCGTTATGGCCGGCCTCCTCGGCACCATCTCCGGCATGATCAAGTCGTTCGGCTCCGTCGGCGGCAACGAAGGTGGCAACCAGGCTACGGTCCTTGCAGAAGGTATCTCCGAAGCACTGAACTGCACCGCGTTCGGCATCGCGACGTCGCTCGTCGGCCTCCTCGGTTACGCCCTCCTGCAGGGTAAGACCACGGCCGTCACGGACGACATCAACGAGGTGACGGTTCAGGTCGTCAACCTCGTGACGACGCACCGCGCGCAGATGCAGCCCCAGGCGTAATTGTTCCTCGCAACTCTCAACCTTAGCGAGGAGGCAATCTCATGGGCGCAGCAGTAGGAGCAGGCGGAGGAAAGGGCGACGTCAACGTCGACCTCAACATCGTCCCGTTCATCGATCTGATGAGCTGCTTGACCGCCTTTTTGTTGGTGACTGCAGTCTGGGTGAACATTGCCCAGATCAATATCCAACCGAAGGGCAAGAACCGCGACACCGCGAACGTCCAGCAGGACGACGAGCACGTGACCCTGTCCGTGCTCGTGCAGGCTGACCGCGTTTGGGTCGGGCTGTCGCGTGTCAACGAGTTCCAGGAGATCCCGAAGAAGGGCGACGGGGATCACGACTGGGACAAGTTCGAGACGACGATCAAGGAGCACAAGGCCTCGGCGTTCTTCGCCGACCGCAGCGACATCGAAATCGCAGGCGAGTCGACGACGCAGAGTCCGGTCGAATACAAGAACGTGATCAGGGCGATGGACTTGGCCGTCAAGGTCGGCTTCATCGACGTTGGTCTCACGGATCCGGCGGGCCTCGCGGCCCGGCCGCAGATGTAAGGGGAGCGGACCATGCCGGTACATTCAGCAGGCCCACGCCTCTATCACTCAGTCCCGTTCAAGCACCTCGTTCGCAAGTCCGGTTCGACCTCCGGCTCACGACCGGGCAACATCGCAATGAACCTCACCCCGTTCGTCGACATGATGACGATCTTGGTGACGTTCCTTCTGATGGTGTTCTCGTCGACCGGTCAGCTGCTCCAGGCTCAGAAGGGCCTCGAGCTGCCGATGGCAGAATCACGCGACACGCTGCAGCTGGCTCCCGTCATCATTGTGACGAAGAGCGACATCAGCTACCAGGGTCAGATGGTTGCTACGGTCGAGAGCGTCCTCCGCGATGACTCTCCGACGTTCAAGATCGATGCGCTGTTCGAGCGTCTCGATGCGGCGTCGAAGAAGATCAAAGAAGAGGTCGGTCTCGGCAAGCTGCCCAAGGATCTGGTCAAGGCTTGCGAAGAGGCAAAGCAGAACATCCGTCCGACGCCGGGTCACATCTGCCCGGATGGCCTCGCCATCCTGCAGGCTGACGAAGCAACGGACGTCCGGCTTATCAACAAGATTGTGAACACGGCGAAAGCCGCTGGCTTCGACAATCTCTTGTTCGCCGTCAAGAACAAGTAAGGGGAACGCATGAAGCTCGTCGCGCACGCTATCAGCGTTGCGTTGGCCCTCGGCCTCGCTGGCTGTCCGGACAACGAATTCAAGGCTTCGACCTGGACCAAGCACCTCGACGACCCAAAGGAAGCCGAGCGCGCGGTCACGCAGCTCGAGCAGCTCGGGGACCCGTCCGCGATTCCTGCGCTCGGTGCCGCCTGGGCAAGCCAGGGTAAGCCGGTCCGTCTACTCCAAGTCATCATCGCTCTCGCTCGCCCGCTCACACCGGCCGAAGCGAAGGCGACGTTCATGACCGACTACGAGAAGAAGGGCCGCCCAGCGAACTGGGCGCTTGCCGAGCCGTTCCTCGTGAAGGCGCTCGTCGAAGTCGACGAAGCGAACCCGCGGTCGGTCGACTCCGCGCAGAAGGCCGCCGATGCACTTGGTGAATCCAAGCTGCCGACCGGTCTCGACGCGCTGATCGAGATCTCGCAGAAGCCGGTCACCAAGAAGCTCGTCGCGGCGCAAGTCGGGGCGATTCGTGCGATCGGCAAGTACACCGACGACAAGAACAAGGCGTCGGCCGCGCTGATCAAGATCATCGATCGCGATCCGCCCGACCACCCGCGTACTGCCAAGGACAAGGAGCAGGGTCGCGCGATGGAGGAGAAGTTCGGTCTCTTCCTCGGCACGACCGGCGCAGCGATCAACGCGCTGTCCGAGCTCCGCGCCGCCAACGGTGCCAAGACCCTCGTGCTCTCGATGTACCGCACGCCGGAGCTGTTCACGCAGATCCGCCGCGCGCTCGCAGCGAGTGGCCCGACGGCCAAGGAAGAGCTCCGCAAGATTCTCCGCGGCGATCACGCCGAGGTGAACCAGCTCTTCAAGGACAAGAAGCTCGACAAGTATTGCGGCGACAAGAACAACTTGCCGCCCGAGCAGTGCCTGCCGGTCTCGGCCAAGGATTTCTACCCCGCCGTCGTGCTGGGTGACTTCTACGACCCCGAGGTCGTGCCGGATCTGCTCGTCGTCCTCGACCGTCCGCCGCTGCCGCAGTACTTCCAGGACGATCAGCCGAGCGGTAGCACGCAGCACAACGCGGTGTTCGACGCGCTTCGCAAGATCGGTGCGCCCAAGGGTGCCGACAAGGTGAAGTCGCTGTGGATGGCTGGCTCGACCAAGAAGGGCGCCCCTCCGGGACCCGATCTCATGACGCGCATCCTCGCCGTCGGTGCCTATCCGTTCCTCGTGCGTGATGGCTCGGGCACCTCCGACCTCGCAGAGATCGCAGGCGATAACAAGGCTGACGACAACCTGCGCACCGAGGCTGCGACTGCCTTCGCGCGTCTGTCGAACAACCCGAAGGACATCGAGGTTCTGAACGAGCTCGCGACCAAGTACTTCAAGGCCTCGGCCGACAAGAAGAAGGAAGCCGCCGGCAAGCCGAAGACCGATGCGGACGCTGCCGACAAGGAGCTCGAGAAGGTCAAGGTCAAGTCCGACGAGGCGAAGATGGCCGTCCTCAAGGCGACCAAGGACACGACCAAGACTGCAGCCGACATCAAGGCCGCTTCCGAGACCGCCAAGAAGGCCGAAGAGGCCTACAAGGAAGCGAAGAAGGTCCACAAGGGCAAGGTCGCTGCCTTCAAGCAGGCGGAAGCAGCCGCGAAGGGCTACAAGGGCTACGCGCGCATGTTCCAGACCCATATCGCTCGCATCTCCGTCGGTATCCGCTGCAAGGGCGATATCAACTGCTTCGCGGCGACGCTGAAGCAGACGCCCGAGCAGGCGGCGAAGAACTCGGCGCAGTGGATCAAGGACATCAAGGACTGGACCAAGGACGAGCAGCTCGGTCTGCTCGAGGGCGAGATCGAGCGCGCGATGCTCGAAATCGGCAAGGCGGGCCCGAAGGCCGCTGCGCTGACCGACACGCTGCTCGATGCCGCCAAGAGCGACAACCGGCTCATCCGCCAGTCGATCCTCCTCGCGCTGCCGAAGGTCGCCAAGGTTCCGTGCGCCAACTGCGAATCGAAGCTCGATGCCGCCATCAAGGCCGGCGAAGGCAAGACCACGCTGGGTGATCTGAACCTCGAGACCACGATGCTGCGCAACTACTTCGCATGGGCCGGCGGCAAGACGCCCACGGGCGCGGCTCCGGTCGAGGCGCCTCCGGCGGCGCCTGCGGCTCCCGAAGCACCCGCCAAGGAAGAGTAGTCCCTCAGCTTTCGCTGACGGCAGCGGCCGCACCTTCGGGTGTGGCCGTTTTCATTTTCGGCCCTTGCGCCGTCGAGGCTGACGCGGTATCCGATGGCTTCCGGGGTGTAGCGCAATTGGTAGCGCGCTCGTTTTGGGTGCGAGAAGTTGCAAGTTCGAGTCTTGTCACCCCGACCCTTTCTCTGCCTCTTCCCAGTGATGTGAACCAGCGACGCCACATCGCGTTGTAGGCCTCGCGGTTCTGCTGCTGCCACTTGGTGCTCATGCCAAACGCTCCGCGGCGTGATGCTTCGCATGACAGTTCGCGCAGAGGACCTCGCATTTCGCGACCTCCGCCAAGATCCGCGTGCGACCCCAGCCACGTCGGATGGCATCCGTCACCATGATCTCCTTCACGGCCGGATCCTTGTGGTGAAACTGCAAACACGCGGGGTGGTTCTCTCCGCAGCGCTGGCATGAGAGCACCACCTTGTACTCGGCGAGCCACGCGGTGTTCTTCTTGATCAGCGCGCGCTTCACCCTGGTCTGTCTTGCGCTCTCCTCTGCGGTTCGTTTGTGCTTGGTGCGCGCGTACCAAGCACGAACCGTCGCGCGTCGCTTCTCTGGATCCCTTGCCGGCATGGCAAAGAGCCTCGCGCGCGTCTCTGACATCCGACAGAGGACGCTCGCCAACGTCATGTCCGATACTCGGACAATCGAATGACTCGGCGCAGTCGCTCATGATCTGCGCATCGGCAGGGTCGAGGAGGGCGGCTCGGCGCTCGCGAGGTAGCCGGTAAGATCGCTCGACGTTGTTACCGCTGGGTGTGCGGATCCAGAACGTGCGCCGCTGCGCGGGGTGACCGATGCGCACGTACGTGTTCCGCGAAGTTACGTGTTCTGCCGTAACCCTGCCGCCCGCTGCGTCTCACAATGTGCCGGCCGGCACAGTTTTGCGCGACGGCATCGGTGCTGCTGTGCTGATCACGTATGGGGACCGGTCATCACTTTCGGTGACTGGCTACCGCATCGACGGAGGGACTGATGCTGACCAGCAATGTCGAGCCGCGCCGGATCACCAAGCATGCAAGCCGCGCACAGCGTTGTGCGGCGTGTGGAGTACGAGGCTTCGTACGCTCACACGACATGCCATTCTGTACCGGCTGCGCAGACTGGGCACGCCAGAAGAATCTCGTCGACTGGGACGACATCGGCGGTAGCGAATAGCTACCGACGACCGCGATGCCTGCCGAGCTCGTGCTCGACGATCGGCCGTAGCTCGTCGATGATCTCCGGTGCACACACCAGGCGGATCGTCGACGTCGGCTGACCGAGCGGCATGTCCTCGAGCAAGCGCGACAGCGTGACCGCGCCGTACTTCGGGTGGTCGATGACGTAGAGCTCCTCGTCATCGGACGCCAGGTACGCAGCGTGACGCGCGGTATCGAGGTGGACGTAGAATCGACCGACGGTACCGAAGCGCTTGTTGGCAACCTCGAGTGCATGCGGCCACAGCCGTTCAGCGGCAACGCGATCATCCCCGAGGTCGAACGTCTTGAACAGCCGGCGCGTCATCAAGCGCTTCGCGAGGTCGCGTAGCACCGCATCGTTCGCGGGCTGGCCGTCGAGGCCCGCCCACTGATCGAGCGCGGTGGTGATCGACACGTCGTGCAGGCGCAGGTAGTCGTCGACGCTGACGGCAGCACCACGCGCCATCTGCGCGGCGATCGCGAGACCCGCAGGCTCCGAGCCAGCACGCGCGAGCTCGGCGAAGCGCTCGAGTGTCTTGATGAACATCCACTCGGCGGCCCGCACTGTCTTGTGGTGATAGACCTGCGCGTACATGTACGAACGCGCGAACAGATACTGCTCGACCGCGTACATGCCGCGGCGGTAATCGACGACCAGGTCGTTCGGCTCTTCGTCGCCCGTGCGCACCGGCGCGACTTCGATCGCGTGGATGATCCAGTCGAGATCGTAGGTGGCGTAGCCGGCGCCCGAGTAGTGGCCGTCGCGCAGCAGGTAGTCGAGGCGATCGACATCGAGCTGCGAGCTGACCAGCTTGCGCGCGAAGTGCGGCTTGTAGTCTTTGCCCCAGAACGTACGCATCGTCTCGGGGAGGCCCGGCTCGAGGGTCTCGAGCGCCGTGGCGAGCTCGGCGTGCTCGGTTGCGATCCGGGCACCCCAGCGCTCGTGATTGTGCCCGGCGAACACGTGCTCCCAGGCGTGCGAGAACGGCCCGTGGCCGACGTCGTGGAGCAGCGCCGCGACCTTCACGTGGAGCGCCGTCCGCGCGTCGAGCTCGAGGCGGCGGGTCACGCGCTGCGCGATGTGGAACGCGCCGAGGGCGTGCCCGAACCGCGAGTGCTCGGCGCCCGGATACACGAGCCAGGCAAACCCCATCTGCTTGATCCGCCGCAGCCGCTGCATCGCGAGCGTGTCGAGCAGCTCCGCGATCGGCCGGTCGTCTCCCTTGAACTCGATGAGTCCATGGACCGGATCACGAAATACGCGGTCTTTCACGAGCGCATCCTAGCCCTACCTTCGCAGGTTGTCGCGGCTTGTGAGTCATGAGTCCGACGACGAAGCCGTCGGTTTCTTGCGCAAACGCATAGCTGAAGAAAGTGAGGGGAGCCAACGTTCGAGTGCGAAAGCCTTCACGGCTCGTCGCT
>JBBQFU010000056.1:0-35502 GCA_038322185.1 Haliangiales bacterium
GCGATCCTGTCGAAGTACCCGCTCATCGAGAGCACGAACATCGATCTCAGCATCCGGTTCAAGAAGGCACGCAGCGTGCTCCACGGCGTGGTCCGCGTTCGCCACGACGATGTCGATCGCACCGTGCACGTGTTCAACATGCACCTCGGCCTCGCGCGGTTCGAGCGGCGCATCCAGCTCGGCAAGTTCCTCGACTGTCACCCGTTCGCCAACCTGCATCACGAGACCCCGATCATCGTCGGCGGCGATCTCAATGACGTCTACGGTGGCCTTGGCGAGCTGCTGCTGCCTGCCGGCTTCCGCGGCATCGAGCGCCGCCCGCTCACGTTCCCCGCGTGGGGCCCGGTGCGCCCGCTCGACGCGATCTTCGTGCGTGGCTGCGTGAACTTTCTCAAGCTCGCGCGCTGCGACACCGAGCTGGCGCGCAAGGCGAGCGATCACCGGCCGCTGATCGCCGACATCGAGCTGCATCCGCACCACGCGCTCGGCGCCGATCCGCACGATCACAAGCCGCCGTCGCCGCGGCCTTAGTTAGCGATGCACGAGCTGGCCGATCCGGCGCGCCAGCTCCTCGCGATCTTCGGGGCCAATCCACGGCACGCTGATGCGCGCGAGATCGAGGCCACGCTTGTCGGCGAACCGAATATGATCGCCGCGCACCGTGACACCATAGCGTGACGGGACCGTGACCTCGTGCTTGGTCTTGCCGTCGGGTACGACGACGCGGCCGTCGCTCGGATGAACCGCCGCGAGGAAGCGTGCGCGATCGCGGAACAGCTTGCGCGCATAGATCGCGTGATGGTCGCCGTAGTCGGCGAACAGAACCTTGTCGAGCGGGTGGCCGGCTCCGATCTCGGTGCCGCGCGCGTGCCAGATGCCGGCGGCGCTCGCGTAGTCGGCGACCGCGATCCGGAGCTGGGACGCCACGCCCTCGAGCTTGGCGAGCGACGCCAATCCGTCGGAAGCCATGAGGCTGACCGGAGCGATGCCGAAGATCCGCCGCAAGCTGCTGCGGGGCTGGGCCTTGTCGACGTCTTCTTTGGCCTCGATCCAAAGGCCGATGTCGTCGCGCGGGAAGCCGCGGCCGAACACGATGCCGCTGATCGCGAACGAGGTGCGCTTGAGCTTCTTCTTCTTCTTGCCGATGACCTCGGTCACGGTCGCGACGCGGTCGACCAGGTGGAGGCTGACCGGGCCCACGGCGAGCGCCAGCCGGTTCGGTCCGAGGTTGACCGAGAGGTTCCCGTCGGCCGTCGGTGCCCCGAGGGTGTCCCCGGCGTCTTCTCCTCGGTAGGCCATGGCCCTCGTCCGAGGGTAGGGTATAACCGCCCGCCATGACCGCCCAGTACACCTTTGTGATGAAGGATCTCCGCAAGCTCGTGCCGCCGAAGCGCGAGATCTTGAAGAACATCCATCTGTCGTTCTATCCGGGCGCGAAGATCGGCGTGCTCGGCAACAACGGCGCCGGTAAGTCCACGCTGCTGCGCATCATGGCGGGCGTCGACAAGGACTTCCTCGGCGAGGCGTGGCCCGCCCCGGGACTCAAGATCGGTTACCTCGCGCAGGAGCCGCAGCTCGATCCGACGAAGACCGTGAAGGAGAACGTCGACGAGGGCGTGGCCGAGACCCGTGCGCTGCTCGCGCGCTTCGAGGAAGTCTCGATGAAGCTCGGCGAAGACATGCCCGAGGCCAAGATGACGAAGCTGCTCGACGAGCAGGCGCGTCTGCAGGATCAGATCGAAGCGGTCAACGCGTGGGAGCTCGACCACCAGGTCGACATGGCGATGGACGCGCTGCGCTGCCCGCCGGGCGACGCGGATGTGAATGTCATCTCCGGTGGTGAGAAGCGCCGCGTCGCGCTGTGCCGCCTGCTGCTGTCGAACCCCGACATGCTGCTGCTCGACGAGCCCACCAACCACCTCGATGCCGAGAGCGTCGCGTGGCTCGAGAAGATGCTCGAGAAGTTCAAGGGCACGGTCGTCGCCATCACGCACGATCGCTACTTCCTCGATAACGTCGCGAAGTGGATCCTCGAGCTCGATCGCGGCGAGGGTCACCCGTTCGAGGGCAACTACTCCGGCTGGCTCGAGCTCAAGGCGAAGCGCCGCAAGGACGAGGAGCGCCAGGAGGACGCCCGCAGCAAGATGCTCGCTCGCGAGCTCGAGTGGGTGCGGCTGTCGCCGAAGGCCCGCCAGGCCAAGAGCAAGGCGCGCCTCAACCGCTACGAGGAGATGGTTGCCGAGGCCGGCAAGGAGAAGCGCGACGACTCGCTCGAGATCGTGATCCCGCCGGGACCGCGTCTCGGTGGCGAGGTCGTGTCGTTCGAGGGCGTCAGCAAGTCGTTCGGCGAGCGCCAGCTGATCGACAACCTCACGTTCAAGCTGCCGCGCGGTGGCATCGTCGGTGTGATCGGTCCGAACGGCGCCGGCAAGACGACGCTGTTCAAGATGATCATGGGTGTCGAGAAGCCGGACAAGGGCACGGTCAAGATTGGCGACACGGTCAAGCTCGGCTACGTCGACCAGAGCCGTGACGCGCTCGACGAGAACAAGACCATCTACGACGAGATCAGCGAAGGCATCGACTTCCTCACGCTCGGCGAGCGCTCGGTGAATGCTCGCTCGTACGTGTCGAGCTTCAACTTCAAGGGCCAAGACCAGCAGAAGCGGGTCGGCATCCTGTCGGGTGGTGAGCGCAACCGGGTCCATCTCGCGAAGATGATCAAGCGCGGCGGAAATCTGTTGCTGCTCGATGAGCCGTCGAACGACCTCGATGTCGACACGCTGCGCGCGCTCGAGGATGGCCTCGAGAAGTTCCCCGGCTGCGCCGTCGTCATCAGCCACGATCGGTGGTTCCTCGATCGGATCGCGACCCACATCCTGGCGTTCGAGGGGAACAGCCACGTCGAGTGGTTCGAAGGCAACTTCGCCGATTACGAGGCCGACCGTCACCGCCGCCTTGGCACCGACGCCGACCAGCCGCATCGCATCAAGTACAAGCCGATCCGGCAGATTTGAAAGCGAACGTTCGCGTGCGCCTTCACCCCCTTTAGCGGCGGCCCACGATGGTCGGCCCGGAGCAACGAACGTGCCCCTCCTTTCGGTCAGGTCGGGAATTTCTCCGTCGGTGCCCCGACGACGGCATCCCCTTTACACGTCTGTACGCATGCCTACAGTGACCGCATGCTGAAGTCCTGGCGTCTCGGAACCATCATGGGGTTCCCCGTCGAGCTCAACCTGAGCTTCGTCCTGCTGCTCGCGCTCGTGCTCGTCGCGTTCGGCGGCGTCGCGGGTGTCGCGCTCGTACTGCTGGTGTTCGCCAGCGTCCTGGTGCACGAGCTCGGCCACGCCCTCGTCGCGCGCCAGCTCAACGTGCGCGTGTCCGGAATCGAGCTGTCATTCCTCGGCGGCGCGGCCAAAATGGTCGAGCTGCCGCGCACCGCAAATCATGAAGTCATGATTGCCGCCGCGGGTCCCGCCGTCTCGCTCGCGCTCGGTGGCCTCGGCCTCGGCCTCGGTGCACTGTTCAACTCATCGCTGTTTGCGTGGATCGGCTACGCGAACTTCATCATCGCAGCGTTCAACATGATCCCGGCTCTACCGATGGACGGTGGCCGCATCCTGCGCGCCCTGCTCTCGCGTCGCATGGACTACGTTCGCGCAACCGATGTGTCAATCACCATCGCGCGCGCTGTCGCAATCGCATTCGGCGTGATCGGCCTGGCCGGTGGTCCATTCCAGCTCGTGCTCCTCGCGCCGTTCCTCTGGTTCATGGGCACGCGGGAGAAACTGCTCGCACGCATGGTGGCAGACCGCTTCCTCTACACGCGCGACGGCTACGTCGAGCGCTCGCCGTTCGTCGCGTACCGGCGCGGCTGGTAGTCCGTCCGCGCTGTTCGCGCCGCTACAACGAGTAGCCGCGCTTCAGTAGGTGCTTGGCACCACCGTCGAATGCGGCGCGCGGTCCGACGTGGAACTCGAAGGTGTCGGCGAGGCGGGTGATCACGTTGAACGCGAAGCACACCGCGAGCGCGTCTTGAATCCGAGCCTTCGTCACCCCGGCGGCGAGCACGGCTTTCATGTCGTCGACGGTCACGGTCGCTTCCTTGGTGACCTTGCGCAGCAGATGCAACGTCGCCTTCAGCTGCGGGCTGATGGGTGCGTTATCGATATCGGCGAGAACCGCCTCGACCTTCGGATCGTCCTTCCAGCTCATCGCCGCGACCGCGGCGTGTGCTTTCGTTCAAAACTCGCATTCGTTCACTTTCGAGACGTAGCTCGCCATCATCTCTCGCTCGGCGACCGCCCACTCCGAGGGACCACGCATCGCCTCCTGGAACACGGCGCCCATCGGCTTGCCGAAGAAGTCGGGGCGGTACATCAGTGTCTTCACGACGTCCTGCACCGGCATGCGCGACACGGTCTTGATGAAGGCGAACAGCGCCTTCGTGGTGAGCTTGTGACCGTGGTCGAGAATCTCGAGGCGCATTACTTGGCCTCCATCGCCTGCTCGAGTGCAGCGAGGGCGCCTTCGTACTGGCGCGTCGACACGCCCATCGCGGCCGACACGACGAGCTCGAAGATCTGATCCTCGGTGAGGCCCGCTCCCTTGGCGGCGGCGATGTCCTCGTCACCGATCTGCGCGGCCCGCTGGGTGACCTTGTCGATCAATGCGCGTGCGGACTCCGGCACGCCAGCATTCGCGAACGCCGCCTTGCGATGTTCGCGCGACGCCTCGCCGTCACCCTCGAGAATCCGCTCCGTGGCTGCCTTACGAGCCGCCGTGATGTTCGACATCTCGCTATCGTAACGCGGCTACTTCTTGCGTGCCACGAAGCGCACGAGCTTCATCTTGCGCATGCCGGCCCAGTCCGCGTGGTCGTCGACAACGTCGTCGTGCAGGATCTCGTAGCCGTCCTTGAACAGCGCCGCGAGCTGGCCGGTTTGCCAGCCGCCGGCGCCAGACTTTGCGACGTCGGAGTCCGCGTGGAAGTACTCGCTGATGAACAGGCCGTTCTTCTTGAGCGCGGGCTTGATGCGCTCGATCTCCTTGGGGTCGGCGCCCGCATAGATGAGCGTGATCAGGTCCCACTTGGCCTTGCCCAGATCGTAGGTGGCGAAGTCCACGAGGAGCGCGTCGAGCTTGACCTTCTGCTTCGCGGCCTCGGCCTTCGCCTGGCGAATGCCTTCGTCGCTGATGTCGATGCCGGTGGTCTTCCAGCCCTGCGTCGCGAGGAACACCGCGTTGCGCCCCTGCCCCATCTGGAGGTCGAGTGCAGTGCCGGGCTTTCTGCCCTTCACGGTCTCGACGAGCAGCTGGTTTGGCTTGGTGTTGAAGCCTCCGCCCTGCGCGTAATACTCGTTCCAGCGATCGCGCTCGGCCGAGACGCCCCCACGTACCCATTGCGATTGCGCGATCACCCAGCGCGAGTTGTCGTGAACCCAGACCAGCGTCTCGTAGCCCTCGATCGGTGGCTTGCCCTCGAGAGTCTCGACGGAGCGGGCGATGAAGACCGCCGTGCCGGGTGCCGTGTAGACGTGCTCGTCGCTCCAGGTCCGAACGCGTGACGGCATCTTCTTTTCGCGGCGAGTCTCGAAGCGCTTCTCGAGGTCCGCACGGCGAAAGAATCGGAAGTCCTCGAACTGGACGAACGTCGGGCATGACCTCGACGGCCAGTGCGGTCTCGTTGGCGTCGACCGCCTGGAACCAGGCACGGCTATGCGCGATGACCTTCGCCTCCTCGAGGATCGGCGGGCGGCGGACGCCACGGCCGGGGTGGCCACTGGTTGGACCGGTGCCGGTGCGGACGCGATCGGCGCCGGGAGATCGGCCGGAATGCGACGAGCCTGGGGTCCGCCACACGCGACGAGGACGAGGAGGGCGAGTCTCGACATCGCCCAGAAGGTAACAGCAGGTAACTCGCACATCCGTCGCGTCTTGCTCTATGTTGCGCGCCGTGGGCAGGTTTGATCCGACCGGACCGGTCGATGTACCGGGGCTAGAGCACAGCGTCGCGAATCTGTCGTGGGGCGTGCTCACCGGTGCGCTGGGTCCGAGCGACGGCACGGCGGGAGCTGCGTCCAATGTCCCGAGTGCACTCGGTGTGCTGCGGCACGCGGTGATCTACTCGGGCCTACCGACGGAGATCGAGGATGCGTTCGGCGTGCTGGAGCAGCACGTGATCCTCAACGGGCAGCTCTATCCGGTCGCGCTCGCGACGCTCCCGTTCCTGTTCGACACCCTTCGTCGCAAGAGCCCCGTCGGTGGCCGGATCGCCGAGGTGATCGCGCGCTACGCCAGCGCGGCCGACACGCTCGACAAGTCGCTGTCGCAGCGGCTGCTCGTCATCATCGGTGATCATGCCGGTGAGATCGTGCGCTGGTTCGGTCGCGGTCCCACGTATGACCGTGCGCTCGGTGCGCTCGCGATCAACGTGCCCGCACTTCGCGAGGTATTCCTCGCCGCGGTCGAGGGTGCCGAGCGCGTCAGTCCCGAAGTGCTACTGGCCCTGCTGCAGCTCGGCGAGGCTCCAGGAGAGAGCGTCGAGCTCGCGATGGCGATGCTCGATGGTGCCGATTCCACCGATGCCGCGCGTATGAGTGCCGCCGCGTTCCTCGCGAAGTTCGGTGCGCAAGAAGCGGATGTCCGTGCCCGGATCGCGGCCGCGTTACCGCCGTCGGCGGCGGGTGCGTTGCGCCGTCATCTTCACGCGCTATGGACGCCGGTCGTCTCGCGGCCGTCGGTCGCTCCGAAGCTTTACGATGCCGAGGTCGTGTTCACCGGCAAGAAGCTCGTCGTGGTGCGGACCGGTACCAAGAGCGTCACGCTGCCGTGGACCGGAGCGGAGGTCGCGAAGGGCGATCGGCTGCAAGTCGGGCTCACGAGCCACGGCGAGCCCAAGCTCGCGGTGCTGACCGACTGGGACGGCAACGTTCGCGTGATCGACTTCGACGCTGGCGCGCAAGCGGGCTAAGCTCGCGAGCGTGACCACCACGCACTTTCGCAGTTGCCCACTTTGTGAAGCGACGTGCGGAGTCGCGATCGAGGTCGACGGTGACCGCGTGGTCAGCGTCCGAGGAGATGACGCCGACCCGTTCAGCAAGGGTTACATCTGTCCGAAGGGCACGGCCCTCGCCGATCTGCACCACGATCCGGATCGCCTGCGGCAGCCGATGCGTCGCGATGGTGACACGTGGACACCGATGGGTTGGGACGAGGCGCTCGACTACGTGGCGCTGCGCATCCGCGGTATCCGCGATACCTACGGGCGCGATGCGGTCGGCGTCTATCAAGGCAATCCGACGGCGCACAACCTCGGGCTCCTGACCTACGGCCAGCTGCTGCTACGTACGCTCGGCACGCGCAACATGTACTCGGCCACGTCGCTCGATCAGCTGCCGCACATGCTCGCGGCGCTGCAGATCTTCGGCAATCAGCTGCTGATGCCGGTGCCCGACATCGATCGCAGCGATCTGTTCATCTGCCTCGGCGCCAATCCACTCGCGTCGAACGGCAGCATCATGACCGCGCCCGACGTGAAGTCACGGCTGAAGGCGATCCAGCAGCGCGGCGGCAAGGTCATCGTGCTGGACCCGCGCAAGACCGAGACGGCGGACAAGGCCGACCAGCACCTGTTCATTCGCCCGGCCACGGATGCGGTGCTGTTGCTCGCGATGATTCACGTGCTGTTCGCCGAGAACCTGGTGCGCCTCGGTCGCCTGCAGGCAAACGGCGTCGAGGAGCTGCGCGTGCAGTCGAAGCCGTGGTCGCCCGAGCGCGCTGCGCCGATCACCGGCATCGCGGCCGACGAGATCCGGTCCCTCTCGCGCCAGCTCGCGACCGTCGAGCGTGCGGTCCTCTACGGCCGCATCGGGGTGTGCGTGCAGGAGTTTGGTGGTCTCTCGGCGTGGCTCTGCTACGCGATCAATGCGCTGACCGGTCACCTCGACGAGCCGGGCGGCCTGATGTTCACCACGCCCGCGGTCGATCCGCTGCCGCTCGCCGGCCTGCTCGGATTCGATGGTGGCTTCGCGCGGTGGACGAGTCGCGTGTCGAAGAAGCCCGAGTTCGGTGGCGAGCTGCCGATGACCGCGTTCGCCGAGGAGATCAGCACGCCCGGGGATGGTCAGATCCGCGCGCTGATCACGAGTGCGGGCAACCCGGCGCTGTCCGCTCCGGGTGGCGCGAAGCTCGAGGCCGCGCTGTCCTCGCTCGACTTCATGGTGTCGATCGATCCCTACCTCAACGAGACCACGCGGCTCGCGCACGTGATCCTGCCGCCGACCTCGCCGCTCGAGCGCTCGCACTACGATGCGGCGCTCAACGCATTCGCCGTGCGCAACGTCGCGAAGTACTCGCCGCCGCTGTTCGAGCGGGGCCCCGACGAGCGCCACGACTGGGAGATCTGTCTCGGCCTGCTCACGCGTCTGCGCCTACCCGCGCTCGGCCGTGGCATTGCCGAGAAAGTCCTCGGCAAGCTCGGTCCCGAGACCGTCATCGATCTCGCGCTGCGTGCGGGCCCGTGGGGGCTCAGGCGTGGCCTCAAGGGTCTCTCGATCCGCAAGCTGCGCGCGCAGCCACATGGTGTCGACCTCGGTGCCCTCGAGTCCCGCCTGCCTGGCCGCCTGAACACGAGCGACAAGAAGCTCGATCTCGCCCCGCAGGTCTATCTCAAGGATCTGCCGCGCCTCGACAAGAAGTACGCGACGCCGCCGACGCAGCTCGTGATGATCGGTCGCCGGCACCTGCGCTCCAACAACTCGTGGATGCACAACAGCGAGCGGCTGCTAAAGGGGCCGCCGCGCTGCACCATCATGATCCATCCCGACGATGCCGCGACGCGTGGCCTCGTCGATGGTGCGCATGCCAAGGTCGCGACCTCGATCGGCTCGATCACCGTTCCGGTCGAGATCACCGACACGATGATGCCGGGTGTCGTGAGCGTGCCCCACGGCTGGGGTCACACGCGCCGGGGCGCCAAGCTGTCGGTCGCCGCGACCATGCCCGGCGAGAGTGTCAACGATGTGATCGATCCATCCCGCATCGACGAGCTCACCGGCACGAGTGCCCTCTCCGGTCAGCCCGTGAAGGTCACGCCCGCATGATCGACGTGTTCCCCAAGATCGGCGCCGACAAGCTTCGCGCTGTGATCACCGAATTCTACTCGCGTCTGTTCGGCGATCTGATGATCGGGTTTCTGTTCGAGGGAAAAAGCCGCCAGCACCTCATCGACCGCGAGTACGAGTTCACCGCGAGCTTCCTCGGCAACAAGGACATCAAGTACACGGGACGCCCGATGCGCACCGCGCACGCGCAGTCTCCCATCTTCGGAGGCCACTTCGAGCGACGCCTCCAGATCCTGCGCGAGACCCTCCGTGACCACGCGGTCGATGCCGAGGTCCAGCAGGTCTGGATCGACCACACCCTCGCCCTGCGCGCGCAGATCACGCCGGACAAGGGCTCCGAGTGCAAGGACACCGCGGTCGGCGCCAAGGTCGAGGCAGCCAAGCCACCGGCCGATCCTGACGCTCCGGTGAAGCTGGGCCGCCGCACGAGATGATCCGCGCAGCCACAGCGATCCGACCGCCCCGGTGAAGTCGGGCCGCCGCGTGAAACGCTCGGGGCCGTCTCTCCGATGTAACGAGAGGCCATCTCTGTCTGTGTCAGCTCAGACGTCGGCGAACACGGACCAGCGGCGCACGTTGACCTTCTCCTTGAGCGCCTTGGACTCGTAGATCAGCTCCTCGAGGGCCGCGTTCTCGCTCGCGATGAAGTCCGCGACGCCCGTGGACTTGTAGGTCGCCTCGCTCATCGCGATCTGGTGACCCTCGGCGAGCGCCTGCAGCTTGGCTGCGATATTGACGGTGCCGCCGAAGAAGTCGGCATTCGCGTTGAGCCGCACCGCGATGCACGGCCCCGTGTTGAGCGAGATGCGAAGGCGGATCGGCGTGTCCTCACGCTTGGGGTGGAAGGTCTTGTGGATCTGCTGGCTGGCGCGCACGGCGTCGACCGGATTCGTGAACGTCGCCATCACGGCGTCGCCGATCGTCTTGACCACGGCGCCGCGGTTCTTCGTCACGATCGCGAACACCTCGTCGAAGTGGCGCTTGATCTCGATGAACGCGCCCGGGTCACCGCGCGCCGCGTAGAACGCGGTCGAACCGACGACATCGGTGAACAGCAGCGTCTGCTCGCCAACGGCAAGCTTCACGTCCGCGCCGATGTATTCCTCGGAGAACAGGTCGCGAAACTCCTGGAAGCTGAGCAGCATGCCCGGGCGCAGCGCGTCATCGCTCCAGGTCACGCGCTCGATCGTGAAGCGCTCCTCGTCGGCACCGTCATTGGTGAACGACACGCTCGGATCGGGGGCCGCCTTCACGATCGCGCCCTCGGGACGGTCCGCGTAGACGAGCTCGGGCGGTGCGCCCTCTTCGATGTCGACGTACCAGCCACCGTGACGGCCGGCCCACACCGTGTAGCGACCGGGCGGAAGCACGGGATTGAAGCGCGCATTGGCGCCGGGCGCGACTGCGACCTGCGCGCGAATGTGTTCCTTTTTCGCCGGCTCGGCACTGCAGTACAGCTGGACCGGGATGTCGCGGATCGACGGATGCACGCGGAACGTGACCTCGACGGCCTCGGCTTTGTCGGTGGTGAAGTCGATCGCGCAGACCGTGCAGTGTGTCTCGGCCTTGAGGTCGGCGAGCTTGCCGTTCTCGTCGCGCACGCCGCGGCAGTGCGGGCAGATCGTGTCCCACGACAGATCGAGCAGGCCCTGCCGTGTCGCGTGAAGCGCCGTACGAAGCACGTCGATCTCGTCGAGCTTCCAGGCGCGTGCGCGCTCGCGAATCTGGATGCGATGCAGGTCGATGTCATCGCCCGTGCGGATCCACTCGACGAGCCTGTCGACCGCAGGCACCGGCAGACCCGCGGCGAGCAGCGCTTCGCGGCCGGCGCGCAGACGGGCCTCGGGTTCATTGCCGAGTACCGGAGGCGGCAGCTGGAGCACCTCGGGGCGCAGCCGGTCGAGTTGCGCGGCGAGCTTGGGCAGCACGCGGTCGTAGGCCTTGCGGATCATCGGCAGCCCGAACCGGATCGCCGCGCCGTACAGCGCGCCACGCGGCACGACGCCCATGTAGATGTACAGGCGCGTGCCCGTCGCGGTGGGCTCGAGGCGATAGACCGCGAAGTTCACGCGCATGAACCCCCGCTCGTAGACGCGAACATTCGAGAGCCACTGCTCGGCGACCCAGTTCCACGGTAGCTCCTGCCACTCGTGCTTCACGCCGCCGGCCTTCGAGCTACCGAATCGCTTGCCGTCTTTCTCCACGAACTTCATCTCGGAGAGCTCGAGCGCGCGATTCATCCGCGATGTGTCGCTGATGAAAGGCCACAGCGCCTGCGGCGAGGCCGGCAGATCGTAGATCCACAGCTGCTCGATCTTCTTGTCGCCCGCATACTCCTTGGGCCACGGATGCAGCTCGAGCAGCTGGTCCTTGGTCAGCGGTTCCGTCACCGCCGACGATGATAGCGCCAATCAGCGGACCGACGAGGCGCGAGCGCTGGCGACCTGATTCAATTTGGCCTGCGCGATGGCCGCCTCGACCATCCGGTCCTGCTCGGTCGAGCTCTTCCACTTTGCCTGGATCTCCGGCGACAGCGTGTCGACCGGGTCGAAGTAGAGGAAGAAGCCGGGCTTCACCGACGGCGCCGAGAACACGCTGATGCCAGTCTCGCGATCGTAGTGCTCGAAGCTGTGCGCGACGCGCTTGCCGCCGCCACCCGGTGCATCGACGACGAACGTCGGCGTGTGGAAGCCGGCGGTCACACCGCGAACGCCCTTCTCGATATCGAGCGCAGTCTGCAGCGTGGTGCGGAGATCCTCGACGCCCTTCACGAGGTCATGGACGTAGACGTAGTACGGATGCACCTGGCAGTTGCCGAGGCGCTTCACGAGCATCTGCATGGTGTCGATGCGGTCGTTGACGCCACGCTGCAGCACCGACTGGTTGCGCGTGATGATGCCGCGCTCGAACACGCCGTCGAGAGCGCGCTTGGTGATCGCGGTGATCTCGTTCGGGTGGTTGAAGTGCGTGTGGAGGACGACCTCCTTGTGCAGCTTGCGACCGCGCTCGACGACCGCCGTGAGTGCATCGAGCCACTCGGTGTCGGTGATGAGCTTCATCGGCATCACCGCCGGACCCTTGGTCGCGAAGCGGATGCGCCGGATGTTCGGCATGTCGAGCAGGCGGTTGCCGATCAGCGTGATCTGGCGAGCCTTGAGCTGATAGCTGTCGCCGCCGGAGACGACGATGTCCTCGAGCTCGCTGCGCTCGGAGATGTACTTGAACGCCTGCTCCCAGCGGTCTTCGGTCGCCTTGAGGCTGACCTTGTCGACGGTGTCGGTGTCGACACCGACGGCGTAGCTGCGGGTGCAGAACCGGCAGTAGACCGGGCAGGTGTCGAGCGCGAGGAACAGCGCCTTGTCGGGATAACGGTGCGTGAGCCCCGAGACCGGCGCGTCGGCTTGCTCGTGGAGCGAGTCGAGCGTGAGCTTGGGATGGTCGGGCAGCAGGCGCGACGCGATCGGGATGAACTGGCGGCGCAGCGGATCGGCGTCGGGCTGTTCCCAGTCGATCAGCGACAGCAGATACGGCGACACGCGGATCGACATCGGCGAGCGATGAAAGCCCTCGGTGACGTCGTCGATGAACGACTGCGGCACGAGGCTCTGAACCGCAGCGAGTAGCTTCGCGGGGTTCGTGATCGTGTTCTTTGCCTGCCAGGTGTGATCGAGGAACGTCGCCTCGTCGACCGACTGGTACGCCGGGATCCGTTGCCAGAACGGGCCGTCGAGCAGGTTGCGGTGAGAGAGCGTCGACGGGTCGACCTTCGGCTTCAGGTGCTGAATCGGCTCATCGCCAGGGGGGCGGGTGCCAATCGTTTTCAAAGTGTCCATGGGAGTCCTCGCGTTCGCAGTCGGTAAAAGAGGTCGGGCGGCGGCCTCTACGCGACGTCGGGTTGGTGCGGGACGGAACCCAGGTACCACATGATGATCTAACGAGTATCACGACGGCCCCATTCCGGCTAGATGGCCGTTCGAGACGCGCTAACCTGAGACGTGCGCCGACCCGCCCCGCCGCGCGACACGGCACCAACTCGCCATGTGGTGGTCGCTGCGCTGGTGCTGCTCGTTCTCGGTGGCGTCGGTGCGGTGCAAGCGGGACTCGCAGGCGCCCGATTCATGTTCGACCTCGAGCAAGACGCGCCAGCGCTGACGCGGATTGCTCCGGTGGTCAATGAATCCAGCACCCCGCGGCTCGCGCGTCGCGTGTTCCTCGTGATCATCGACGGATTGCGCTTCGACAAGTCCTACGAGCTGCGTTACCTCGACGAGCTGCGTCGGCAAGGCGTGGATAGCGAGGCGCAATCGCATTATCCGACCTGGTCGCGGCCGAACTACGTATCGATCCTCACCGGTGTGCCCCCGCGCGCCAGTGGCGTACGTACGAACCACCACACCAAGCCGGTCCAGCTCGACACGCTCATGGACCGCGTCCGGGCCGCCGGTCTGACGACGTCGAGTGCGACCGACTATGACGTGCTCCCGCGCATGTTCCTGCGCGAGCGGTCTCCGACGCCGACGGACATCCCGCCGCCACCCCTTGCCGAGGAGCAGTCGGACCTCGATGACTCGGATACGGATTTTCCTGATGACGACGAGACCGCGGCGGCCGTACAGGCGCCCGATGCGAATCTCGTGAGCCCGTTCGACGATGCGCGCTACGCCCCGTGGCCGGGCGGCTTCTCCGAGGCGGGTGGGGCACTTGCAGCCGGCAACGCGGACTTGGTGGTGCTGCTCGTCGGTGCGGTGGATGCAGCGGGGCATAAGCACGGTGGCGATAGTCCCGAGTACCGCACGGCCGCCGCGGTCGCCGATCACGCCGTCGCCCGCGTGCTCGCGCGGATCGATCTTGCGCATGACGCGGTGATCGTCACCGCCGATCACGGGCAAACCGACGCGGGGGGCCACGGCGGGATCGAGCCCGAGGTGATGACCGTGCCGCTGATCGCAGCGGGTGCGGGAATTCGGGCCGGTGCTTGGCCCGTCGACGCGCGGCTGATCGACATCGCGCCGACCGTGTCGGCGCTACTCGGGATCCCGGCCCCCGGTCATGGTCTGGGCCGCACCCTCGTCGAGATTCTCCAGCTCAATACGCAGGCCAACACGGCGCGGCACGTCAGTGACATGACGCGCCTGATCGTGACGCAGGGTGTGGTCGAGCGTGCCGAGGCGGCCGCGCGCGTCGACGTGATCGAGAACCGAGCGCTGCGGATCCTGCTGGTCATCGGTGGTGCCGCCGCAGCACTTGCTTTCGGGCTGCTGCTGATTCGCCGGCGCGTGTTGCGGCTCGACATCCGCGTGCTGCTGGTGTCGGTGCCTGCATTCTTCGTCGTGTACTACGCGCTGATCGGTGCGGTCGGGCAGCGATTCTCGCCGTCCCTGCTGCCGGCGCAGGGTCACCTCGCGGCGACGATGGCGAAGTACGGCCTGATCGCGATGCTGGTGCAGCTCATGTTCAGCCTGTGGGCCCTGCGGAGCCAGCGAACCCTCGCCGAGCGCCTCGCGACGGCCAACGGCATCGCTTGGATGGGCCTGATGGCGGCAATGATCCCTGCCGGCCTTGCCTGGGCGTTCTTCCCCCCGCCCTACGTGATCGTGCCGCCGCCGGTGTGGCTCGTGCTCATCCCAGCGGTCGAAATCGCAGTTGCCTGCGCAGCGATCGACATCGCGCTGACGCTGATGGTCGAGGTGATCGTGTTTGCAGCGCGGTCGCGCTACGCGCCACACACGCCCAGTTACGGGCCGCACACACCGTAGGTCGTCGGGCCAATCGTGTGCGGTTCCGTAAACGCTCTGCACGTGTCGGCGGCGCAGCCGGTCGCGGTGCCTGGAGCCGAGCAAATGCGCCGGCACTTGAACGTGGTCTCGGCGCCGAGCTTCACGCACTGGTAGCCCTTCGCGCAGCGCGCCTCGACGCCGATTCCGCCAGCCGTGCAATCGCCACCTTGCACCAGTGTGCCAGCAGGGCTGCAGTCGGCGACCTTTACGCTCATCATGTCCTTGTTCACTGAGAACAGCGTGCACTTCATCGTGGAAGGGCACTCGGCCGCCGTCGTGTCGGTGGGCTCGCAGTTCGAGCTGCACGCGTTTGGAACCCCGGCAATCGGCGCGCCGCCGCTGTTGATCGAGTAGATGCATTTGCCGCGCGGCGCACCGCAGTCGGCATCGCCCGAGCAGTACTTCTTGCACGACGCGAACGCCGATCCGCCCAGGCACACGTACCCGCGGTCACACTCGTTCGGATTGGTGCACGCCGCCGTCTCTTTGCCGGCGAGATTGATCGAGCGACACGTGGTGCCGGACTGATCGACGAGGTCGATATCGCACGCCGTGTTCCCGTTGCAGCCGCACTGCGGAAGGATGTCGCACGGCTGCATCGTGCAGCCATTGCTGTCGATGGCGGCGTCGCTCTTGCCAACCGGTGGGGCGTCGGTCTGTGTCGCGTTGCCGCTGGCGCACGCGCCAAGACCGGCGACGAGCACGAGGACAACGACGCAGCGCATGGGACCAGCTTATCACTCCGCGCCCGCAGGACAGACCTACTCGGTGGGGCGTGGATCACTGATCCAGGGGTCGGTATCGGCGAAGCCGTCGACGTCGGCATCCACGTCGCATACGACCGTCACAGTGCCCCGCTCCTCGCCGTCGAGGATACGAAATGCCATCTGGGACTCGCTGTCGCCGCACTGCGCCTCATCGACCTCCACGGTGAAGCAGTTCGATCCGACCCCGCCCTCGCAGGCTGGCACCGCGACCGTACCGTCCCGGCCCGCCACCTTGACACGACACCGCGGCTGGAGGCCGGTGGCTTCGACATCGGTGTCGACCAGCGTGCCGCGGAGGCACTGACTGCGCGTGGCAACGTCACGCGTGACCAGGCCAACGTTGCGCATCGCCCAGGATAGCTCGTCCTCGCAGATCGAGCTCTGGCTCGCGCGGCCGCCAAACATTGCCATCAATGAATTCATTCGCACTGCCGGCGTCGCGCCCGTTCCTTCCTTACCGCCATTGCCACACACACTCGCGAGGCGCGGTGTCGAGTAGCTCGTGAACCTCTCGTCGCGGATCGCGGTCACGCCGTTCGGCTTGCCGTAGATGCCCGCGACGATCACCTGTCCGGGGTCCTGCTTCAGCCGCTTGAGCGACGCGGCGAAGGCCGAGACCGACTCCATGTACTCCGAGCTCTCGTGAGGGCGGCAATCGCGGCGCTCGCCGAATGCGCGGCTGCCTTTCCCGTCGTGACAGCGCACGCCGTGCTCGAAGCAGCGATAGCTCGTGGCCGGCCCCATCTCCGAGCACCCGTCCGTGTACTGCTCGGCGGCGAACAACAGCGTGCTGCTCGCCGAGCAATCGTCCTCGTCAGTCACGAACACCACGAGCAGGAGCGCATCGTCGCGCAAAAATCCCGAGGTGGTGCCGCTCAGCACCGTTCGTGCAGCCTTGAACGGCTGCTCGAATCCGCAGCCGCCGTCGCCGACCTTGGCCATCTTCGCAAACGTGTCGGTGAGCTCCCCGGTGTAATTGCGCACGCGCCCGTCAGGCCCTGCGACATCACGAAGGAATCGATCCTTCTCGATCACCGCATTGCCGACGTGGAAACTGCCGCCGCCGCCGTTGCAGCCGGCCGCCGCCGAGATCGGCATGCTCGACGACACGACGCCGATGTGAAGGTCCGGCAGCTCGCCCGACCACGACAGCACGTTGAACATCTCGCCGGCCCACACGCCGAGCTGGTACTGCTCGTCGGTCATCGACTTCGAATCGTCGATGACGAACAGGATATCCACCGCCGAGCTCTCCGCCGGCTGGACCTGCGCCACGACCCGGGCCTGGGCCATCGTCGTTGAGGCCTCGGGAGGAACCGCCGCCCAGTCGCCTTCGCAATACATAGGTCCCCATTCGCATCCGGGCGCCATCGCGACTGCGAGCAGTCCGAGGCGGGCGAGTTTGCTCATACCCCCATTGGACTCGATGGTCGCCCTTTGGTGGCCCCGGCGATTGGACCCTGATGCACTCTGCCGGTTCTCGCCGTCTTCGTCGGTAAAGGTTCGGCCACAGTGACAGCTTCCGCGATGGATGGATCCAGGGTATGAAGCCGGCGTGAGCGAATCCGAAACGCTCCGGAGCGATCTGCACCGCGTGACCGCGGCATTGCTCGGAGCAGTCAACACGCTGACCGGGACGGGCAGCGAAGAGCTCTACAAGCGCCTCGAGGACCAAGCGACCACGCTGCGGCGAGGTGAGCTCGAAGGCGGCCGCCGCACGTTCGCGCGCGCGATCGAGCAGCTCAACGAGGACGAGCTCGAGGTGATGGCTCGCGCCAACGCCCTCGAGTGTCACCTGATGAACACGGCCGAGGAGCGCGAGCGCGTGCGGGCGCTGCGCGCGCGGCACGGGACGGCGGTCGACGGCATTGCCGCATCGCTCGATACGCTGATCGCAGCGGGCATGACCGAGAGCGACCTCCGCGCGCTGTTCGAGCGGGCGCTCGTGATGCCGGTGATCACTGCGCACCCGACCGAGTCTCGCCGGCGATCGGCCCTCGACCACCTCTCCCGCATCGCCGTCATGCTCGACGAGGGCACGCCCCGTGCGCATCACGCGCTCGATGCCGAGGTGCTCGCGCTGTTCGCGACCGAGGATTCGCGCGCGCACAAGCCGACACCGCTCGACGAGGTCGAGACCTCGCTCGACGTATTCCGCCGCTCGCTGCTCGAGGTCACGCCCCGCGTGTACCGCACGCTCGAGGACTGCATCGAGAAGAAGCTGGGGGGCGCCTACCGGCTGCCAACGTTCCTACGCTGGGGCACGTGGGTCGGTGGAGACCGCGACGGCAATCCGAACGTGACCGCGATCGTCACGCGCATCGCGTTGCAACGCCAGCGCGCGGTTGTCCTGAGCCGCTACGTCGCGGACGTCGAGGGCCTTGGCCGTTCGCTGTCGATGTCGGCACTCCGCGCGCGGCCGAACTCGCTCGACGAGCTACTGCACTCGCTCGAGTCCGACCGCGAGCGGTTCCCTGAGGTCGCAGCGCATGCGCGCCCGCGCACCGTGCACGAGCCGTGGCGAGAAAAGCTCTGGTACATGCAGGCGCGACTGCGCGGCGCGCTCGATCACGCCGAGCACGGCTACTCGGATGCCGCCCGCTATCGTGCCGACCTCGCGGTCATCGACCGCACGCTACGCGCGGCAGGGTTTACGGCCGTCGCCGAGCAGGAGCTGCGCGATGCGCTGCGGCGCGTGGATGTTTTCGGATTTCACCTCGCGTCGCTCGATCTGCGCCAACACTCCGGCGTGCACGACCACGTGGTCGCCGAGCTGCTCGCCCGCGGCGGACGAGACGGGTACCTCGACCTCGACGAGGCAGAGCGCCGGCGTGTGCTTGGCGACGTGCTCGCTGCGCCGATCCCACCGGTGCGCGACCGTGATGGGCTGTCAGCGCAGACGCGCGAGGTGCTCGCCACGCTCGATGTCGTCGGCCGCGCGCGCCGCGAGCTGGGCCCCCGCGCCTGCGAGCGCTACATCACCTCCTTCACACGCGAGGTGTCAGATCTGCTCGAGGTCGTGTTCCTCGCGCGCGCGGCCGGACTGGCGCCCGGCGAGCTCCGCCCGGTGCCACTACTCGAGCAACTCGAAGATCTCGACCGTGCTGGTCAGATCGCCGAGGACATGCTCGCGAACCCCGTGCTCCGCACCGAGATCGGCGGCGAGCTCGAGTTCATGGTCGGCTACTCGGACTCCGGCAAGCAGGTCGGCTACGTCGCGTCGTCGATGGCACTCCGCCGCGCCCAACTCGCGCTTGCGGAGATCAGCGAACGCGAGGGTGTGACCCTCACTGTGTTCCACGGTCGCGGTGGCGCACTCGGTCGTGGTGGTGGTCCCGCGAGCGACGCGATCCGCGCCCAGCCCGCATCCGCCGTGCGCGGCCGCCTGCGCGTGACCGAGCAGGGCGAGACGGTGACCGCACGCTACGCACAGCCTTCGATCGCCGAACGCGATCTCGAGCTCACTCTCGGAGCCGTGCTCTCAGCATCGGCGGCCGAGCGCACCGAGACCGACGGCGCAGGCGACGGCGAGCAGCAACTCGCGCGCGCTGCCGATGCCGCCCGCGCGACTTACCTGACGCTCACCGCCGACGAAGATCGACTCGCACGCTACACCGTGGCCGCCACGCCGATCGAGGATGTCGCGCACCTGCCAATCGGTTCGCGCCCGGCATCCCGCGCCGCGCGCCTGACCCTCGACTCACTACGCGCGATCCCATGGGTGTTTTCGTGGACGCAGAGCCGCCACGGCATTCCAGGGTGGTTTGGTGTGGGCACCGCACTCGAGGTGCTCGTCGCCGAGATTGGCGTCGACGGCGTGCGCAACCTCGCCGAGCACTCGCGGTTCTTTCGCGCGATGGTGCGCAACTGCGAGGTCTCGCTCGTGCGCTCCGACATCGAAGTTGCTGGCGAGTACGCGCGTCTCGCCGACGACGATGCGGCGCAGCTCTACCAGTTGATCGCGGCCGAGCACACGAAGACCGTGCACCAGCTGCGCGACACGCTCGGCATGGTCCCGCCACTCGCGTCGCGTCCATACCTGGTCGCGTCGGTCGAGCGCCGCAATCCGCACCTCGATGTCCTCTCGCACATCCAGATCGAAGCGTTGCGCCGGCGCCGCGCGGGCCTGGGCGATGCCGAGCGCCTGACCCGCATCGTCTTCACGACGATCGGCGGAATTGCGGCTGGCCTCCAGACTGCGGGGTAAACGCCGAACGCGCGCGACTACGATCGGGGGGATCGCGGCCGGCCTGCGGACGGCGGGGTTGCGAGCAGCACGCCGAGCGCGTGGACCTCGGTCGCGTCGGTGATGTCGGTGCGCGCGATGTTGAGCAAGCTGACTGCGTGCGCCGCGAGCGCATCGATCGCTGGCACGGCGTGGATCGAATTGCTCGCGAGCTCGGCGGCGACCTTGCGTAGGAGCGCGTGCTTGCCGCCGATGACCACGAACAAGGCACCGGCCTCGTAGGACATCATCGTGTCACCCGACTCGTCGATCTCCCAGCTGGCGGTCTGGATGCCGAGCTTGGCGACACGATCGCTGAGCGCGTCGACGAGCGATTGCAGCACGTGCGGCTTCTTGGGCGGGGCGGGCTTGCGAGCCGGGTGCGGCGCGGGCCGCTCCGTGCTCACGGGGGGCCTGGCGGGTGGCGGGGGCGGCGCGGGCTTGGGCTTGGGCGTGGGCGCCATTCGCGTGAGGCGGTCACCGAAGTGCACACGCACGACCTTCGCAACCTCGCTGCCATCGTCGACAAACGCGAGAGAATCGATGTCCTTCGTGCCTGCCTTCACGATGGCGACCGGGTCAGTGCGACGAAGCAAGGACGCGAGCTGCCTCGGCTCGACGGCATTCGGCGCGAAGCAGCCAAACTTGATGCCGTTGACCTCGGTCGGCTTCACCGTGTTGATCGCGAGGGCGTGAGCGATGTGTGCGGCCGCGAGGTCGCGCTCGACATCCTTGTCGTTGAGCAGCATGCGCACCATCTTGCCGTGCGCGATTTCACATAGCTGCTCGAGCGCCTTGCCGATGTCGAGCTGATCCTCGGTGTAGATCGCAAGGGTCCCGCCGATTGCCACGCCACGGTCGGGCACGAATGAACGGGTGCCACCGGCCCAGCTGAACTGGACATTGACCGGCGTGAACGGCACCGCGGCCAGCCACAGCACGCCACGAATCTGACTCCGCGGCGCGTCGCGCAGCGCCTTCACGTCACTGCACACACCGCTGGTGATGCGTAGCTCAGCGAGCGCGGCGCCCGGGACATCGCCGACGAACGCGAGCGCCTCTTCGCTGGCCTTGCGCACAGCCTTCACGATCGCCTGCCAGTTGTCGTCGCTCTGGGGCCCCGACCAGGTTCGATCGGGCTCGATGCGTGCGTCGTCGATCACAGCGATCGTCGGCCACCGGCACACATCCTCGACCTTGTCGAACGGACGCATCTCGCGATGCGCGTACATCGCGCGATTGACAGCGAACGGCGGCGCGAGGACCGCGACCTTCCCGCGTGGGGAGGTCTTGCCATCTCCGTCGAGCTCCACCGTGGCGAGCACGCCCTCCTGAGTCGGAATCTCGAGCCGGTACGCGACCGGCCGCGCCATGTTCTCCCGCGCCTTGGCATCGCACTCGAGCTCGAACAGCGCGTTGATCACCTTGAAGCCGTTCTTGGTCGCCAGCTCGATGTCCGCCGCATCGATCTGGAACACGATGCGCTCGGGGTCCAGCGGTGGGGTGAGCACCGTGGTCGTGACCGCCCAAACGTCCTCGAATTTCTCGAGCTGCGCCGAGAAGCGGTCCCACGGGATCCACGAGCCGTCCACGCGCTGGAACAGCGGTGTTTGGCCCAGGACCGCGGGCGGCACACGGTTGCCGAGCGCTGCGCGCGCGAGGTTTCGCCGCATGACGATCGGGACATCGAACGGAACCGCGGTCCGAACCAGCTCGATCGCGAGGTCCTGCGCGATGCGCGTGATCTGCGCGTGGTCGAACGCCTCGTGCGGCGACTCGATCGCGAGCTGGATCGCCGGAGCCACATCGATGTCGACCGTGCGGTTCAACATTCCCTGCTGGTGAATGAGCAGCGACGACTGCGCGCTCATCGCGAATCCCACCTCACCATGCCCGAGCTTCTGGGCCAGATCGCCGAACGCCTTCAACGGCCGCTTCAGGTTGTCAGGGATGCCGGTCAGCTTCGGCGTGGGCAGGAGGCCCAGTGCCATTCGCCGACGCGCTTGTAGCCGCATGACGTCGGTCGTCACGTCAGCCACGACATTCATGTGGAGCTTGGTAATGATCGCATTCAACTCGTCCGCCACACGCGCGACACGGAGGATCGGCGCGTCATGGACCGTCGGCGCGTCACCCTCGCCCGGCTTGAACCACTCGTCGGCATACGCCGCGATCATCAAGAAGGTAGGCGGGTCCTCCACGCTCGCGATCGACCGGTACTCGCCCTGAACCGTCGCGAACGCCGGCATCGACCGCAACAGGTCGCGAAACACGGAACTTCCCCGGCCCGTGTTGAGGAACGCGGAGAGCATGCGTCGCGCCGGACCGGGCTCGCCGAACAGGCGCGGTTGCGTGCTCGCGATCGATTCGATCAGTCCCGACACGGCCTCTCGCAGATCCTCGATGATCTCTTCCTGCGTCAGATTCGGGATCCCATCGAGCGTGACGTTGCAGTGCCCGCGCGCCAGCTCGACCGCGGCCACGATTGGAAATCCGACTTGAATCTCGAATGTCGTGAAGGGCCGGTTCTCGACGTGGACTCGGACGTGTGGCCGATCCTCGGTGAGGCCGATGAAGCCGCGCACGAGCTTGCCGCGAAACTCGAACGTCGGCAGGTCGCTCGTCAGCGCGATTGGTTCCTGCGGTTTGGCGAGCAGAGCGGCGAGGCGTTGCTTGCCCAGGTAGGCGCGAGTGCGCGCTTTGAGCTCGGGCTTGCCGTCGTGAACCGGGCGCCGGCTCAGCTTCGCGAGCAGCAGCGCGATGCGCTCGGACGCGATGACCGGCTGAAACTCGTCGACCGGAAGCTCCTCGCGCGACGTGAGATAGAACAGGCCCTGCGGATTCGCGGTCGCGAGCGCGCGCACGCTGTGACGCTCGCTCGAGCCGAGCTTCTCGAACAGCGGATACTCGCAGAAGCGCTCGTACAGCTCGGTGCCGAGGATGATTGCCGGATCATGCTCGAGCAGCACCGTCGCAAGAGCCTCGAACGCAGGATCCCCGAATTCGATCGGTGCCGACGTGACCAGCATCGGAACCTCGATGCCGATCAAGCGGGACGCGATCGCGCGCAGCAGCGCAATCTCCCAGTCGCGGAACGAGAGTGTCGCGAGCCCGTTGTCATCGAGCACGCCGGTCCACTTCTCGTTCGGCAGGAATCGATCCGAATTGAGCACGATCAGCGACGGAGTCAGCTCGTGATTGTACGGACGCTCGCCGAGTCCGACATTCATGTGGCGCAGATGGAACCGAGAATTCGCCGCGACAGCGATCACGCCCGGCATGTGAGGGTCCGCGATCGCGAGGCTGACCGAGTTGCTCATGCTCGGCATCTCGATGGCGAACGCCAGCGGATCGAACCGCGGCTTGTCGACCGCCTTGTGATACGAGACCACGCGGTTCCCGAACAGGCGGCGTAGCGCGTCGCGGCCTTCACCGTTGACGTGCACGATCATGCGACCTGCGGGCGGCACCAGGGTCTGCTCGTCGCCGATCAAGCCGATGTACTGAGACGCCAGTAGATCGGCGTAGCTGACGTACCCGCCGGCGGCGTTGCGCCAGATGGCCGCCTGCGTGAGCGGCCCGTCGATACTGAGCTCGAGATCCTTCGCGAGCAGCAATGCACTCTGGATCAGCGGCATGTCGACCTCGAGCACCCGCGGGTTCTCGGCGGCGATCGTCTCGATCGCACGCACCACGCCCGCACGCAGTGCACGATCCACATGCGTGAAGCCAGCATCGCGTCGCACGCCGCGATAGCGCTCACCCGGCGCGAGCCGGCTGCTGTCGAGCACCGCGTCGAACGGGATCGCGCTCGTGAACTCGACACGCTCGAGCTCGCGCCCCTCGACACACAGCACGACCGCGCCGTTGCGCGTCTCGGTGTACACGCAGATCTCGCCGGTGACATCGGTGAACACGTCCTGCGGCACACAGCTGCGCTCGACCATCACGCCCGCGGACACGCGTGCGCGCGGGTATACCGAGGTCTGAACCTTCACCTCGCGCTTGGCATGCGCGAGGAACTTCTTGTGCGCGCGACGCTGCTGGCGCGCCCACCGCACGTGACGGCGCGTCGTCGCGACCTGGACCACGGTATCGGCGAGCAGCCTGTGCACCGCATCATCCGGCGGGGCCCACAGGATCTCGGCAAGCCACGGCTTGAGATCCGCATCGAGCGCCGACCCCTCGGTGTGGATGTGAGTCGTCCACGCGCTGTGGATCGGGCGCGCCTCGCCGAACGCATTGCGCACGAGCGGGATCGTCGTGAGCGGCGCGAGCACCGGTGGCGTGTGTTGCCAGTGCACGGGGTGGCCGCCCACGGCGGCGGCGAGTAGCGACAGCGCGGCCGCGCGAGCTTTCGGCGCGACATCCGCCCTTCCGTCGGTGACTAGCGGCGCGAGCTGCGCGATTGCCTTCGCGACCGCTTCCTTGGCCCGGCGCTCGGCGGTCGCGATCGGATGCACGTCGCGACGCACCTGCGACCGCGAAGCATTGGTCGGCAGCCGCTCCGCATCGAGGAACACCCGCACCGTGGTCGGGACCTTCGCCTCGAAGCCAAGCAGCTCGAGCCCGTAGCGCGCGAGCACGACGCCGCGCTCGGCGACCTCGAAGCACGCGGCCGGGGCGACGAGCTCGTGAGTGATCGCGACGAAGCCGGAGAGACCGTCGTCGAGCGGTACGCGCACCAGGTCGTTGCGCGCGTCTCGCTGCAGCACGAGGTCCTCGTTGATCACGAGCGGGACCGCAATGTCGCGGCACGCAGCGCGCGCCAGCGGCAGCTCCGGTGGTTCGCCAATCCAGTACTGCAGCACGGCGAGGCTCGCGCGACGGCGCAGATGCACGAGCACACCGGCAGCGATCTCGGTCGGCGGCTCTGCCGTCTCGACCGCCACGTGCCGCAGCGGCGCCTCGCCGAGCTCGTTCTCCGGCTCAGCCAACACCTCGGGCGTGTAACGCACGCGCTTGCCCTGCCCTGCCCCGGTGACCGTGTAGACGTCGACGTACGCTGGGTTCATGCCGAGCGCGCTGTTCACCGCGGCCGCGAGCAGCCGCACGTGCTGCTTGTCGTCCGAGACCTCGGGGCTCACGAGCTCGTCGAACAGGCGCGGCAGCAGGTCCGCGTCCCACGGCGTGCCGTGCCAGCCGACCCAGATGTCGTTGGCGTCGCCGCGCAGCTCGATCTTCGTCGCGCCCGCGGCAACCGCCGCGCGAATCGCCTCGAGCACCCACGCCGCACGGTCGGTGAGCTGGTATTCGCGCAGCTTGCGGATCGCGCGTGCCGCGTCGACCCGGACGCGGCCCTGCGAGACCTGCGGTCCCGGCGCAGCGCGGCGCATGCTCATACGTTTCCCATCCTCGCGAGCCCTGCGTGCTTCTCGCCCGAGACGGTGTATTCGCGCAGCTTGCGTGCCGCGTCGACCCGGATGATTTGCGGTCCCGGTGCAGCGTTGCGCATGCTCACAGGATTCCCATCCTCGCGAGCGCGAGCTCGAGCACGGCGCGCGACCGCTCGGCATCGAGGAGTCCGTGCTGCAGCAGCACCGCTCGGGCGAGATGCGCCGCGGCGAGCACCGGGTCGTCCCCCTCACGCGCAGCCTTCACGTGCGGGTGATTCGCCGACAGGCCGAGCACGCGGCGCGAGAACATCGAGAACGGGTTCTTCACGGCTTCGTCGCGGTCGAGCATCCGCGTGGTCGTCTCTGGCAGAGCGACCGCAATCAGGTCCTCGCGCGCGCCGGTGAGCGTGACCAGCACGACGTCGGTCGGCGCGCGGTGCACCGCATCCAGCATATCGCGCAGGCTCTTCACGAGCGCGATGTCATGACTGCTCGGTTCGACGGCAGCGACCGCGGTGAGCTCCTTGTAGACAATCTTGGTGTCGAATCCGAGCGCCTCGACAGCGCTGACGATCGTGCTGTGATTGGTGGCGAGCAGCACCGGGGTCGCCGACTCCGCGAGCGCCTGCGTGAGCGGCGTGCTGACCGTGCTGGTGTAGACGCGCTTCGGGAACTCGGCCTGCGTGATCACTCGCTTGCCGCCGATCGGCTCGACGAGCGGGAAGTACCAGGTTCCAACGTTGAGCTTCGTCTCGACCAGCGCGTCGAGCAGGTCGTTGTATGCATCCCCGCCGCCCGCTTCCGCGAGCTCGCGCATTCGTGCCGACGCAGCCGCGCAGAGGTCCTCGGCCACGACCTTGCGCGCGGACGCGAGTGCGTGACGGTAGTGTCCATCGCGACGCACATCGTCACGGCTGATGGTGTGGCCGAGCCGCGAGTCCTGAACCTTCACCGCCGCCTTGCCGATGACGTCCGACGTGCTCTCGTACAGCATCAGGCCATGATTGAAGAACCCGAGGTACGGGCCAGTCTTCGTCGGTAGCCCGGCAACCACGGTGAGCTCTGCGTTGTCGAACGTGCGCCTCACCTCGACGTGCGAGTCTCCGATGGCGAGCGGCGTGTCGATACGCTCCTCGCGCTTGCGCTCTCCGCGCCGGATCACGAGATGGATCGGCACGCTCGCGTGGCGACACCATCGCCGCAGCGCCGCCTCGCTCGCCTTCTCGAATTCGATGATGTTGCCGCTGCCGAGCAAGATCTCCAGCTCGACCGTGGTTCCCGCCTGGGTCGCGCGGCCCGCATCGAACAGCTCGTATGTCAGGTCGCGATACAGGTGGAGCGTGAGACGCTTGCCATCGCGCGCCGAGCTGACGACAACGACCTCGGGATTCGGCGACAGCACCGACGCGAAGCCAACGCCGAACTTCCCGATCTTCCCCCTCTCCTTCTCCTTCGTGGAGCGGAACAGAACGAGCAGCTGATTCTCGATCGTCTCGCGCGACATCCCCTGGCCGCGATCGCGCACCGACACGCGGACGCGCTGCTCGGCGTCGTCGTACTGAATCTCGATGTGAACGTCCGGCGATCCCGCATCGATCGAGTTCTGTATGAGCTCGCGATAGAACGCATAGAGATCGGCGAACTGCGCGATGACGTCGCCGACGATGCCGCGATCGGTCGGCGCATCGGTGACCTCACGCTGTTCGCCGTCACGATAGGGGGTGCTCATTCGTGCACCCACCTCCAGCCTGCCACTGTGACGAGCACGAGCGCGCGCATCGCTGGCTACGGAATCAGCTCTTGCAGGAATGCCATGCCGTCGGCCTTGCCAGCGACGAGGCCGAGGACGAGCTTGGCGGTGCGGCGCGCCATCGGCGGTCCGTTCGCTTCGACCTTCTTCAGCTGGATCTCGGTGGCAGCGTGGCCTGCGTCCGTGCGCGACAGCGTGATGAACGCACCGGCCGCGACGAGGCGGCGCATCGCATTGGTCTCGGAATCGGCCATCAACGCCGCGAGCTTCTCCGGCGTGTTCGTCTTCGCGTACGCCGCTGACAGCGCCGGCAGCATCGCGACGCGAACATCGTGCGACGGGTCGCGCAGCAGCGGCTCGAGCAGCTGGGCGGTCAGCGTGGCGTCGCGATCGACGAGCCCGATCGCAGCGGCCGACGCTTGCGCACGCACGCGCTCCGCACGCGATGCGAGCGAGCGCTTGAGGCGCGGCGCGACGCTCTCCTTGGGCTGGATGCGCGCGATCGTGGTGAGCGCGAGCTGGCTCAGCTCGGGATCCGGATCGCGTGCAGCGAGTGCAAGCGCGCGATCGCGAACGTCGCCCTTGATCTTGTCCTTCTCGGCGGCGAGCCGCTCGAGTGCAGCCTTGCGAACCTGCGCGTCGGCGTCAGCAAGCGCAGCACTCAGCGTCTCGCTTGGGCGGATGCCCGCACCAAGCGCGGCGTCGACGGCGGCCACGCGAACGAGCGGCGATGCATCGGCGACCGAGCGCTCGACGATCTCTGCAGCGCCGACGAGCTTGGCGGTGCGCAGCAGCGCGAGCTTCTCGGCCTCGTCGGCACGCTCGAACAGCTTGTTCATCGCGACCGTGGCGCTCTTGGGCGCGTCGGCACCGAGCAGGCCGATCGAGCGGATGCCGATCATGCGGACCTCGCGATCCTGATCCTCGAGCAGGCTGACGAGAGCCTCGGCAATCGCCGGCGGAACCTTGCTCCCCTTGCTCACCGTCATCGCGAGTACGCGAGCGGCGGTCCCGCGGATCTCGCCGTCGGGATCCTTGATCAACCGCGCTGCGATCGCCGCGCCATGTTTGGCCGGCTCGGGACCGTCTGCGAGACAGCTCATCACGCGGCGGCGCACGCTGACATCATCGTCGTCGATCGACTTCGCGAGCGCGCGGCGCGCATCGTTGCTACCGACGGTGGCTGCGTAACACAGGCCCTCCACGGCGATCGGATGCAGCGCCTGGTCCTCGGTGCTGCGCGCACCGGAGGCGAGGTAATCGAGCACGTAGCCGGGCTTCTTCTTTGCCAGCTTCGCGAAGATCTTGAGTGCGTCGCGGCGCGGCCGACCCTTCTCCCGCCACATCTGTGCGATGCCACCGATGGCGACCGGGCCACTCGCACCGGTGAGCGCGGTCAGCGCGAGGCCCTCCGCGGCGCCGACGCGCACGACGTAGCTCTCGGCCTTCACGATCTTGATCAGCTCCACCTGGTACGTGCGGCCGAGCATGCCCGCCGCGGTTGCCGCGGCTGCGCGGACCTCGTTGTCGGGGTCGTGCATCATCTTGTCGAGTGCGCCGCTCGCCGCATCCTTGTTGACGGCAGCGACCTCGCCCCACGCGAGAGCGGCCGCAGCGCGCAGCTTCTTGTCGAGCTTCGGATCCGTGAGCAACGCGAGGTCACCGCCGGCACGCTCGGGATCGACCTTCGCGTACAGCGGTAGCGCTGCGACCTTGATCGCGTCGGACTTCGAGTTGTACGCGGCGCGTGCAGCATCGACGAAACCCGGGATCTTCGGCAGCGGCGCCTCGAGCTCGCGCAGCGTCTCGATCGCGAACACGCGCGCCTCGATCGGCGCCTTCTCGTTCGACACGAGCTGGGTGACGAGCGCGGTGCCAGCGGCGAGCGGGTCCTGCGCCATCGCGCTGCGGATCTGGTCCTCGGCACGTGCTTTGAGCGGCTTGGACGTTCCTTGATCGACGAGCACCGCGATCGCATTGGTGACCGACGGGCCACTGGTGTCGGCAGCGGCGGCCGAGACCTCGCTCTGCAGCTCGCGCTGCGCGGACATATCGGCCGTGCTCTCGAGCGCCTTGGCGAACAGCGTCCGGCCGCGCTCACCGAGCAAGCGCACCGACGAGAAGGCGATGCGACGCAGCTCGGCGTCCTGCGACGTGAGCGCCTTGACCAGGGTGTCGGTGTAGACGTCAGCGCGACGCTGCGCGGCCGAGCCGGCAACGGCGACCGCGGCGCGCTGCACGGCGGGCTCCGCCATCTTCAGCGCGGACTCGACGAACGCGATCTCGGCGGGCGTGCCGCGCGCGATCGGCTTGAGCGCGGTGAGCAGCTCGGCGAGATCCTCGGGATCCTTCGCCGCCTTCCTGAGCGCCTCGAGCGTGGCATCGCTGCCCGACGTCGCGTACTCGACGAGGCCCGCGAGCTGCGGCGCCATGATCCCCTTGAGCTGCGCAGCCCAGTCGTCCTTGCTGCTGCCGAGATCGTGATCGGAGACCTTGCTCCACATCTCGGGCGCGACCATCGCGCGCGTGAGACCGGTATCGGCGACGACCTTGCCGTAGCCGCTGCCGGGCAGCCAGCCGAAGCTCGACAGGCCCGAGCGACCACCGCGAACGAGGATGTGATCGCCGCCGGGCGCAGGCTCGAGATCGAAGAACACCCGACCGCGCATGCTCATCAGGATCAGGATCAGGATCACGAGCGGCACGGACGCGATCGCGCCGGCCACCAGCATGTAGTAGCGCTTCGAGCGCGAGACGACGTCGACCTCGGCCGGCGACGACGGCTCGATGCCCTCGTGGCGCAGCGAGTACAGCTCGAACAGGGTGAGCCGACCCTTGGTCTGGGTCTTGGAGCCGAGCAGGTCGAACGCGCGGCGCGCCGCTGCACGCGCGGGTGCGCCGAGCACGCGCACACGCGGGGTGAGCACCTCGTGGCGGAGCATCCACGACGTGCCCGCCGGGTCGCCGCGCACGATGACGCCGCGATTCTCGAGCACGCCGAACGCGCTCTGCGCAAAGCTCGGATCGATGTTCGTGCGGCGAATGATCTGCTCCGCGGGGACGGCGCCGTGCACGCCCGCCGCCAGCTCGGCGCACAAGCGAAGCGCCGAGCGCTCGTTGCCGGTGGCCTTGCACGCGTCATGGAGCCACGCCTGCTCGAGCTCCGGCGAGCCGCCCAGCTTCTTGAGCGCGGGCGCATTCGTGACGTGGAGATCGCGCATCGCCATCGCGGCGATCTGCAGATCCGCGGCGAGCACACCCTGCCCCCCGTCGAGGCCGCGCACGACGGACTCGGCGAGCGGCGGATCCGCGGCCACGCCCGACAGCGACAGCACGCGATCGAGAATCACGCTCGCGCCGGCCGCCGGGATGCGCGGCAGCTCATAGCGGTTGGACGGCGGGAACAGCGAGCCGGTGCGCCGCTCGAGGGCACCGAGCGTGTTGAGGCGCTCGCTCGCGCACACGAACAAGAACCGCGCGCGACCGGCCGAGCGACTCACGACCTTCGCGAACAGCTCGGAGATCTCGGTGATCACGCGGTCGTCGTGGCTCGCGAGATCGATGTCGTCGATGATGAAGACGAACTGCTGGCCGGCGACAGCGTTGGACACCGCGCGGGTGACAAACGCGATCGCGGTCTCGCCCGTGTTGGGCTGGATGCCAAACGCCGTCAGGCCCGCCGCGAAGCTGTTGGCCGGGTTGGCGAGCTCCTCGCACGCCAGCGCGACCACCCCGTGGTCCCGCAGGTGGGGAATCAGGCCTGCACGAACCAGCGAGGTCTTGCCGACCCCAGGCTCGCCAAACAGCAGCCCGGCGCGGAAGCCCTCCGCTGTAACCATGCGCGCAAGCTCGTCTCGCTCGGTCTCTCGACCCTGCCACACGTCACGCTCCGCCTCGCCGAACGGGTCGAGGCCCCGCAACGGCGAGACCGTGCCCGGATAGGTCGCCACCGCCATCGGCGGAACTATAAACCATGAACCGGCGGCACTGGCACCGCGCGTCGTTTATGCTCGACGGATGCGGGTTCCACACGTGGTTCCGTTCGCTGCAGCCGCGGCCCTGTTCGCGACCGATGCGGGCGCTGACGACGTGAAGACCACCATCACGGTCTGGTCCACGCAATCCGCGGCCAGTGCCGCCTACGGTGGCTACGGCGCCTATGGTGGCTACGGATATGGCGGTTACAGCGCGCCGAGCGGCGCGATGATCACGGAGCGACGCGAGGTCGATGTGGCCGCGGGCGGCGAGGTCCGCATCACGGGGATCGCAGCGACCGTCGATCCAGCGACCGTGCAGCTGCGCAGCCTGACGGATCCGGGCGGGCTCAGCGTCAGCGAGCAGCGCTTCGTCCCCGGCGCGTCGACGCCCGACGAGATCCTCGCGCGGCACGTGGGTGACACCGTCACGATCGTCACGCCCAAGGGCGAAGTCACCGGCCTGCTGCGCTCGGTCGATGCGATCGCGCTCGTGCTCGAGGTCGGGACCGGCGACGCGCGGCGGCTCCAGGTGATGCGGCGCGACAGCTACGTGCAGGACATCCGGTTGCCCGCGGGCAAGAGCAGCGACAAGCCGAGCCTCGTGTGGCGCCTCGCCGCCAAGAGGGCTGGCAAGCACAAGGTCGAGGTCACGTATCGCGCGGAGGGCCTGTCGTGGTCGGCCGACTATCTCGCCCTGTTCGACGAGGGCGCCAGGACGATCGACTTCTCGGCGTGGGCCACCCTGCGCAACTCGACGGGCACCGACTTCGACGGCGCCGAGCTCACCCTCGTCAGTGGTGGCCAGTCCGTTGCGCCCAACATCTACAACCCATACGGCAACACGCAACCGCGGCAGTCCGCGCCGAGCACGCGGTTCACCGTCCCGACGCCCGTCCACGTCGGCCACTCGGAGAGCGTGCAGGTCGAGCTCATGCCATCGCGCATCGGCGCCAAGGCGCGCTCGGTCATCGCGTTCGAGGCCGTGCAGGATCTGTCGCCGAACTATCAGGCCTATCCCGCGACCGATTGCGGAATGCTCAACGCGACGGCCGCCGGCGCCGGCCGCGCCGAGGTCGCGGTCGAGGTCGATCTCCAGGGCGTCAAGGAGCTACCCGACGGCCGCGTGCGCGTGTTCAAGCGCGCCAAGGGCACCGACCGCCTCGAGGTCCTCGCCGAGGATCGGCTGAAGACGAGCAACGGTGCCGCGCGCATCCGGCTCGCGACGCACACCGAGGTCACCGGCGAGCGGCGCACGACCAACTGCCAGCTCGACGAACGCGCGCGCACGCTCTCCGAGAAGGTCGAAATCAAGGTGGAGAACAAGGGCAAGACCGCCGTTGACGTGGTCGTGCGCGAGTTCCAGTGGCGGTTCCCGGTGTGGCGGATCGATCCGGCCGACGAGAACATCAAGGGCCGCAAGACCTCGCCGCAGACGCAGGAGTACCGCCTGAGCATTCCCCCGGGCGGCAAGAAGTCGGTCACCTATACCGTCCAGTACTCGGGATGGCAGCACTGAGCTGGCCGGCGCTGCTCGTCGCACTGGCGGCGAGCACCGCGTGTCGAAAGCCACCGCCGCGAACGCTCGCGGGCACGGCAGGTCCCGGCAACGACGTGACGCTGTACCGCGACACCGCGGTGATCCGGCAACGCATCGAGCTCGACCTGTCGGCGACGCCGACCTCCGTGAAGGCGATGCTCGCGACGGGCGTGACCGCCGATCAGATCGTGTTGCTCGATCGGGGTGGGCTCACGATCACCGGACTGCACGCGCAGACCGCGCCCGGCTCGGAGGTGGACACGGCCGAGGAGATCGACGACACCGGGGACGAGGGCGTTCCGCCACCTCCGGATATCGAACCCGGCGATCCCGACGAGAGCATCATCGTGGAGCTGCCTGCCCTCAAGAAGGAAAAGCCGACCGAGCTCACGCTCGACGTGCAGGCGCCGCGCGCAGGCAAGTACGCCGTGATCATCGCGTACACCACGCAACGCCTGCGCTGGGATGTCGCGTACACGATGACCACCGCGGCCACGCGTGATCGAGGCGAGCTGCGCGGCGCGCTCGCGATCCGGAACACGACCGGCATCGTGCTGCGCACCGCGACCGCGCGCGTGATCGATGCCGAGCTCGTCGCGTGGCGAGGCAAGTCCGCGGAGCATCTCGCTGCTTCGCTCGTCGGTGGCACGCACAGCTCGACGTTGCCTGCAGTGCCGCGCGAGCTCGGCCGCATGGTGCTCGGTGATGGTGAGACCCGCGTCGATCTCGTGCGTGATGGATCGCGGCGGCTACGCTCCGTGCTCGTCTACGATCCGATCGGGACCAAGCTCGATAATCCGGGCGCGTCGCCGCTGCGCGATCCGGCGCTCGGTACGCTGCCGAAGCCGTCGGAGCGCGTCACCGAGAGCTTCGAGGTCGCGCGCGATGTTCGCGGCACGCAAGGTCTGCCCGCCGGGCCGGTGCGTCTCCTCGAGCGCAAGACCGACGGTGCGCTCGGTGTGCTCGGCGAGGCGCGGCTGTTCGACGCGGCCACGCGCGTCTCCGATGTTGACACGATCGCCGTCGGGACGGCCGAGAGCGTGACCGCCACGCGCGAGCGTCGCGAGTTCACCATCGACGAAGAAGCGCGCCGGCTCACCGAGGAGCTCGTGATCACGATCGACAACAAGCGCGCGATTCCGGTCGAGGTCCTGGTACGCGAGCATCTCTATCGCGGCCAGAACTGGACCCTCGCGTATCACTCGGCTCCCGAGGCAACCAAGGATGGGCCGCAGCAGATCTCGCTGCGCACACGAGTTCCCGCGAGGTCACAGACCAAGATCCTCTACGTCGTGGTGTACACCTGGGGTCAGTGATAGCCCGCGTTCGAGAGCTCACGATCCAGTACGGATCCCGCGTCGCCGTCGATGGTCTCGATCTGGAGCTGCACGCGGGTGAGATTGCGCTGCTGCTCGGTCCCAACGGTGCCGGCAAGTCGACCACGCTGTCAGCGATGGCGGGCGCGGTGCTGCCGAGCCACGGCACGATCGAGGTGGACGGGCAGGAGCTGTCGTCGGCGCCGCGCAGCGCCCGCTCGAAGGTCGGCTTCGCCGATCAGCCGCCCGCGCTCTACGAGTTCTTCACCGTCGAGGAGCACGTGGGCTTCATCGCCGAAGCGCGCGGCGTGGATCCAATCGCCACGGTCGCGGCGATCCTCGCCGACCTGTCGCTGTCGAAGATCGCCAAGCGTCCGTGCCGCGAGCTGTCGTTTGGCATGCGCCAACGCGTGGGCCTCGCGGCTGCACTCGTCGGACCGGTCAAGCTGGTGCTGCTCGACGAGACCCTCAATGGCCTCGATCCGCACGCGTCGCGCGCAGCTCGCAGCACGCTGCGCACGGCCACCGACAAGGGCGCGGCGATCCTGATGTCGACGCACCTGCTCGGTGTCGCCGAGCGCATGTGCGATCGCATCCTCGTGATGAACAAGGGCAAGCTCGTCGCCGACGTGCGCGGCGAGGAGGTGAAGACCCTGCTCGCCTCGGGGCCCTCCGCCGTCGAAGATCTCTACGTCTCGCTCGTCGCCGACGAAGGCCCGACGTGAACTCGCGCGCCTTCATCCGCTGGTCGCGCCTCCACGAGAAGCGCTCGCGCAGCGGCGTCTCGTCCGTCGTCGCCGTCGTGTTGTGCGCCGCCGCGTTCCACGCGCTGATCGCCTGGCGCGTCCACAACGCCACGCCGGTCTCCGCGAGCAAGACGTGGCTCGCGGGCGCGCTCGCCGCGTTCGCGCTCGCGTTCATGCGCGTTCCCTTCCATCTCTACTGGCGGCAGGACGCCGCGCTCCTCGCGCAGCTCCCGATCGGCGGCGGCCCGCTGTTCGACGCCGCGCTCATCCGCTGCGTACGCGCCGCCACGGTCACGAGCGTGGTCGTCCTCGCGGGCGCCGCGCCGCTGTTCCAGATCTCCGCCGAGCTCCTGCTCCGCCACGTCGTGATGACCGCCACACTGTTCACCCTCGCGGCCGCGTTCCTCCCGGCCGTCGCCACCTGGGCCGCGTCCCTCGTCGCCGGCAGCACCGATGCGCTCGAGCTCGCCACCGCGATCGGCGGCGCGCCGGTCCGCGACAGGACGAAGACCACGGCCCCCGGTTCGTCGTCGGCGATCCTCGGCGCCCTGCCCGGCTTCGCGTCGACCGTCGTGATCGTGTTCGTGATCATCGTGGCGCCGTGGCTCACCGCACGCGAGGCCGCGCTGCCGGCGCCGATCGTTCTGGCGACACTCGCCGGCGTCAGCGCACTGGCACTCGTGGCCATGCGCGCGGCTGCGCCACGCCTCATGGGTACGATCCTGCGCGACGTGTCGGCACTCGACAGACAGCGGCTCGCGACACTCGAGATTCGCCCGCCGACCGGGATCGAGAGCGCCGTCGCACGGCTGCTCGGAGACGCCGGGCTCGTCTACCGCAAGGACGCGCGCCTCATGCGTCGTCGATATCCGATGGCATTCGCGCTCGGGACGCTCGCCTTCCTGGTGCTCGTCATCGTCGGAGTCTCCCAGCCGGCCGACCCGAT
>JBBQFU010000057.1:0-34912 GCA_038322185.1 Haliangiales bacterium
GCCGAGCGCGCTCGCATCAAGTGGATGTTTACTGTCGAGCGGGCTCGCGACAAGATGGGCCATGCCTACCCGGTCCCGAGCTCCCAAGTTGCGAAGGCCGCCGCATGAATCGGTCAGATCCTCTGCGGCGAAGTACTAGTGGTGCTATTTGTGTCTGACCCTAATCCGCTCCTGCAGGGCGCAGTACTTAGAGATCGATGCGCGTCGGCTGCAGGACCGACAGGTCTGCTGTGGTCACCGGCGTCGACAACAACACCGTGCCGCGACGATTCGAACCCCAGCAGTAGAGGTGCTTCGCGCCGTCGATCGCGCACGCGGTGTGATGGTTGGTCGCGACGCTCGTGACGCCCGAGATCACCGCGACCTTCTGCGGCGTCAGGTACCGGTCGTCGAGGGTCCCGTTGGTTCCGAGCGCCCCACCCTTGTTTCGCCCCCAGCACCAGAGAGCACCGGTATCCATGCGCGCGCACCGGAAGTCCTGACCCGCTGCGAGCGCGACCGGCTTGGCCCCCGCCAGATCGGTCGTGACGACGGGCAGCGACGGCGCCGAGCGGTTCGCGGTCAGGCCATCGCCCAGCTCCCCGTATCCGTTGTAGCCCCAGCAGTACACGGTCGCGTCCGAGAGCCGGATGCACGTGTTGCCCTGCCTGCGCCGTCCGCTGCTGCACGAGATCTCGTCGATGGTCACGCCCGCCGGGATCGTGATGCCGCTGAGGTCTGCTTGGGTCGGAATCAATGTTCCGACGAGCGTGCCGTTGCCGAGCTGGCCCTGGTTGTTACGGCCCCAGCACCACACGGTGTCGTCACTCATCAGCACGCAGCTGTGATAGTTGCCGGCCGAGACGTCCTTCACTGTCGCGCCACCCGCCATCGCATCGGTGAGAGTCACGGCGACCGGCAGCGCCGAGTCGGTGATCGCGCCGTTACCGAGGCGGCCAACCGTCGACGTGAGGTTCCCGCGGTTCTCGGTTCCGCCGCGACCCCAGCAGTACCCCCCCGCGTTCCCGTCGACGGTTCCGATCGCGCACGTGTGCAGACGGCCGGCCTCGAACGCGGTCACGTTGGACAACCCTGTGACCTGGACGGGCGTCACGCTGTTCACCCCCATGGCGCCGTTGCCGAGCTGACCACCGGAGTTGTGTCCCCAGCACCAGAGGGTGCCGTCGGTCTTTCGCGCGCACGTATGGAAATCGCCGCCGCGGATCTCGGCGACATCGGTCATCGCGATCTCGCGCGGCGTCACGCTGTCGATCACGGGCGTGCCGAGCGCGAGCTGGCGTCCGTACGCCTTGAAGTCCAGGCCCCAGCACGACGTGACGCCGTCGGCCGTCACCGCACAGACATGATGCGCCCCGACCGCCACGTGCGTGACCTCATCGGCCGAGCACACCGCGCCGTCACCGCATCGAAGACCGTCATCGCACGTGGTGCCGTCGCAACACGGCTGGTCGGCACCGCCGCACTGGCAGGTCGTGTCCGATTCACCGATCACGCACGTCAGATGATCGGCGCACACGGTCGCCGCGCAGCACGCCAGGTCCTTGGTGCCGCATGCCCCATCGCCAATGCACGTACCCCCGAGCGAATCGCCGGCGGCCGGTGCATAGCGCTCTCCGCTGAGACACGCCGGATCCGGAAAGCTGCAGAACCCGGTCGACTGGCACGTGCCCTGCGCGTTGAACAGATTGCAGTCGGTATCGCTCGAGCACGCAGTGCCGGAGATCTCTCGCTCGCCACAGGCGGCGAGCGCGAGCAGGAACAGCACGCGATTCACGGCACCACCTCGAGCGGCGCGTACACGCGAAGCGCCTGGGTCAGCATCGGATTGCGAACGTTGGTGCCCCAGCAGAACAGGCGATTCTGCGCGTCCACCGCACACGCGGTGCGATGGCTCATGTCGAGCTGCACGGCGCCGGTGAGGTCGAGCGCCTTGGCTGGCGTGAGCGTGTCGGCATCGTCGGTGAGGCCGTTGCCGACGATGCCGTTCTTGTTTTCGCCCCAGCACCAGACATCGCCGGCCTGGGTGCGCCCGCAATGCGACACCATCGCGGAGTCGATCTCGACGATCGGATCGCCAGCGAGCGCGGTCACATCGACCGGTGCGGCCGGCGCGCTGCGGTCGATCACGGTGTTGTCGCCGAGCTGCCCGCCATCACCGGAGCCCCAGCAGTACACCGCGCCGTCGGAGAGCCGCATGCAGGACGATCCGCCGTAGTAGTTGTTGCCCGCGGAACACGTGACCTCGGCGATCGTCACACCGCCGGGAATCGTCACCCCGGTGAGCGTGACCTCGACGGGAACCTTGCTGTCCACGGTCGTGCCGTTGCCGAGCTCGCCGCTATTGTTTTGGCCCCAGCACCACACCTTGTCGTCGCTCATCACGATGCATGAGTGATAGCCACCGACCGCGAGCGAGCGGACGGTCTGCCCGGCGCTCGCCGCAGCCGACAGATCGACGGCGACGGGCGCGGACTGGTCGACCACGTCGTTGTTGCCGAGCCGTCCGAGGTCCGGGTTCACCGTCCTGGTTCCGCGACCGCCGGTTCCGCCGCGGCCCCAGCACCACACGCCTGCTGTGCCCTGGTACGAGCCGACGGCGCATACGTGTGCACGGCCGCCCTCGATCATCGTCACGTTGGTGAGACCCATGATCTGAGCAGGCACGCGACGACTGATGAGCGTGCCATCCCCGAGCTGTCCGGCCTCGTTATGTCCCCAGCACCACACGGTGCCATCGGTCTTGCGCGCACACACGCTGAACTCGGCCGAGCCCAGCGCGGCGACATCGCTCAACAGCGGTACCCGACGCGGCAGTGTGCTGCCGAGCTGCGGCACGAGCAGGCCCGGGCTGTTCACCGGGTATGGCTTCGAGTCCTGCCCCCAGCACCACACGCTGTTGTCGGTGCGGATCGCGCACGCATGCCCCATACCGACCACGGCCTGGGTGACGCCAGCCGTGCATGTGCCCGCGCTGCACGTCACGCCGGTATCGCAGGTCGAGCCGCCGCAGCAGGGCTCGTCGATCGTTCCGCACTCGCACGTGCTTCCACCCGCAACATCGCAAGCCAGGTTGGTCGCGCATGCGTCGCTCGCGCAGCAGGTTTGACCCTCGCCGCCGCACATGCAGGTCATCGAGGCGCCGTCGCACTCGAGATTTGACCCGCACACGCTGCCGGTGCAGCACGCCTGTCCGATCGAACCGCAGGGGTTCTCGCCACCGAGGCAGGTGTTGCCGAGCCCATCGCCGGCGCCGGGGCTATAGCGCTGGCCGCCGGCACAGCTTGCATCGGGGTAACTGCAAAATCGGGTGGACTCGCATGTCCCGACCACGCCGCCCACGCTGCAGTCGGCGCTGGTACTGCAAGCCACGCCGACAACCTTGCTCGGCTGAACACAGCCGACCAAGCAGAGCACGGCCAAGATGCAGGCTCGCATCGCGTTTCCCTCGGGAACGGATGGTAACACGTTAGCGCCGAGAGCCCGAGTTAGGATATTTTGAGGGCACAGTGGGCATCGCGCTCGGCATCGATCTAGGTACGACCAACTCGTGCGCGGCGGTCGCGACTCCGACGGGCGTCGAATTCATCCTCGGCCAGCGCGCCGAGCGCGTTCACCCCAGCGTGGTCGCGTTCCCGTCGGCGGGCGGTGTCGTGCTCGGGCAGGACGCCAAGCGCTACCGGCTGACCGAGCCGCAGCACGTGATCCACTCCGCCAAGCGGTTCATCGGGCAGAACATCCGGGCCCCGCTCGTCCAGCTCGCGCTCACCGGCATTCGCTACAAGGTGACCGAGGGTCCCAACCAGCAGCCGATCGTCGTCGTGCGAGATCGGCGGATGACGATGCCGGAGATCAGCTCGCACGTGCTGCTCCACCTCAAGCGCTGCGGCGAGCGCCAGCTCGGCGAGTCCGTCGGCGATGCGGTCGTCACCGTGCCGGCGAACTTCACCGACGCGCAGCGCCAGGCAACCAAGGAGGCCGGCCGCCTCGCCGGTCTCAACGTGATGCGCCTCATCAACGAGCCGACCGCGGCAGCGCTCGCCTATGGCTTTGGTCGCAACCAGGACCAGCTGATCTGCGTGTTCGATTTCGGCGGTGGCACGTTCGACGTGTCGATCCTGCGCATCAACGGCGAGATCTTCGAGGTGCTCGCCAGCGACGGTGACTACTTCCTCGGCGGCGACGATCTCGATCGCGCGCTCGCCGAAGTGCTCGCCGCCGAGTGCAACCGGACGCTCGGCTTCGATCCGCGCCAGCACCCGGTGCTGATGATGAAGCTCATGATGGGCGCCGAGGCGATCAAGTGTCACCTCTCCGAGAACGACGCGGCCGAAGGCGAGATCGACGGCATCGATCTGCCCAACGGCACCAGCGGCTCGCTGCCGTTCGCGCTCACCCGCAAGCAGTTCGAGGATCTGATCGCGGGCTACGTGAACCGTACGATCGAGGTCACCAAGCAGGTGCTCACCCAGGCGCGCCTGCAGCCCAAGGACATCAGCGACATCCTGTGCGTTGGTGGCTCGACGCGCATCCCAACGGTGCGGCAGCGGCTCGCGGATACGTTCCGTCGCGAGCCGAACATCAAGATCAATCCCGACGAGGTCGTCGCGCAGGGCGCCGCGATCCAGGCCGGCAGCTTGTCGGGCTCGATCATCGCGGGCTCCGGCATGGGTACGCGCGACGCGGTGATGACCGAGGCGCACTCGCCGCTGTTCTTTGGCGGTGCCACGCCTCCGAAGGGTCCGCTCGCCCGGCCCGTGCTCCTCGACGTGAATCCGTCGACGCTGTCGATCCAGACCGCCGGCGGCTTCTCCGAGCGCATCCTCGACAAGAACTCGCCGATTCCGATCGAGCGTACGCGTGTGTTCTCGACCGCGCGCGACAACCAGACCCGCGTCGAGATCGCATGCTGCCGCGGCGAGTCGCGCCGCTACACGGAGAACGAACCGCTCGGCGCGCTGCTGCTCGACGGGCTTCCACCGAAGGCGCGCGGCGATCTCAAGGTCGAGGTGTGCTTCCGCGTCGACGCTGACGGGATCCTCCACGTGAAGGCGGCCGACGCCGACTCCGGCGCGCAGCAGGAAGCACGCATGCAGGTGTTCGGCGCGCCGATGGAAGAAGGCGGCGAGGCGTGAGCACGCGGACCGAGGTGATGATGTGGGCGCAGCGCGTGATCGCGCGCAAGAACGGCCCCCCGCATCTGCTGCTGGAGCTTCGCGAGGGCGCATCTCCCGAGGAGGCGCAGGATGCGTTTCACAAGATCGCGCGTGCCGCGCACCCAGATCTCCACCGCCACGGGCTTGCGCCGGAGGACCTCGAGCTCGTGACGTCGGCCTACGCCGCGGTTGCTAGCGCGTACATGCAGATGCGGTCGCAAACCATGACGACGCAGCGGATGAAACCGCTCAAGCCCGAGGAGGTCGGCGGCCTCGGCACTGCCGCGCCTCACCGCCCCACTCCGATCCCTGCCGGTAGCGGCCGCACGCCGCCGTCCGGTGTTCCCGCTGCGCCGCCCGCCGATGCGCCCAGCGTGTCGCCGCAGAATGCCGCCGCAGCGATGTCGCCCAAGGCGATCGTCTACTACCGCAAGGCAGAGACCGCACTGAAGCGAGGCGACTTCAAGAGCGCGGTGCTGCAGGTAAAGCTCGCGATCGCCGCGGACCCGACCTCGACGTTTCTCCGCAATGCACTGGCCGAGATCGACGCGGAACTGCGCAAGGGTACGTAGGTTTCTCTCTCAGTGGACACGCAACCAATCCTGTGACCAACTCCCCGCGAAATGCCGCGGACGACCACAGGTACAGCGATCACGGGTCACGGGGTCTGGCACCCCGATAACGTGCTCACCAACGACGACCTGGTGGTCGCGTTCAACGAGTACGTACGGCGCCACAACGCCGCGAACCCGGACAAGGAGCCGCTCAAGCCCAGCTCGAGCGAGTTCATTCTCAAGGCCTCGGGAATCAAGAACCGCTATGTGCACGACCTGACCGGGCTCCTCGATCCCGATCGGATGTGCCCGAACATTCCGGACCGTCCCGAGACCGACCTCAGCGTGCAGGCCGAGTACGCGGTGCACGCCGCGAAGCGCGCGCTCGCACGGGCCGGCAAGACGGGCGAGGACGTCGACCTTGTCGTGCTCGGTGCGTCGAACCTGCAGCGCCTGTATCCGGCGATCGCGATCGAGGTGCAGGAAGCGATCGGCGCACGCGGCTGGGCGCTCGACATGTCGCTCGGCTGCTCGGCGGCCACGGGCGCCACGATCGTCGCGTCGCAAGCGATCCAGGCGGGCACCGCCACGTGCGCGCTCGTGGTCGTGCCCGAGCTCACCACCGGCCACATGAACTGGCGCGAGCGCGACAGCCACTTCATTTTCGGGGATGCCTCGGTGTCGCTCGTCGTCGAGAAGGCGGACCGCGCGAAGGCCGGCTCGTGGGAGATCCTGTCGACGAAGATGATGTCGAAGTGGTCGGCCACTTCCATCCGCAACAATCACGGCTATCTCGATCGTTGCGATCCCACGACGAAGGACACCGACAGCAAGCTGTTCCATCAGCAAGGCCGTCGCGTGTTCAAGGATGTTGTGCCGCTCGCATCGGCGTTCATCAAGGAGCATCTCGAAGCGCAGGGCCTCACGCCGGCTCAGGTCGGTCGGTTCTGGTTGCACCAGGCAAACCAGAAGCTCAACGAGGTCGTCGCGGAGTGGGTCCTCGGTCGCGTCGCGACGCGCGAGGAGTCGCCGATCATCCTCGACGAGTACGGCAACACGGCATCGGCCGGATCACTGCTCGCGTTCTCGCTGCACAACGAGGACCTCGCGGCCGGAACGCACGGCGTGATGTGCTCGTTCGGCGCCGGCTACTCGCTCGGCTCGCTGATCGTGCAGCGCAACTAGTTATACTCGCCGCCATGGCGAACAACACCGGTCGGGTGGTCTGGTACGAGCTCCTCACGAGTGATCCGAAGGGCGCGATGGCGTTCTATCCCGAGGTCGTCGGCTGGAAGACACAGGCGTGGGAGACCGGCGACTACACGATGTGGGTCGGAAGCCAAGGTCCGCTCGGTGGCGTGAACCAGCTGCCCGAGGCTGCGAAGGCGATGGGCGCGCCGTCGTACTGGCAGGCCAATATTCAGGTCGCCAACGTCGACGAGTCGGTCGCGAAGGTCAAAGCGCTCGGCGGCAAGGTCTATGTCGTCGAGGATGTGCCGACCATCGGCCGGCTCGCGGTGATCGCCGATCCGCAGGGCGCGGTGGTCGCGCTGTTCACGCCGATCACGGAGATGGCCGCGCACGATCTCGCCAAGCCGGGCGAGTTCGCGTGGCACGAGCTCTACACGACGGACTACAAGGCGGCGTTCGAGTTCTACAGCGCGATCGCCGGCTGGGAAAAGATCGCCGAACACGACATGGGCCCGATGGGCGTCTACTTGCTGTGGGGCCGCGAGGGGAAGCAGCTCGGCGGCATGATGACGATGCCGCCCGGGATGAAGACGCCCGACGGCCGCGCGGTCCCGCCGAGCTGGATGTATTACGTGACGACCGAGGACCTCGACGCTGCGCTCGCGCGTGCGAAGGGCATGGGCGCGCGCGTGCTCAACGGTCCGATGGAGGTGCCGGGAGGCCAGCGCATCGTGCAGCTCATGGATCCGCAGGGCGCCGCGTTCGCACTGACCACGCTGCCGAAGACGTAGGCATCCCGGGGAGTTAGCGAACCCGGCATTGTCGGGCGTTGCGAAGGTAAAGGTTCCCGGTCGATTTCGTGCGACATGGGGGACCGGCCCGCGTTTGGGGGGCATGAACAAGCGCTCTGCCCTGCTCCTGGTTTGCCTCGCCTCCACCCCTGCCCTCGCCGACATCACCGAGGTCGACGTCCGCACTGCCGAGATGCTCGATGTCATCGAGACCACCGACGGTAGCGTCTGGAAGGGTGTCGTCGTCGAGCAGACGCCGAACGTCCAGTACAAGATCGCGACGGCAGACGGCAGCCTCCACGTGATCCCCGCCGGCGATGTCGTCAAGCTGACCAAGCAGCGCAACCACAACCGTCGCCCGAGCGGTGGCGTGGCGATGGGAGGCGGCGAGTACCGCGATGACGGCTACAGCAGTGGCGGCTCCTCGCTGCCGCCGCCCGTTGCGAAGAGCGGCCTGCGCATCGAGCCCGAGGTCGCGATCGTGTTCCCGACCGGGATCTATGACGAGGCCGGCTTCAACACCTCGTTCGCGCCCGGCATCCGCGTCGGTCACGAGGCGATGTACGGCAACTTCGGTCTGTCGGGTGGCGGCCAGGCACGCTTCACCTACTGGCGTCTGCCCGGCGAGACGCGCGATGCATCGTGGCTGCTCGAGACCCAGCTCTATGGCCGCGCCGCGATGCACATCGGACCGGTGACGCCATACGTTGGCTTCGCGATCGGTCTCGACACGAACTACTTCTACCTGAACGACGTGCGCATGTCGGAGACCCTGGTCGGCCTCGGCATGAACCTGTCGTCGGGTATCCAGATCTCGGCGTCGCCGACCACGACGATCGACATCGGCTTCGACTATCACCCCGGCACTGACGAGACGATCTACGGTGACGAGAGCGTCGAGTACTTCGCGATGCGTCTCGGCTCCACGTTCCGCATGTGAGCGGTACTATCGGGAGATGTTCCAGTGGCTCACGGACCGTCGCCGCCGTCGTCTCCTCGAGGAGCCGTTCCCCGAAGAGTGGGAGGACATCCTCGAAGAGAACGTCGCCGCCTACGAGCTGCTCGATGATGACGAGCAGAGGCGCCTGCGCGATCTCGTGCAGGTCTTCATCGCCGAGAAGAACTGGGAAGGCTGTGGCAATCCACCGCTCGAGCTCGACGACGAGATCAAGGTGACGATCGCGGGTGCTGGCTGTTTGCTGCTGATGGGTCGCGACCACGATCTGTTCAGCGAGGTCGAGTCGATCCTCATCTATCCATCCGCGGTGGTCGTACCCGAGCAGCAACGCAGCCACTTCGACGTCACCGGCCGCGTCAACGAAGCGGACAAGCCGGTGCTCGGTCTCGCGGTTCACGGTGGTGCGGTGGTGCTCGCGTGGGACAGCGCGCTGCACGGTGCGCGCGACCACAAGGATGGACACAACGTCGTGATCCACGAGCTCGCGCACAAGATCGACTTCATCGACGGCGCGGCCGACGGCACGCCGATGTTCGAGTTTGGTGCCAAGCGTCGCGCATGGGCCGAGGCGATGGCGCCTGCGTACCTGCGGCACAAGGAGCGCGCCGAGGACGGCAAGAAGAGCTTCCTCGACGACTACGCGATCACGAACGAGGCGGAGTACTTCGCCGTCGCCACCGAGACGTTCTTCGAGAGGCCGCGCGGCCTCAAGCGTGCGCTCCCCGAGGTCTACGAGCAGCTAGCGGGCTTCTACAAGCTCGACCTCGCCGACCGCGAGCCGCATCCGAAGAAAAAGCCCGCGCGCAACCGCGAACAGAACGACGACTAGCTGCGCGAGCGAGCCTGGACCGAGCGCGCGGGTGAGTACTGGCGCGCCTGCCACAGCACGCGGTTCGGATAGCGATTGCACTTGCCCGTGCGAACGCCGTGGTAGCCACAGCCATAACCGGCGAGTGCGCGAGTGAGATCGCCGCCGACGTGACGATCACGGATCCAGTTGGTGAGCTCGCGTGCGCCTGCGCTGTAGGCGAGCACGAGGCTCGTGCGCTGCGCGAGGCAGTCGTCCCAGGTGCGGGCGCGTGTCTGCAGCGGACCGCAGTACATCGAGCCGCGCTTGTTGAGACGCTTTGGTGGTTTCGTCGACGTGTAGCGCCCGTGCACGCGGCGCTTACCTTCGATGCGCGACAGCGTGTGCGATTCGAAGCGGCTCTCGATGAATGCCATCGCGAGCAGCAGCTCGGCGCTCACGAGATCCGTCGACGCCATGGAGGCCGCCTGAACGTGCGCCATGGCGACCTCGGGGTCGATCGGGATCGGCGTCGCTGCCGACAGCCGCACGGCGAGTGCGAGGTGCTGCAACAGCAACGTCAATCCGGGCATCGCGGCTTACATAAGCAAACGACGGGCGCGATCCCGTCTCGCTTGGATTGGCCTGAACGGACGAACTGGAGCGTTCTGACCACTCCGGAGCGTGCAGATCTGACGCAAGACGTAGCACTCTGCCCCGCTGAATTACTCTCGTTTTCCGACGAGGAAATCACGCCTGGGCCGAAAAGGTCGGACCCCTTTGCTAGGGTGCGCTCGATGTTTGGTGATGTGACCAGCGCTCGCGAGAGCACCGGCGGCGATGCGGTCCTCGCACGCGCGCTCGAGCGGTTCGGTCACAAGTCGCTGCGGCCAGGGCAGGCCGAGGTCATCTCGGACATCTTCAGCGGCAAACCGGTGATCGCGGTGATGCCCACAGGCGCGGGCAAGTCGCTCTGCTATCAGCTGCCCGCGGTCGTGCTCGGTGAGCGAGGTGGCGTCACGCTCGTCGTGTCACCGCTGATCGCGTTGATGAAGGATCAGGTCGACGCATTGCGCGCGCGCGGCATTCCCGCGGTCGCGCTCACGTCGCAGGCCAATGCCGAAGAGCAGCGCGAGATCATCGAGGGCATTCGCACGGGCGCGTTCACGCTCGTCTATGTCGCGCCGGAGCGATTCCGTAGCCCGCGCTTCGTGGAGGCGCTGCACGCGAGTGCGAGCAAGATCGCGCTGGTCGCGATCGACGAGGCGCACTGCATCTCGGAATGGGGACATGACTTCCGCCCGGACTACCGGCGGCTCGGTCAGGTCATCACGTCGCTCAAGCCGCCGCGGATCGCTGCGTTCACGGCAACGGCCACGCCCGAAGTTCGCAAGGACATCGCGCTGCAGCTCGGCATCGAGGGCGCGCGCCCGCACGTGCGCGGCTTCGATCGGCCGAACCTCTACTACACCGTCGACAAGTCGGGCGGCACCGCTGACAAGGTCGCGAAGCTCGCCGAGCTCGTGCGCATGCGCGAGGGTGGCGTCGCTCTCGTCTATGCGGCCACGCGCAAGAATGCCGAGGCGTACTCCACGGCGCTGCGCCAGGCGGGCATGCGGTCGCGCGTCTACCACGCGGGTCTCGAGGACGACGTGCGCACGAAGGCGCAAGACGTGTTCATGTCGAACCAGCTCGACGTGATCGTCGCGACCAATGCGTTCGGCATGGGTGTCGACAAGAGCGACATCCGGCTCGTCGTTCACGCCGACATCCCGCGCAGCGCCGAGGCCTACTACCAGGAGGCCGGTCGTGGCGGGCGCGATGGCAAGCCGTGCCGGTGCGTGTTGCTGTTCAACCACGGCGACATCCGCCTCCAGGAGTTCTTGATCGACGCATCGTTCCCGTCGGCCGAGCTGCTGCGCGGTCTGTGGAAGCTGCTCAAGGAGCAGCCGTCGCTCGGCCTGCTGCGTGGGCGTGGCGAAGATGATGTCGAGGGGCGGCTCAAGCCGCTGCTGCCGGCTGGCACGCAAGGCTCGCCATCGGCCGCGACGATCTCGGCGGCGATCCGTGTGCTCGAGAAGCACGGCATGCTGTCGCGCGACGACGAGCGCCTCGCAGCGGCGCGGCCCCAGCCCGGTGTCTACGCGCCGCTCGACGTGCAATCGCTGCAGCGTCGCGCCGATGTCGAGCGCGGCAAGCTGCGCCTGATGATCGACTACGCGTACTACCCGCGCTGTCGCCGCCAGTTCATCCTCGAGTACTTCGGCGATGCCGACTGGAAGAGCCGCGACCGCAAGTGTGGTGCATGCGACAACTGCGAGGCGCTCGCGCATGGCCGCATCACCGGTCTCGCCGAGGCCGAGGTCAAAGCGGTTCGCAGCCTGCTGATGCTGGTCGGCTCGCTCAACGGCCGGTTTGGTCGCACGCGGATCGCCGCGATCGCCAACGGTACCGACGATGACCCGCGGTTCGACGAGATGCCGGAGCGCGGTGCGCTGCGCGGCTGGTCGTCCGCAGCGATCATGGATCTCCTCCGTGCGTGCGAGGGTGCCGGGCTCGTCGAGGCGGCGCGTGGCGAGTACCCGACCCTGTCGACCACGTCCAAGGGTGACAAGGTCGGAATCGGCAAGATCGATCCCAACGATCTCGGCCTGCAGATGCCCACGGCGACCAAGCGCAGCCGGGTTCGAAAACCTCGCAAGCGCTAAGTCTGCGTCAGGCGGCCTCGCACTGCCTGCCTGCATCGCGATCCCGTGGACGGGCGCCATCGCGATCCCGCCAGCGCTGTAGCCGCGCGATATGCTCCCCGTCTAGCGGATGCAAGCACCTGACGACATCCGGTTCCTCTTCGATCGAGCCCTCCAGCTGCGCGATGGCGGGAACATCATCGAAGCGGAGCGCTTGCTGCAGCAGCTCGTCGACTCGCGAGCTGCAGATGCATTCTTCGCGCATGCTGCGGTTCAGCTCGGGCATCTGCGCCAGAAGCTCGGCAGGCACGCGGACGCGCTCGAGACTTACGAGCGAGCCATGCGGGCCGCGCCCCGGGACGAGCTCGCGTCCCTGTCGCTGTTTCATGCGCTCCTCGACGCGACGAACCACGCCGCCGCGATGGCCGAAGCAAAGCGCCTGTTGCTGCTGCGCGAGTCTCTCGGCTACCGCGAGCTGCTCGTCGAATCACCACGACCGCTCGCCGCATTTCCTACCGAGCTCACTGCGCTTCCTGCGGTTACCGCCACCCGGGGCGCGTGTCGCGAACTACGTGCCGCGTTTCCTGCCGCACGGGCCGCGTGTCGGAAGCTGATCGCCGCGCTTCCCGCCGAGCTGAAAGCGTGTCGCGGGCTTCTCGCCGAGCACGCTGCGCGCCAGCTTCGCGAGCCGCCGTTCTCGGAGGGCCACACGGTGCGCATCCACGATCATGCGCCCAAGATCTTCCGTCCCGCAGATCTCGCCACGATCGCGAAGGACCACCGCCGCACGGCGCCGGAGATCGCGGTCCTGTACAGCGACGATGCAACGGCCGAGATTCCCTCGGACCTGCTCAGCTACGGCACCGTCTAACGCGTGACGGCGATGTCGACTTCGCTCGTGAGGTTGCGGCCCCACGAGATCTCGAGCGTGCCGATGACCTGCCACTCGATCGGTCCTGCGGTCGGTGATACCGCCGATGCGATCGTCCGCGCGACCTCGCCCAGCGGTGTCGATGGCGCCGATGCCTTGAGATCGAGTGCATCAGGCGGAATCGTGAGCTCGAACGACAACGTCTCCGACTGATACGTGGTCGCGCCGCCGAGCTCGATGTCGAAGCTATACACATCGGCGTGCTGCGTCCCGACGCTCCGACCACCGGAGTCGCGGTTGACCGTGACCATCTTCTGACGCGCGCGCAGCTGGACGACCAAGCGCTTTGCCTCGACGGGCTCGGTGAGTGCGAGCACGAGGCGGCCCTGGATCGTGCCGCCCGGTGCGGCCTTCGTCTGATCGAGCTCGAGCTTCACATTGCCGCGGCCGAGGCCCGTGACCTGCTTCGCGGTCTGCTTGACCTGTGCGCCCGCCACGGTCGCGCCTTCTTTGACTGCACCACCGACCGCGACGGCGCCGTCTTTCAACGCCTTGCCGACGCCGGGTGCCTTGTCTTTGATCTGACCGCCGAGCTTGCTGAAGAATCCGCCTGCCTTCTTGAGGATGTCGTCGCCGTCGGCCATGGCAGGAGCATGCCACGAGTTCGAGTCCGCTCCCTCGATCACCCCGCGCTGCAGAACGATTACCGCCCGTATCAAGACCACCGTCGAGGCGACACGCGCCTCGATGATCGAGGACACTGCGCAGGCTCGTATGGCAAAGCTCGTCGCGATCGTCCTCACCGCTGCGGTCTGCTTACCTCTTGGTGCGCTCCTGCAACGGGATGCGTCGGCGGACCGTCGCAAAAACTCGCTACCCGTGCATCACGGCACTCACCCGATCGACGGCCATCGTCACCTGTGGCGAGCGCAGGCTGCGCTCCATGAAGCGCGCGCAGCGATCGAGGAATCGCAGCGTAGCAACGAAGCGCTGTGGAGCGACACTACCGGTCGGGCAGCAGCGACCAAGGACGCGATCGAAGCGGCCACGCGTGCGGCCGACACCACTGCCGAGTGGGTCAGAGCCGGCGTCGCGCTCAGCGGCCAAGGCGTTCCGTACCGGCGTCTGATCCAACGCACGCCGTGACCTCACACGACGACGACGTTCCGACCTCGGTCGACTTCCACGATCCTGCTCATGCACGGACGTGGGTCCAGGCGACGATCGAGAATCGGCCGTGCCGGCCGTCGTTCTTTGCCGCGTTCTGCTCGGCCCTCACGCAGCACAGCGCCGATTCCCTGCGGGTGCTCGAGCTGGGCTCTGGTCCGGGGCACCTCGCGCTAGAGATTCTCTCTCGCTGCCGCATTCGCAGCTACACCGCCGTCGACTTCTCTGCAGCGATGCACGACCTCGCGCGTGCTCACCTCGGTGATGTGCGCAGCCGCGGTAGGCTCGGCCTTCATGCCGTGGGCGACCATGAGGCCGCTTGCCGCGAGGCAGCCGATGAGCCCCCCGCGGTCACGTTTGTGCAGCGCGACTTTCGCAATCACGCTCGCTGCTCGTGCCGGGTGGGCTGCTGCTCTATTGCGATCACTACTTCGAGCCTGCAACCCGCAAGAACCCGCGGCTGCATCCTGACCGAGCCGAGCAGCGCGCGGCGCTGATCGCCGCCGGATTCACTCGCGTCGAGGAGCTCCTGGACGAAGGCGGTATGTCGCTCTACGCCGCGCTCGTGTTGTAGACAGAACCCTTCCGAGTGCGCTGTGGTCGCGGTGGCCGCATGGCACCCGAGGTGCACCTCCTCGATTGAGCAGATCCTGGAGAACTCATGCACCCCTGGCACTCCCCCCCTGACGGTATCCGCAAGCACACGAGTGATGCGTCGAACCAGCGCATTGACCGCGAGACCCAGCTGGCGATCGAGCAGGCCGACTCGCCGGCGCGCATCCGCGCTCGCCTCGCCGAGATCGACTGCGAGTGGAACATCGACCGCGCGCTCATGCTGAACTTCGCAGTCCTCGGGACTCTCAGTGCCGCGATGACGATGCGGAGCATCTTCCGCCGTAAGAAGCTCGGCGTGTTCGGCGCGATGTTCTTCACGCAGATGAGCTTCCTCGCGCACCACGCGCTCCGGCGCTGGTGCCCACCGATGCCGGTGTTTCGCCGCCTCGGCTTTCGCAGCGATCACGAGATCGCGGCCGAGCGTGTGGCGCTGCATCGCCGCCTCGACCACCTGACCGGCGCGAACCTGCCCACGTCGCTCTGGTAAAGGCCTTTGCCAGGGTGCGTCCCCCGCGGCCGCGCGTGACTACATCCGCGGCGAGAACGCGGTCGATGGAGACATCGCGACCGGTGCCTACCGAAACTCTCCCGAGGGAGCCAATTGGAACCTCGTGCGATCTCGTGCGATGTGCTCTGCGAGCTACGGCGACGAAACAGATCATTTCCGACCGACCTGGTCGCAGGTCGCGGTCACCGTGATCGATTCCGAGAGCGGGCGACGTCGCGACCGGCGCGTGCCGAGACTCTCCCGATGAGCCAATTGGGACCTCGCGCGATCTCGTGCGGTGTGCTCGAGCGAGCTACGGACGAAACGGAACTCATTCTGAGTTTCGGACCCGACCTGGTCGGCAACACGTCGCCGTCTCTGTCGATCGATTCACGAGCGGGGCGACGTCGCGACCGGCGCGTGCCGAGACTCTCCCGCAGGGCCAATTGGAACCTCGCGCGATCTTGAGCGGTGTGCGGGATCGGCAAAGGCGACGAGCAGGAATGATTCCGACCCACCTGATCGGCCAGATCGCCATCGCCTTCCGAGATTCACGAGAACGGGCGACGTCGCTATCGCGCGTGCCGAGACTCTCCCGCAGCCAATAAGACTTCGCGCGATCTCGTGCGGTGTGCTGGAACGGGCGACCGCGAAGGCACCCAGCTACGCACCTCGGGATCGCTCGGCTCGAGTGGCCGCGAGTACTAGATCACTTCATGGGGCCTGGCGTCTCGTGAATGCTGATGCCTCCGTGCCGCTGCCAACCGACTCGCAGCAGCCACGTTCGAGGCTGCGCCACTTCGAGCGGCGAGAGGCTCGCGAAGCCAGGTGGCAGGACGGCCTCCTTCGCCTCCTTCCAGCCCTCGAACGTGCGGGCCGTGGAGTACGGATCGATCGCCGCGAACCGCGCGGCCAGTGCGCGCTCGTCCTCGTTATGGCGGCGCCAGTTGTTGAGGACGTACGAGAGCGCGTGTCGCGCCTGCTTCGGCGTGCGAATCGCAGTCGCGTGATAGCGATACTCGAACACCTTGCCCTTGCGCTTGCAGACGCGATTGATGGCCTTCGCTGCCGAGATCGCGAGTCCCTGCATCCCGGCGGTGAGCGTTGCCTTGGAGCTCGCCTCGACGATGAAGTGGAGGTGGTTGTGCTGGATCGACATGTGGACCACCGCGAAGCCAAGCTGGCCAAGCATCCGCGCGAGTGACTTGCGCAGCGCGCGGTAGATCGGTCCACGCCGCAGGCGCGGCACATCCTTGCGGACGCGAAGCACCACGTGCTCCGGGTGGTGGCGCGAGACTTCGCGGCGACTGCGATGCACTGGATCTCTGCGCTTGCCGGACTTCTTGCGACCTGCACCATCACGCGCACCGCCCCAGGTCCGCACCTTCAGATCGAGCTCCACCTCCGTCATTATCTTGATAAGGGCAATAATACTTTTCTTCATCTTGGCAAGATGAAATCGACAGACGACGCCATCGTTTCGGTCTCGTCCCGGCCTGCATTCGGTCGCGTCCTTCGCGGTTTGAACGACTGCTTCGAAACCTGCGCCGTCGTTCACACCCGCACACTGCGCGCGATCGCGCCTGGCGCTCGCTGCTAGCGTCGGGAGAGTCTCGGCACGGCGCGGCAGTGGCTCTCATCGATCGCTTTGTCGTCGAAGGTGAGGTCGCAGATTGGTTAGGCTCCGAATGCACACCCGTTCGACTGCGGGACACCACAAGAGCCGCGACGTGTTCTGCACGATGCCTCGACGCACAGATGACCTCGTCATCCCACGCGAGCAGCGCTGGCCGGTGTTCCCCGCGTTCAGTTCCGCCAGCGGAGCGCCTGCTGCGGCGTCCGGGGGCTGCGCAGGTGTCTCCGGCGCCTCGCGCGCAGCGATCGCGAGATCGCCGCCGAGCCGAGGGCATTGTCGCCGGGCGCGTGGCGCAGCAGCGGCACCTCGACCCGCTGCGTTGGGCCCGTGGTGCAGCAGCCTCCAGTCGAGCCGGCCTCCCTGCGCACGGATTCGGCCGGAGGCGGCGTCCGTGGTAACCATGGCAGGTGTCTTCGGACGACGACGAGCATCGGGCAGTACCGCTCGCCGACGTGCACCTGACCGAGGTCCCCAAGTCGGCCGGCGGCCTCGGCGCGATGTGGGCGACACTCAAGCACCTGCAGCGCGACAGCGGAGTGGCCCGCGGCACCAGGGCGCTGCTGCACATGAACCAGCCCGACGGGTTCGACTGCCCCGGCTGCGCATGGCCCGAGCCATCGGCCGAGACCCGCGGCCGCATGGAGTTCTGCGAGAACGGCGCGAAGGCGCTGGCCGAAGAAGCGACCACCGCGCGGGCGACACCCGAGCTCGTGGGGACACTGACGGTCGACGAGATGCGCGCGCTCAGCGACTTCGAGCTCGGCCAGCTCGGCCGCATCACCGAACCGATGGTGCTCGGCGAGGACCGGCGGTATCGCAGGACCACGTGGGAGGCGGCGATTGCGATCATCGCCGAGGAGCTGCGAGCAGCCGGCCCCGATGGGAGCGCGTTCTACACGTCGGGACGGACGTCGAACGAGGCTGCATTCTTGTATCAGCTCGTCGGACGGATGTTCGGGACGAACAATTTTCCCGACTGCTCGAACATGTGCCACGAGTCGAGCGGCAACGCGCTCAAGGAAGTGATCGGCGAGGACAAGGGCACGGTCTCGCTGCATGATTTTGACCACTGCGATCTGGTGTTCGTGATCGGGCAGAATCCCGGCACGAACCATCCACGCATGCTGTCGACGTTGCGCGAGGCCGCGAAGCGAGGGTGCAAGATCGTCAGCATCAACCCGCTACGCGAGGTGGGGCTGTCGCGATTCACGCATCCGCAGCATCCACTCGATGTGCTCGCGGGCGGCACGGCACTCGCGAGCGAATTCGTGCAGGTGCAGATCGGCGGCGATCAGGCGTTCTTCCTCGGGCTTGGCAAGGCCGTGCTCGAGGTCGACGCGGCGAATGCAGTGGCGGGTGGCGAGACGTCGGTCCAGACGGTGAAGAGCGAGGCCCGCAATCTGCCGGACCTGATGTTCCTGGCCGACAAGACGGATAACTTTTTTGCGTGGCGCGAGCACGCGATGGCCGCATCGTGGAGCGAGATTGTCGAGTGCTCGGGCGTCGACGAGGAGACGATTCGCCGGATCGCAGCACTGTATGCCGACGCGAAGGCCGTGATCGCCTGCTGGGCGATGGGACTCACACAGCACAAGCACTCGGTGCGCACGATCCAGGAGGTCGTGAACTTGATGCTGCTGCGCGGCAACGTCGGGCGACCGGGCGCGGGGTTGTGCCCCGTGCGTGGCCACAGCAACGTGCAGGGCGATCGCACGATGGGCATCGACCATCACCTGCGGCATCCGTTTCTTGATCGCCTCGGCGCCGCGTTCGACTTCGAGCCGCCGCGGATTGCGGGCCAGGACACCGTGGGAACGATTGCCGCGATCGAGCGCGGCGAGATCCGCGCGTTCGTGCTGCTCGGCGGGAACTTCGTGTCGGCGGCACCAGATACGGATCGGACGGCACGGGCGGTCGAGTCGTGCACGCTGACGGCGAGCATCTCGACGAAGATGAACCGCACGCACCTCTACCCCGGCAAGCGCGCGCTGATCTTGCCGTGCCTCGCGAGGAGTGAGGTGGATGATGGCCAGTTCGTCACCGTCGAGGACTCGATGTCGATCGTGCATCGCTCGCAGGGCACGCTGCCGCCGGCCAGCGAGCATCTTCGCAGCGAGCCATGGATCGTCGCCGAGATCGGCCAGGCACTGATCGGCGACCGCGTCGCGTGGCGCGAGATGGCGGCGGACTACGACAAGGTCCGCGACAAGATCTCGCAGGTGGTGCTCGGCTTTGATCAGTTCAACGAACGGGTGCGCACACCGAACGGGTTCCAGCTGCCGAACGGCGCCCGCGACGGCACGTTCTCGAACGTCGGCGGCCGCGCACGCTTCACGGTGTCACCGCTGCCCGAGCTGAAGCTGCCGCCTGGCCGGCTGCGCATGATGACGATCCGCAGCCACGACCAGTACAACACCACGATCTACGGCCTCGACGACCGGTATCGCGGGGTGCGTGGCGAGCGCCGCGTGATCTTCATGAACGGCGCGGACATGGTCGAGCGGCACCTCGTGGAGCGCCAGGTCGTGGACCTCGTCGGCGAGTGGCACGACGGCGAGCGCGTCGCCGAGGCATTTATCGTCGTCCCGTACGATCTGCCGCGCGGCAACTGCGCCACCTACTTCCCCGAGGCGAACGCACTGGTTCCGCTCGACAGCATCGCGGATCGCTCCCACACACCGACCTCGAAGTCGGTGGTGATTCGCATCCGGCCGCGCTGAGCTACCAGTCGAGACGAACGGTCGCGCCACCACCATCGGGGGCGATGATCGGGGTGACCACGAAGCGGTCACGGCGCACGCGCTTACCACGCGTGCCGCGGGCGCTGCTGCGCTCCTTCGACGACGAGCCCTTCGCGATGAAGCCTTTGTAGAACGCGAAGGCCGCGACACCGAGGCCGACACCCATCACGACACCACCGACGTAGGTCATCTTCTCCGCGGTGTTGCCTCGCTTGTCCGAGGCCTCCTTGTCAAATCCTTCCGACGAGCCCGTTGGGGTGCACTCGTTGCGGATGCCGTGGCTGCATTGCGCCTCCCGCTCGTCGTTGATCTTCGTCGAGTTCAGGTACCACCAGCCACCGCCGGCAGCCGCGACGACCATCGAGCCAACGAACACGCCCTTCCACATGCCGGAGCCCGAGCTGCCCTCGGGACCCCCGCCACCACCGCCACCGCCACCGCCGCCGGCAGGACCGCCACCGGGCCCCACGATGACGCCCTTCTCGAGCTCGACGGGAATCGTGTTGGTCGCGCCGGCGCTGACGGTGACATCACGGTCCCAACGGCGGAAGCCATCAGACTCGACGGCGAGCTTGTACTTGCCCTCGGCGATGCCGTTGACCTGACCGGTGCCGTTGGTGATGTTCCCCTTCTCCTCGCCGTCGAGGAGGATCGTGCCGCGGTCGGCGTTCGTGAGCTTGACGATGATCGTGCCCGTGCTCGCCTCGCCGGTGAGCTTCGCGTAGATCTTCTTGGCCCAGCCCTGGGGCGCGGCGCCCGCCGACTCGCTGACCGGGATGAGATCCGTCGACGACTTCAGGACCTTCTTGCCGCCGACGTCGAGGATCTTGATCGTGACCTGATAGGAGCCTTTGCCCTCCTTCTGGATCTTGCCGAACATCAGCACTTCAGCGCCGAGCTGGTTACCGATGGTCGACATGCACGTCGGCGCCTCGGTATCGCAGTTGTTGAGCAGCTTCTGATCGATGAGCTCTTTGTCGGAGCCCGGCGCGAGCTGGTACTGGCCGGTGCCCGCCTTGGCGCGCGCACGCAGACCATCGGACAGCTCCTTGGCGACCTGGGTGTCCTGGGCGCTGGGTGTACCGCTCGGGTCCGCGACCTCGAGGCCAAGGACAGCGATCATCGGCTTCGCAGATGCCGGCGCGCCACCAAAGGCGAGCAGCACCAGCGCAAGACAAGTCAGGGAAAACGCTCGCATCATGGGCTCCCTCAGAGGGAGTAGTATACACGAAGAGTGCGGACGCTATCAGCGCGAATCCTCCTCGGTTTCATCGCGCTGACCCTCACGATCGGCGCGATGACGGGGAACATCGTCACCAACCAGCAGACCCTCGAGAACTGGGTGGGCCTACTTCGGGTGGGTTACGTGCCCTTGGCCCTGCTCGGCAAGAACCTGGAGCGGCGCAGCGAGGACCTCAAGTCCTATGTCGCCGAGTCCTTCGATAAGGAGGCCAGCGTCCCGGTTGCCAGCGCCAACCTCAAGAATGCCCGCCAGCGCCGCGACCGGGAGCTGGCCGCCATCCAGAAGACCCTGGTGGAGCTGGGCAAGATCACCGACCTCGACAGCAAGCTCGACTACGTCAACCGCAGCGTCGAGCGCCTGCAGACCGGCATCGACGGCCTCAAGTCCCGCTACGACAACATCGACCAGGCACTCACCCGCGGCGAGCCACTCGCGAGCGAGGTGATCACGACGCACATCGTGCCGCTCCGCGAAGGCGAGCGCCGCCTGTGGAAGCAGACGACGGATCTGGCGAAGTTCCTCGAGGGCTTTGTCGGCGAGCGCCTGCAGGTGCTCGAGCAGAACGAGCGCCGGTCCCGACGGATCACCATCGCGCTCGGCGCCGCTGCGGTGCTGTTTGGCCTCACGGTCACGATCTGGATCCTGATCACGCTGCGCCCGTTGCGCCGCCTGCGTGACGCCGCCCGTCGCGTCGCCAGCGGTGACTACGCCAGCCGCATCGAGGAGAAAGGGCCCGCCGAGGTCCAGGATCTCGCACGCGAGCTCAACTCGATGGCCCACGCCGTCGAGCAGCGCGAGACCGAGCTGGTGCGCTCCGAGCGCCTCGCCGCCGTCGGCAAGATGGCCGCCATGATCACGCACGAGGTCCGCAATCCGCTGTCCTCGATCGGGCTCAACACCGAGCTGCTCGAGGACGAGGTCGAGGGCAACGAGGAGGCGCGCAAGCTGGTGCGTGCGATCCACCACGAGGTCGACCGGCTCACGCAGATCACCGAGGAGTACCTGTCGTTCGCGCGCCTGCCCAAGCCCAAGACGTCCCTCGAGGCGGTCAACACGCTGGTCGGCGACCTCGCCTCGTTCGTCCGCGGCGACCTCGCGACCAAGCAGGTCAAGCTCGCGCTCGACCTCGCGCCGGGCGACCCGATCGCCATGATCGACGCTGGCCAGATGCGGCAATGCCTGGTCAACCTGGTCCGCAACGCGACCGAAGCGGTCGGCAGCAAGGGCGGAACGGTGACGCTGCGTACGAAGCACCTCGGGGACCGCGTGCTGATCGAGGTCGAGGACGACGGCTCCGGCATCCCTCCCGACGTCTTGCCTCGCCTCTTCGACCCGTTCTTTTCGACCAAGGACAAGGGCAACGGGCTGGGACTCGCGCTGACCCAGCAAATCGTGAAGGATCACGGCGGCGACCTAGCTGTTCAGAGCACGCTGGGACGGGGCACCATATTCACCGTCAGCGTGCCCGCGAAGGCCGGCTAGATCGTAGACTCGGGGTGAGAGATGTCTTCTGACCAGCGGAAGAGCGACCGCGAGCCCGTCACGCTATTCGTCGAGTACGAAGGCGCAGACGACCTCGTCGGCGACTACACGGAGAACCTGTCGTCGGGCGGGACGTTCGTCGCGACCAACCGTGAGATCCCGATCGGTCAGCAGATCAAGCTCGTGCTCAGCTTTCCCGGCCTGCTCGAGCCAATCGCCATCGAGGGCACCGTCCGCTGGACGCGTGGCAACAACCCCGGCGTTGGCGACGTCGTTCCGGAGGGCGAAGAAGCCGGCGCAGGCATCCAGTTTCATCCCGGTCCCGCGCGCGACCAGCTCGCGTCGGTGATCGACAAGATCCGCGCACGCGATCCCAAGACAGTCTCCCGCCTGTTCCACCTGCTCGTGGTCGAGGACAACCGCCACGTCGCGCAGCTGATCAACGACGGCCTCAAGGGGTCGGCCCGCCGCGAGTTCGCCGGCGGCGTCTCGTTCTCGGTCCGCAACGCCGAGGACGGCCGGGAGGCAATCGACATCCTTCGCAAGGAGAAGTTCGACGCGCTGATCGTCGACATCTACCTGCCGATCGTCGACGGCGCGAAGGTCATCAGCACCGCGCGTGGCGAGCTGGGCCTCGCGAACCTCCCGATCATTGCGGTCAGTGCCGGTGGCGACAACGCACGCAAATCGGCGCTAGACGCCGGCGCCAATATCTTTCTCGATAAACCGATGCGGTTGCGTCAGGTCATCGAGACGATACAGAAGCTGCTGACGTCGTAGCGCCGAGGACGTTGCACGAACCTACGAAGGTCCGAGCTTACGGGTTCGGGCAGACGTAGTGGCACTCGCCCTCGTCGGTCGAGTCACCGTCGCCGTTGTGGTCGCACGGGTTCGGCGGCGGCGGGGGCGGAACGTAGTCGCACTCGCCCTCGTCCGTGTGGTCGCCGTCGTCGTTGCCATCGCACTCGTCGACGGGCGGCGGGGGCGGGGGCGGGACGTAGTCGCACTCGCCGTCGTCGGTGCTGTCACCGTCGTCGTTGTGATCGCAGTCGGGCGGCGGCGGGGGCGGAACGTAGTCGCACTCGCCCTCGTCCGTGTGGTCACCGTCGTCGTTGTTGTCGCACTCGTCGACGGGCGGCGGCGGCTCCTCTTCGTCAGCGCCGCAGATCGCGACGTAGGAGATGCCCTTCGCGGCCGGGCCGCTGGTGCCGTTCGCGTTGAGCCACGACGTGCCCGACGCTTCGACGATCTCGGTGCCCGACTTCACGTAGAACGTGGCGTCGAGGTCGAGGTCGAAACCAACGTACTCGCCATTCTCGCCGTCTTTGCTGATCCAACCCGTGAAGGTGATCGACACGGTACCGGTGCCGTCGGCGTCGGGAACCTCGAGGGTGATGATGCGACCGATGTCGCTACCCTCGATCTTCACGCAGCCCGACAGATCGGGTTGCGTAACATTCTGCTCGACAGTCGACGACTCGGTTGCACAGCCGGCAACCAGCGCACCAGCACACAGGAACAAAGACATACGGTTCATGGCGACATTCTCCTTGGGGGTTGTCTGACCTCTCTTCAAGGAGCGGGCCGAACTCGTAGGGCACGATCGCAGCCCGTCGACCCGAGTTAGGGCTTCGCCGTATGTGCGCCATGTATGCAGCGTTGCTCTATTGCGCCCACAGTTGGATGTTTCGGCTCGCAGGCGCTGCGCGTAGGCGCGCGCCTGTTACTTGAGCTTGGCTTTGAGCGCGAGAATCTCTGCGTTCTCGGGCTCGGTCTTCATCGCCAGATCGATCGCGGCCTTCGCATCCTTGGGCTTGCCCAGCGCCACGTACGCATTCGCGCGACCCAGGTGCACGAGCGCGGGACGGCGCGGTGCGGGGATCGCGACGAGCGCGGTGTCAAAGGTGTAGAGCGCCTTCGCGCCATCCTTGAGCTCGAGATACGCCTTGCCGAGCGCCTGCAGGATCTCGATGTCCTGGGGGTTGATGAACGTGGCCATCTCGCCAAACGTGCGGACCTTCGCCCAGTTCTTCGCGGTTGCGTGATCGAGCAGCAGCTCCTTGAGCGGCGCGAGCTCCATCTGCTCGAGCATCACGTACGCCTCGAGCTCGCGGAGATACTCGGCCTGCTTGTTCTGCTTCTTGTAGATCGCGGCGAGCGCCTGATACGGGTAGCTCCGCTCGGGGTCGAGCTTCTTGGCCGCGCACAGCTGCTTCTCGACATCGGCGACGTCGCCGTCTTCCTGGGCGATCTGCGCCATGCGTGAGCGCAGGTCGTAACTATCATGACCGTCCGCCATCAGCCCGACATAGAGCTGCTTGGCCTTCGGCATGTCGCTCTTGTGAATCGCGACCTCGGCGATGATGTAGCGCGCGATCGTGTTCTTCGGATCCATCGTGAGCGCGCGCTGCGCCGACGCTTCGGCCTTCTCGGCATCGCCACCGTAGTAGTGGCCGAGCGCGACATGGGCCCGCGCCTTCGCATCGCGCGGCGCCGCGTCCGCAGCGATCTCGAGCTTGGTCACGTCATCGAAGCCGCGCGTCGGCAGCTTGAACGTGTTCGCGTACGCCGCGAGCCGGATGTCGAGGTACTTGCGGAAATCCACATCGAGCTGCGCGATCGTCTTGCCCGTGATGGTCTTGAGCACCTCGGGCGTCTCCTTGCCCTTGCCGTAGAGCTTGAGCGCGTCGACGAGCTTGGGGAACCCGTAGCTCTGCGCGAGCCACTCGATCGTGACCGCCGACAGGAAGTACGCGACGACCACCGCGCTCGCGTCGGGCTGCATGAACTCGCTGTTGAGGTCGCCGATCGACGGCAGCGTCTTGTTCGCGACCGCACCGTAGAGGTCGGCGTCGTTCTCGCGGCGCCACTCGGGCCGCGCGATCAGCGTCTCGTACTCGCTGAGCCCCTCGGTGAACCAGCGTGGGACGCGCGAGTTCGACAGCTGGATCGCGAACACGTGGCCGAGCTCGTGCCACATCACCATGCCCCAGTTGATGTCACCGGTCATCGGCGACATCGCCGTGATCACCTGGCCGAAGCACACGCCGAGCGCCGCGACATCGGGCAGACCGACGGTACGCACCGCGTACGCCTCCTTGTCGGGATACAGCTCGAGCACGACCGGCGTCTTCGGCGTGAAGTTATAGCGCTTCACCATGTCGGCGAACGCACGCTCCATCGTCGGCTCCATGTAGCGCGACAGCGCCGGCTTCTCCTTGTTGTGGTAGCGGATCTTGAAGCTCTTCGTCGACTGGAACGTGTAGTCCTTCGGAATCTGCTTCTCGAACAGGTTGAGCGTGTTGACGGTGCGGACGTTGTATCCGTCGCCGCGATACGCCTTGTCGAGCCAGTCGAGGCCTTCCTTCTCCATGCCGAGGCGCAGGTAGCCCAGGCCGGCGCCCGCCATCGCCTCGAAGAAATCGGGCTTGAGCTTGATCGCCTGCTTCTCGAGCTCGATCGCCTCGACGTAGCGATGCTCGCGCACGGCCGAGCGCGCGACGATGCGATACAGCTCCGCGTAGTTCGGGTTGATCGCGAACGCCTTCGCCTTGTCGGCCTCGTACGTCTTCAAGTCATCGCGCAGCCACGCGATCGTGGCCTTCATCGCGAGCCCCTCGAGGTCCTGCGAGTTGGTCGCGAGTACCTTGTCGAGCGTCTTGCCGGCGGCGTCCCACTCGTTGCGATCGATCTCGATCGAGGCCCGCACGCGCAGCGCACGCGTGTTGCGCGGGTTCACCGCGAGTGCCGCCTCGAGGTGGTGACGCACGGCTGCGAGGTCATATGAGGTCTCGGTGATCACACCCGCCATCGCTGCGTGCGCGTCGGGATGATTCGGGTTGACCTTGAACACTTCCTCGAGCGTCTGCTCGGCGAGCTCGCTCGCGTACTTGCGCGAGAACAAGTCCGCCCACTCGACGCCGATCTCGGCGCCCCGGTGCTTGAACGGCGCGACCTTGGCCTTGAGGTTGTCAGGTGCGGCGTTGAGCAGATTGAGCGACGCGCGATACGAGTCGTTTGCGAGCTCGTACTGCGACGTGTAGCGGCCCGCCTGCGCGAGCTGATACAGGTGCATTGGATCGTCGAGGTCGAGCTTCTTGCCGTCGAAGTCTTTGACCGTCAGGTCGAACAGCAGCTTGGCCTCGACCGCAGCGCCCTGGTTGTAGCGAACCTCGGCGAGTGCGGTGCGGACGGCGCGGTCATCGGGCTTGTCCTTGTAGAGCGCCTCGAGATCCTTGCGCGCCTCCGCGCCGCGGCCGGTGAGCATGCGCAGGTCGTCGAGCAGGAGGCGCGCCTCGATGCCCGTCGCGTCCTTGGTCTGCGACAGCGGCGTCAACGTCCCCTCGGCGGCCGCGTGCTCGCCGGAGATGATCTGCGCGCGTGCGAGCAGGAGCCGCGCAGCGTTGCGGTCCTTGCCGGTCACGGCTGTCAGCTCGCTGATCGCGCGCTTGTAATCGCCGGAGACCAGCTTGTCGCGCCCGGTTGCCAGGTCTGCATGCGCGGCCGTACCGAGCCCACAGACGATGAACAGCGCCAGCGCGCTTCGCGTTCGCATCCCCACGAATCTGTGCGACCGGGATACCCCTGTCAAATCCTACCTAGGTGCTAAGCTCCTTTCGTGGCTGCAGAACCGTCGAAAGAGACCGCCGCGGGGGCACAGGGGCTTTACGGGACCTTCGATGCCTTCCTGAAGCAGGCAATCCGCGAGTACTACGACCGCGGCTGGACGACCCGGAAGGGCAACTTCATCGCTCTTCTGATCGCATCGGGATCGACGTCGATGGCGCTCGCCAAGGACTCCGTCATCGACGGGTCGGGCAGCAAGAAGGTCGCGATTGGCGCAGGCCTGGCCATCGCACTACGCGTCGGGCTCAAGTACGCGCTGGGCGGTCCGCTCGGCCTGGTGCTGTCGGTCGCAGCCGGCGCGTCGATGATCGCGTACTTCGTGCGGAATCAGAAAGACATCGTGAAGAAGGTGGGCGTCTACAAGGCCACCATCGCCGAGAACGAGAAGCGGTACGAGGAAGTCCAGTCGGGCTGGCGCGACGGCAAGTACCAGATCACCGATCGCAACCTGATGATCGACGGTCTGATGAAGCAGTTCATCACGCTGGTCGACGAGGCCTGAGACCCGATCACCTGGCGCTACCGGCGCACCGTGTGATCCGACGCACCACCCGACGGGGGCACCGGTGCTAGGGTCGCCGACATGAAACCGTCGGTCGGTGCGCTGCTCGTGTGTCTCGCTGCTGCGTGCGGCGACGATCCGGTGACCGCTTACTTCGCGGTCCCCGGCAGCAGTACCGGCGACGACTTCTACGCGCTTCCGTTTCCGAACGACCTGCGCCGCCACGCCGACGGCAAGCTCGACCTGTCCGAGTTCCCGACGAACAGCATCATCGTCGACACCGTCCGCCAGATCGCCGAGCGCGACCTCGACGGCTTCGGGCTCAACGCCGCCATGTTCGCGCGGTTCTCCGGCGAGCTCGATCCCGCCACCCTGCCCTCGCCCGCCGTGTCGATGACCGCCGAGGCCTCGGTCTATGTCGTCGACATCGACCCCGACTCGCCCGCGTATGGCGAGCGCTCGCCTGTCATCGTCACGTTCCGACCCGAGGGCACGCAGACGATCGGCGCGAACCGTCTCGTCGTGCGGCCCTATCCCGGGTTTCCGCTCGCCGATCTCACGACCTACGCGCTCGTGATCACGAATCGCGTCGGGGCGGCGAGCGGTGGCGACGTCGAGACCGATGCGGACTGGAACGCGCTGCGCGGCACCGGTGGCAACGATGCGATCGCAGCGGCGCGCACCGTGTACCAGCCGCTGTTCGACTGGCTCGACGAGCCCGGCGACGACGACGCGGATGATGTCGTGGCGGCCGCCGTGTTCACGACGCAGGACGCGATCAGCATCATGCCGAAGATCCGCAAGGCCGTGTACAGCGTCGCCGCACCCGTCGCGCGCGACCTGATGAACCCGTCGAACAACCCGACGTTCTCGGTGTGGACCGGCGCGTACGACGCACCGAACTTGCAGACCGGCACGCCCGCGTACATCACCACCGGCGGTGAGATCAAGACCGACGCCAACGGCGACATCATCGTGCAGCTGTCCGAGCCGCTGCGCTTCGCGATCAGCATCCCGTCGGGCGCGGTCCCGCTGACGGGGTTTCCGATCTGCATCTATCAGCACGGCACCACGGGGGACTGGCGCTCGTTCATCCAGGACGGCACGGCGGAGCGCCTCGCACAGGAAGGCATCGCGGTGATCTCGACCGATCAGGTGCTCCACGGCCCGCGCGGCGGCGGCGTCGATCCGTCAATCGCGTTCTTCAACTTCAACAACCCGGTCGCCGCACGCGACAACCCGCTGCAGGGCGCCGCCGACGCGTGGTCGCAGATGCGCCTCGCGATCGATCTCACGATCAACGACACCGCCCTTTCGCGCACCGTGACGTTCGACGACGATCGCGTCTACTTCTACGGTCACTCCCAAGGCGGCCTGACCGGCCCCGGCTTCGTCGCGTTCGAGCCACTCGTCAAGGGCGCCGTGCTCTCGGGCACCGGCGGTCTGTTCTATCTGAACGTGCTCGACAAGGTCGAGCCGGTGAACTTCCCCGATCTGATCGCCACGCTCGTGCGTGACGAGCCCGTCGACGAGGACAATCCAACCCTCGCACTCGCGCAGATGAGCGTCGAGCGCAACGATCCGGTGAACTATGCCCAGCTGATGGTGCGCCGGCTCCAGGTCGCGCCCGACGGCACCACGATGCTCGCGCCGCGCAACATCCTGCAGACCGAGGGCTTCGTCGACCAGTACTCGCCGAACCGCGGCCTCGAGGCGTTCGCGACCGCGCTCGGTGCGGACATCGCGATGAACCCTGACGCGCAGGACATCGAGGGCATCACGCTGCGCGGCCGCTCGACGGTGGCGCTGCCGATCGTCGATAACTACGGTACCGCGACGGTGGTGCTCGCGCAGTTCAATCAGGCCTCGGGCAGCGACGGTCACTTCGTGGCGACCGACATCGCACTCGCGCGCACTCAGGTGAAGAAGTTCCTCGGCACGCTCGCCGCCACGGGTCACGCCACCGTCGTCGCCCAATAGGTTAGTGTCCGCAGCATCATGGCGCGCAAGAAGATCGGTGAGATGCTGGTCGAAGCCGGCGTGCTGAGCGAGCAGTCGCTTCGCATGGCGCTCTCGGAGCAACGCCGGTGGGGCGGCACGCTAGGTCGCACGCTCGTCGAGATGAAAGTGGTGAGCGAGGCCGAGCTCGTGCGCGTGCTTAGCGTGCAGCTCGGGATCGAGTCGGTCGATCTCGATCAGCTCGACATTCACCCGACGGTGCTCGAGCTGGTGCCCGGCGAGCTCGCGGAGCAGAACAGCCTGATCCCGTTCGCGCAGCCGATGAAGTTCCTCGACGTCGCGATGGCGGAGCCGATGAACCAGGGCGTGGTCGACGAGCTGCGCATTCGCACCCAGCTCAACATCCGGCCCTACCTCGCGGGTCCCAAGGCGATCGAGCGCGCGATCGGCAAGTTCTACCGGCGCGGCTTTGGCCGCATGTTGTCGCGCGCGGCGGTCGACGTACCGCTGTCAATCGACGCCGACGACGTGCTGTCGCCGAGCGAGAGCGGCACCCACCTCCGCCGCCCCGACACCTCCGAGATCGATGCCGCGCGCCGCCGTGAGGGGCTGCCGTCGCGGCCCAAGCCCACGCGTCCGCCGCCGCTCGAGCAGACAAGGGTGCAGCCGGTGCCCCAGGGCCATGTGGGGCCGCCCATGACAGAGCGCGACGCCGAGATCGATGCGCTGCAAGAGCGCATCTCGCGGCTGGAAGCGCTCGTCGAGCGTGACGAGAGCGTGCTGCGCAAGCTGCTCGCGCTGCTCGTCGACAAGAACGTGGCGACGCGCGACGAGATCCTCGAGCGCATTCGCTGACCACACAAACGTGACAACGTTTTGCGGACCCGTGACGGGACGCGGAGCGGCTGTGACGCAATCCGCGCGATGCGCGCGCATCTTGCTGAGCGATGGCTCATCTACGCGTCGTGCTCGCAGGTCTCGTCGCATCCACCGCCCTTGCAACCGCCGACACGCCCAAGCGTCAGACGCTGACCGTCGATGTGAAGCTGTCGACGCGTGTGAAGCCGAAGGAGCGCGTGGCCGTGCCAGCGCCGGCACCGGTCAGCGCCGACCGGATCATCGAGATCGAGTTCCTGACCTCGCCAATTCGTGCGGAGCAGGAGCAGATCCTGATCAACCTGCTCGTGGCGACCCCGGACGCCGATGTCGACGAGAAGAGCGAGCTCTACTTCCGCCTCGGCGAGCTCTATGCCAAGCAGGCCCGGTTGTTCCGGCTGCAGTCCGTCGAGCTCGAGCTGAAGAAAAACCTGCCAGCGTCGAAGCGGGCCGCCGCCACGGCGCGGAGCTACCTCGCGAAAGCGGCAGTCACCTACAAGTCGCTGACCGAGACCACGGCGTTTCAGAACTTCAAGCGAATGGACCTCGCGCTGTTCGTCTACGCGTACACGCTGCAGGCCGGCACGTACTACACGCAGGCGCGTGCCGTGTACGACAAGCTCCTGAAGAACTACCCGGCGTCGAAGTACGTCGCGGAGGCGCACCTCGCGTTCGCCGAGTACTACTTCGAGGCAGGCCAGCTCGTCGACGCGCAGGAGCGCTACAAGCTGGTGCTCAAGTCGCCGCAGTCGAACGTGTACTGGTACGCGATGTACAAGCTGGGCTGGATCCAGCTCAACCGCAGACGACACGACGAGGCGCTCGAGACGTTCTTCCAGGTCGCGAAGGCCACCGAGACTGAACCCAAGCACGCCGTGCTCAATCGAAGCGCGAAGAAGGACTTCGTGCGCGCGTACTCCGAGGTCGGCAAGGTCGACAAGGCGCTCGTCGCGTTCAAGCGCGTCGCAAATGCTGGCGCGTTCGACATGTTCGAGACACTCGCCGGCTTCTACATGGAACAAGGCAAGAGCGACAAGGCGATCTACGCGTTCCGCGAGCTGATGAAGCTGTCGCCCAGGCACGCGAATGTGTGCCAGTGGCAGTACGAGGTGGCGCACTCGATGCTGACGCTGCCGGGCGCGACGAATGTCGACAAGGTGCGCGAGATCGTCGACCTCAACCGGCTGTACACCGCGCTCGCCGGCAAGCAGGTGCTGCCCGCGGCTCAGGCAACCGACTGCCGCGACAATGCCGCCGCGATGTCGGGCGAGCTCGCGCGTGCCTATCACAACGAGTACGCGAAGACCTACTCGAACGAATCGTTCGTGGCGGCGAACCAGCTCTACGCGACCTACCTCGCGACCTTCCCGACTGCGACCGATGCGCCGATGTCGGCGTACTACCGCGCCGATCTGCTGTGGGCGCGCGCCGAGCGCGAGAAGGACGCACGTCTCCAGGCCGAGCTGTGGGAACAGACCGCGGTCGCATTCACCGAGCTCGTCACCACGGGCAAGCTCGATCCCAAGCGCCAGAACGAGGCGGCCTTCGCGGCGGTGCAGGCCTATCTCGCCGCCCACGACAGCGATCCGCGCGCCGCCGCGCCCGTCGCTGAAGCGACCGCCGGTGCACCGCAACCGATCCCGCAGCGCGAGCAGCGGATGCTTGCTGCGTTCGACCTCTACCTCGCGAGGACCAGGTCGCCGCCCGAGGACGAGCTGGTCCAGATGAAGCTCCTCAAGGCCAATGTCCTGCGCCGCTTCGACCACCTCACCGAGGCCATCCCGCTGTTCAAGGAGATCATGGCGCGGCATCCCGACCATCCCGCCGCCGACGACGCGGCGATGCTGCTCGTCGACGTCTACATCCGGCAGAACAACGAGGCAGCGCTGCTCGCGCTCGCCGAGCAGATGCTGGCGGACACCAAGCTGCTCGCCGACCACCCCGAGCTGGAGAAGAAGCTCGATCGCATCACGGTGGTCGCCCTGCGCAACCGTGCACAGGCGATCGAGGCGCGCGCCAAGAAGTCCGGCGACCTCGCCGAGTACGTCAAGTGCGGCCTCGCCTTCCTCGACATCTACAACCGGAACCCCGAGGACGGGACCAACGACGAGGTGCTGTGGAACGCGGGCGTGTGCTTCGAGCAAGGGCGCTCGCTGCAGACCGCTATCCGCATGTTCGACATGCTCGAGCGGTTCTATCCGAAGTCGAAGCTGACCGCGAAGAGCATCCTCCGCGCCGGCAAGGCATACGCCGATATGGCGTTCTACGCGGAGGCTGCGAAGAAGCTCGAGCAGTACGCGAAGAGGTATGCCGGTGAGCAAGACGCCTACGACGCGATGAACGATGCCGTCTTCTACTTCAAGGGCATCGGCCACGACGACAAGGCGATCGAGGACACCCAGTATTTCGTGCGCACGTTCGGCGCCAGGAAGCCCGCGGAGGCTGCCGAGGCCGCGTTCGCACTCACTGCGATTTACGAGAAGCGCGGCGACGACGACGCCGTGGTCAAGCACCTGCGCGAATACGTCCGCGTGCACGGCAGCAGGGGTGGCTCGGCGAAGCTCGTGACCGCGTACAGCAAGCTCGGCCAGGTGCTGTTCCGCCGGAGCTGCGCGAGCAAGACCGTCGACGGTGCATGCATCAAGGTCTCGCGCGAGCGCGCCGTCGCATCGCGGGCCAACGCGCAAGCCACCCGCGGGCTTCGCACCCAGTGCGGTCCCGACTCGAAGATCAAGCTGACCGTGATGCCGCGCGATGCGCGCGCCGTGCGTGCTGCGCAGGAAGCATTCGCGGCAGCGCTCCGCGAGTACGCCAAGGTCAGCCCATCGACGCCGGAGTACGGCATGGCGCGGCACCACGCAGCGCAGGCCAAGCTCGCCGATGCCACGGTCGAGCTCGAGGCGTACTTCACGCTCGCATTCCCGACCAACCTCGACTTCAGCGCGCAGCGGCCCGCGGTCGCCAGGAAGAGCATGACGCGCTTCGATGCGTGGCTCGGAGGCAAGGAGGCGGCAGGCCGCCGGGCTGCCGAGAAGTTCAGCCAGGTTTTGTCCCTCAAGGACAACGCGAGCTCGATCGCGGCGGCCGCCCGCATCGGCCAGATCTCGCAGCACTTCGCCGACGCGCTGTTCACCGCGGAGATCCCGAGGGACCTGCGCTCGGGCCCCTACGCCGAGGACCAGATCGAGAGCTACTGCGACGTGCTCACCGAGAAGGCCGACCCACTCGCGCTGCGCGCGCTCGATGCCTATGGCGTGTGCCTGTCGAAGTCGACCGAGCTGGGCTGGTTCAGCGAGTGGTCCAAGCTGTGCGAGCGCGAGCTCGGCCAGATCCGGCCCGAGCTGTATCCGACCGCGAGCGAGCGCCGCAGCGATCCGGCGCTGGTCGCGAGCGTGATCGCGCTCGAGGCGGCGCCCAAGGTCGACTAGCAAGGACCGGCTTGCTCTTCGACACTTCACGGTCGACTGACCGTCGATCTCCCCTCGACGGTTCAGTCGACCGTCAACGAAGACGGAAGACTGTGGTGGCCAGGCCGACTAGACGTCGGACCAGTCGTTGTCGCGATCGCTGGCGGCCGGTGCCGACCAGATGAGCTGCGGCGGAGCGACGGGCTGGGCGTTGCGCGGTGCGCGAGCGAGCAGCGTGCCGCTCGGGTGGGCCACGATCCGCTGACCGTCGACCTCGATCGCTCCGTTGAATGCGCGGGACAGGAGCTTCGTGTATTCCTCAACCGTGCGCCGAGCGAGACTCATTCGGGCGTCATGTAACACGTCACGATCGAATCCGGACTCACTTTTTCACGCCGAGATCTGCACAGCGATTCCCACGTATTCGAAGCCCGGCAGGACGAGGTCGCGCACAGCCGTTTGCACTGCGCGGATCAGCGCAGCACGCGGCGGATACGCATGACCGGGAACGCCGCCCTCGGGCAGCTCGCCGAGGCGCTCCTCCCAGCCGGCGAGCTGAGCACGCACGAGCTCGGGCACCCAGCTCGCGACCGCGGCCCGCTCCGCCTCGGTGAGCGATGCCAGATGCGCCCAGCCAACTCGCGCGTGCCGGACCTCGTCCGCGAGGTGGCGCCGATGGATCTCACGCAGCGTCGGATCGGCGCAGTCCGCCAGGCACGCCTCGACGAATGCGACCGCGATCGTCTCGCCGATGCAGCACAGGTTGACGGCGTGAAGTGCCGCGCGCAGCCGGCGATCTGCCACGTAGTCCGGTAGCCGCACGGCCGGCTCGACCGCGGGCGCTACATGCTCGCGCCGATACGCGGTCGCGAGCTCGGTGCATACCGCCGCGTGCCGAACTTCATCCTCGGCCGCGCGGCGCGCGAGCGTGATCACCTCGGGGTGCGCGCCGGTGGCCGCGAACGCATCGGCGAGCTGCTGGAACACGGTACGGACCGCGCTCTCGGAGTCGGCGCGCTGCTGCCACAGCTCGGCGAGCACGAGGCGCGTGGCGTCGTCGAGATCCGTGGTCGCGATGTCCAGCGCGCCACTACCAGGCGCCAGCTCGTAGGCGGGCTCGACGGTCACAGGATGAACACCCGCTCGATGGGCTGCATCGGTTCCGAGGCGGCATCGCCC
>JBBQFU010000058.1:0-34812 GCA_038322185.1 Haliangiales bacterium
CACCAGCTTCACCTCGGCCTCGATCTCCTGCGCAAGCACCGCGGCATCGACCTCTCGATGGCGACCATCCCCGCCGAGGATGCGGCGACCTACGACATGATCTGCACCGCCGATACCGTGGGTACGTTTCAGATCGAGAGCCGCGCGCAGATGTCGATGCTGCCGCGGCTGCGCCCGCGCACGTTCTACGATCTCGTCGTCGAGGTCTCGCTCGTTCGCCCCGGCCCGATCTCGGGCGGCATGGTCCACCCGTATCTCCGTCGGCGCAAAGGCCTCGAGAAGGTCGAGTACCCGCACGAGTGCCTCGAAGCCGTGCTCGCGAAGACCCTCGGTGTCCCGCTGTTCCAGGAGCAGGTGATGCGCCTCGCGGTGGTCGCAGGCGATTACACGCCCGGCGAGGCCGACCAGCTACGTCGTGACATGGCCGCGTGGCGGCGCTCGGGCCGCATCGAGAAGCATCGCGAACGCCTCGTCACGCGCATGGAGCAGAAGGGCATCGCGCGCGAGTTCGCCGAGCGTGTCTTCGAACAGATCCGCGGCTTCGGCGAATACGGCTTCCCTGAGTCTCACGCCGCAAGCTTCGCGCTCATCGCGTATGCGACGTGCTGGATGCGCAAGCACTACCTGCCCGAGTTCGTGTGCTCGCTGCTCAACGCACAGCCGATGGGGTTCTACTCACCGGCGACGATCGTCGGCGACGCGCAGCGCCACGGGCTCGAGATCCGGCCGATCGATGTGGGCGCCAGCGACTGGGACAGCACGCTCGAGCCCGCGGGCGGCGAGTTTGGCTTCGCGGTCCGCATGGGCCTGCGCTGGATCAAGGGCATCCAGATCAGCGAAGGCGAGCGCATCGTGAACGCACGGCGCGAGCGCGAGCTCACCAGCGTCGAGGATTTCGTGCGGCGGACGCATTTGCCAGTGCGGACGCACTCGACGATCGCGGAGACCGGCGCACTCGGCGGGCTCGTTCCTGAGCGCCGCGATGCGCTGTGGCAGGTGACCGGGTGGGTGCGCCGCCAGGACGAGTCACTCGACCTCGGCGGCGACGTGAACGCGACGAGCTTTGCGGCACTCTCGAAGATGGATGAGATCTTCTGGGACTACCGCGCCAGCGATCACTCGACCCGGGGACACCCGCTTCAGCCGCTCCGCGCCGAGCTCCGAGCGCACAAGTGGCCCGACGCGAGGACGGTGTCACGCGGGCGCGACGGTCAGCGCCTCGAGTACGTGGGCATCGTCATTTGCCGCCAGCAGCCCGGCACGGCGGCGGGCGTGGTGTTCATGACCCTCGAGGACGAGACCGGCTTCGTGAACCTGGTGGTCTGGGCGCAGGTGTTCGCCGAGTACGCATCGATCATCAAGACGACGTCACTGCTCGGTGTGACCGGCCGCCTGCAAGTGCAGGAGGGAATCGTGCACCTGATCGCGGAGCGCGTATGGCGGCCAGAGCTATCGCGGCCCGTGGCCGAGGTCGACAGCCGCGACTTCCACTAATCGGTGCGCGCGGGCGAAGCTTCGAGGCGGCGATAGATCGAGCGGCGATCGATCCCGAGGATCTTCGCGGCGCGCGTCTTGTTGCCGCCGACCGCCGCGAGGACCTGACGCACGTAGCGCTGGTTGATCTCGTCGAGCGTGAGCAGCTCGGCCGGCGTGGTGGTCGACATCTCGAGCCGCGTGGGCTGGTGATCGACGACATGCTTTGGCAGGTCGGGCAGGTCGATCTCCTGCGTCCGGCACAGCGCCGTCGCACGCTCGATACAGCTCTCGAGCTCGCGAACGTTGCCGGGCCAGTTGTAGTCGACGAGACGCTGAGCGGCCGCACGCGAGAGCGTGTGACCGAAGGTCTGCCGGCGCGCCGCGATGCGACCGATGAACGCGTTCGCGAGGAGCAGGACATCACCCGAGCGCTCGCGCAGCGACGGCACGTTGATCGCGACGACGTTGATGCGATGGAACAGATCCTCGCGGAAGCGACCTTCCTCGACCTCGCCCTCGAGATCGCGGTTGGTGGCCGCGACGATGCGCGCATCGAACGGCATCTCCTCGTCACCACCGACAGGGCGGACGGTGCGCTCCTGGAGGACGCGCAGCAGCTTGGCCTGCATCTCGAGCGGCAGCTCGCCGATCTCGTCGAGCAGGAGTGTGCCGCGACCGGCTTCGAGGAACAGACCGCGACGCGTGGTGCGCGCGTCGGTGAACGCGCCCTTCACGTGACCGAACAGCTCGCTCTCGAGGAGCGGGGCCGGCATCGCGCCGCAGTTGATCGCGACGAGCGGGTGATCCTTGCGATTCGGAGACAGGCGGTGCAGTGCACCCGCGACGTTCTCCTTGCCGGTACCGGACTCGCCCTGGATGAGCACGGTCGCGTCGGTCGAGGCGATGCGACGGATCGTCCGCCGCAGCTCGCGCATCGCTGCACTCTCGCCGAGCAGATCGGGGATCGGATCATCGGAGGAGCGCTCGGTGATGAGGCGCTTGACCTCACGCTGCATCGCGAACTCCTCGAGCGCGCGATCGATCGCGATCTCGAGAACGTCAGCAGACGCAGGCTTCGTCAGGAAGTCCCACGCGCCGGCACGCAGTGCAGCGATCGCGGTGTCGAGACGACCATAGCCCGTGAGCACGATCGGCGCGCAGTCCGGATAGCGGTGATAGAGCTGATCGCAGAGCTCGATGCCGTTCATGCCTGGCATCTGGATGTCACAGACGACGACATCGGCGGGGTCGCGCCTCATGTGCTCGAGGCACGACGCGGCCGAGAACACGGCTTCCACGTCATAGCCGCGGCGCTTGAGCAGATCCTGCAGAAGCATCGCGGTGTCTTCCTCGTCGTCGACAACGAGGATGCGCGCGTTGGCGCGTTGGATGGGCATGGGAGTACGTCACCGTAGCGCGCGACAAGGGATGAGCAACGCGAGGCGTTCGTCTCACGCATATCTACGGTGGGCTCACACGCACAGTTGATGTAGCAACGATTACGTAACGAGCGTCTTCACGGCCTCGACGACAGCGTCGACGTGACCCTTCACGCTGACCTTCGGCCAGTGCTGCGCGACCTTGCCCGTCTTATCGATGAGCACCGTCGAGCGGATGATGCCCTTCATCTTCTTGCCGTACAGGACCTTGTCACCCCAGGCCCCGTAGGCCTCCATGGTCTTGCCGTCGGCGTCGGTGAGCAGCGGGAAGGTCAGCTTGTACTTGTCGCGAAACTTACAGTGGGACGCGATCGAGTCCTTGCTGACACCGAGCACGACCGCCCCGAGCTTCTTGAGCGCGGGGATCGCGTCGCGAAAGCCCTCGGCCTCGACGGTGCAGCCCGGCGTGTTGTCGCGCGGATAGAAATACAGAACGACCACCTTGCCCGCGAGATCCGCGAGCTTGACCTTGTCGCCATCGCTCGACTCGAGGTTGAACGCAGGTGCTTTCTTGCCAACTTCGACCATGGGAACGTCATGCTACCCTAACGGTCATGCGTCGCTCGTTGCTGGCAGTCGCCGTATTGACCATCGCGATCGGATGCCAGAAGGCAAAGCCCGTCGGGCCTGCGTGGCCCGCACCGTCGACCACCGCCGATGATGGCGGTCAGAGCATTGACCCGCCACCGACCGCGGTTGCGACGTTGATCGAGAAGTCCAAGGACGACGACGACGACGACGACAAGGCCAAGCCCGACGCCGAGATCATTCCCAAGCCGGGCGCTGCCTCCGCCGAGCCCGAGAAATCGGCGGTCGACGCACCCGCGTCTCAGGCGACGAGCGACGAGGTGATCATGTCCGAAGAGATCATCATCGAGATCGAAGACTGAGCTCGCCGCCCGCGTGCTTGCCGCGCGTAGTGCCGTGATACGATTGGAATCCATGGCGGGTTGGCGACGAGTGCTAGGGCGACTGGTGGCGATTGGGTGTCTCGCAGCACTGGTGATGGGACCGGTCTGCTCCGACGACATCCCGCCGGGCTTCGTGGTTGGCGAGTGTTCCGAGGGCACCGATCGCTGTTGCGGTGACGGGCAGGACAACGACAACGACACCCACGTCGACTGCGCCGACAAGGACTGCCTGAACGTCGGACCGTGCCGCAATGTCGAGGACGCCTGCGACGACGGTCTCGACAACGACAAGGACAATCGCGCGGATTGCTTGGATCCCGACTGCTTCACGGCGTGCGGTATCGGGCCTGGCATCTGCGCCAACGGACTCGACGACGACGAGGATGGCGACATTGACTGTGCGGACACGGGGGGCGGCAACGAGTCCTGCGCCGGAACCGCGTGGTGTCTGATCGAGCCCGCCTGCGGCGACACCGTGGATGACGACAACGATGGCGCGGCGGATTGCGACGATCCGGGCTGCGCACAGTCGACCGCGTGCTTTGGCGAGGTGGCCTGCAATGACACTCTCGACAACGATGGGAACGCCGCGCCTGACAATGACGACAGCAATTGCGCCTGGACGTTCGCTGTCACATGCCCGCCGGGCCAGCTTCTCTACAACTTCAAGGACATGATCTCGTCGCCGATTCCCGACCTTGGCACGCTCACCAAGACGTTCAAGATCCCGATGACGGGCCGTCTGCACAACTTTGTCCTGCGGATGGATCTCTACAATCCGTCTCAGATCGACATCCGGATCACGGCGCCGGATGGAGTCCCGCGCGATGTCAGCGTCAACAACGTCAGCGGCGGCTACTTCCCGGATACCGAGCTCCGCGACGACGCCACGATGCCGATCTCGTCCGCCAGCCACCCGTTCTACCAAAACTACAATCCCAACGTCCCGTTCTCGACGTACGTCTACGGAAGCGGTCGCCGTCTCGACGGAGACTGGGTGCTCACGTTCACGGATGTCGGAGCCGGCGTCACGGGCAATGTCTACGAGATCGATCTCGCCTTTTGTGTGGACCCATGATGCGCGCGTTATTGATCGGGCTGGTCTTGATGTTCTCGTCGGCGGTGTTCGCCCAACCGGCACCGCCGCCACCGGCTCCGCAACCGGCGCCGATGCCAGTGCCGGTACCGACGCCGGATCCCGGTGACGAGGCGCGCCGGCACTTCGACCAAGGGGTCGCGCTGCTGCAGGTCGGTAATCACGCGGGCGCGCTCGCCGAGCTGACCGAGTCGTACCGGCTCCGTCCGGTGCCGGCCGTGCTCAAGAACATCGCGATCGCGCAGCAGGGCTTGTTCCGTTACTCCGACGCGATCGCGACGCTGCAGAAGTATCTCGCCGAGGCAACCAACCTGCCGCCCGAGGAGGTCGCCGAGGTCAACAACCTGATCGCCGAGATGAAGGCGCTGCTTGCCGATGTTGCCATCGTGGTGAAACCGGTCGGTGCGACGATCACCGTCGACGGTCGTGTCGCAGGGAAGGCACCGCTCGCCGCGCCGCTTGCGCTGGCAGCCGGCATCCACATCATCGAGATCAGCGCCGAGGGGCACGAGCCGACGAAGCGCGAGATCACCGTCGCGGCGGGTGTCGCGCAGGAGCTCAAGGTCGACCTCGTCGCCATCATCAAGACGGCGCGCGTTCGCATCAAGTCGACGGCCGACGGATCGGCCATCGTGATCGATGGTAAGCTCGCGGGACTCGCGCCGACCGAGGTCGAGCTGACCGCGGGCGGGCACACGCTGGAGGTCTCGGCGACCGGTCACAAGACCTACCGCAGCGAGCTCACGATCGCCGCCGGGCAGGATCGCGAGATCACCGTCCCGCTCGAGAGGATGAAGCGCTGGTACCAGAACTGGAAGGTGCTGACGGTGATCGGCGCGTCCATCACCGTGATCGGCCTCTCGCTCGCGATCAACTACGGAACGACCGAGGACCCGATCCAGGGGACGATGGGCGTCGGGTCCATCGAATGAGACGCGGTATTCTCGCGCTCGTGCTCGTGGCTGCATGCCAGCCGCGCACGGAGATTCTCCTCGGCATCGCCACGGACCTGCGTGCACCGCAGGGCATGGACGAGATCCAGCTCGAGGTCTCGCGCGGCGGCACGGGCGTTCCGCAGCTGTCGCTGTCGTGGACGATCCCCGGGATTCCGAGCGCGCAATACACACTGCCGGGGTCCTACGGTCTGATCGGAGACGAAACGATCCCGATCGATGTCAGCTTGATCGCGCTCAAAGGCGGCGTGCCGCTCGATCTGAAGCGCGAAGCGAAGCTGACGCTCGTCGAGGGCCAGACGTTGTTCTATCGGATGGGACTCACGCGGGCGTGTATCGGCATGGAGTGCACCGGCGGCCAGACCTGCGTCGAGGGCCGCTGCGAGGGCCTCGAGCTCGATCCCGACAAGCTGCCCGACTACCGGCCCGAGCAGGTCACCACGCTCACCTGCGAGAGCCTCGTCCGATACATCAACACGGGTACGGGCGAGCCGATGCCCTACTCGGAAGACTTCGCCGACTGTCCGTACATCCTGTGCGCAGAGGGTACGTGCCTCGATGTTCCGCCGGATGCGCAGCTGTTTCGTGGTGTCTGCAATGCGGTGTCGTCGTTCGCGCTGCTCATCGATGGCGCGGAGGCCGGTGCTTCGATGGGCTTCTTCCGCGGCACGGGAACAGCGACCGGGAATTCGTTCGAGATTCCGATCACCATCAACGGCATGGTCGTGAACTTCACCGGAACGTTCCTCGGTGATCGTGCCTACGCACTCGGCATCTCGCCCGACGGCTCGTCGATTCGCTGCGACGCATACGCCGGCACGCCGCAGCGCTACTGCGGAACCTTCACGCGCACGAGCACACCGATGTTCGGAGCGCCGATCGAGATTTCGGGGCGCGTCGCGTTCGTGCGCGGCGGCGACGTGATGTTCGGTCAGTACGCGTCCGACCCGCTCGTGGGCTCGTTCGACGGCTGGCCGACCGTGCAGAGCGCCGCCGGCGAGATGTTCTCGATGTTCTGGCGCAACGAGGCGAGAGCCTCTCTCGCGGCCGAATCGGGTACTGCGTACGCGACGCTGCAAGGCGACAAGCTCACCGGCGGCTGGGACGGCACCTCGGGGACCAACCAGATCGCGGGCTTCTTCGAGGCCGACCCGAGTCGGTGTCGGGCAACGACGTTGCCGAACTGCAGTGGTGCGTGCACGGCGGGCCAGACCTGCTTCAACGGCGTGTGTGTCGGTACGGGCCAGCTGCGCTTCACGCTCGAATGGGATACCGGCACGGACATCGACCTTCACGTCCAGACGCCAGCGGGCGACGTCATCTCGTGGATGAACCGCAACGCCGGTGGCGGCACGCTCGATGTCGACGACCAAGGTGCGGGGCATCTCGTCGAGAACATCTACTTCGCGAGCCCCATGCCCGGCGCGTACATGGTGTGGGCGAACAACTACGACGGCAATACGGCTGCCACGTTCAAGATCACGGTGGCAACCCCCGCCGGCGACGTGACAACCTTTGCTGGAATGCTCCCCGCGAGTCACCAGGCGAGCCCGCACCAGACGTACTCGCACCCGTAAGCAATGACCACTCCGCTGCCGAATGTCGGTGAGATCGTCGCGGGCAAGTACCGCGTCGATCGGATCCTTGGCGTCGGCGGCATGGGAATGGTCCTCGCGGTGACCCATCTCGAGCTCGAGCAGCGCATGGCGCTCAAGCTCATGCGTGCGGACACCGCGACGTCGGCGGGCGCGAAGGACCGGTTCCTGCGCGAGGCGCGTGCCGCGGTGAAATTGAAGGGCGAGCACGTGTGTCGCGTGTTCGATACCGGCAAGCTCGACGAGGGAGAGCCCTACATCGCGATGGAGCTCCTCGAGGGCGAGGATTTCTCGCGGCTGTTGCAACGGCGTGCGCCGCTCTCGGTCACCGACACCGTCGATTACATGCTGCAAGCGATCGAGGGCGTCGCCGAAGCGCACGCGAACCAGATCGTCCACCGCGATCTCAAGCCCGGCAACCTGTTCGTCGCGGTCGACAACGACGGCTCGCCGCTGGTGAAGGTCCTCGACTTCGGCATCTCGAAGTCCTCGTCGATTGCAGGTGGCATCACGCAGACCGGCGACATCATGGGCTCACCGTCGTACATGGCGCCCGAGCAGATGGCGTCTGCCAAGGATGTCGACGTGCGGGCCGACATCTGGGCGCTCGGCGTGATCCTGTATCAAGCATCCAGTCGCCGGCTTCCGTTCGAGCACGACTCGCTTCCAGCGCTGTGCGCCGCTCTGGCGACCGATGATCCGACCCCCCTCGACCAGGTCGCGAAGCTCCCACCCGCGTTCACCGCGGTCGTGATGCGATGCCTGGCCAAGCGCCCCGAAGATCGTCCCGCGGATGTCGGCGAGCTCGCGACCCTGCTCGCACCGCTAGGTGGACGTGACGCCACGCAGACCGCGGCGCGGATCGTCAAGGTGCTCCACCGTCAGCAGCCGGCCTCGAGGTCAGCACTCGCGCTCGATGCGACGCTGCCACCGGACGCTCCGGTCGATCCCAGCTCTGCGACGCAGGCCACGGCCGATGTGCCTGCTGTGGGTGGCCCTGTCGCTGCACTTGCGGGGCAGTCGAGCACATTCCAGGCGGGTGCCGCCCAATCGCTCGGTTCGCTGGTTCCGGCCCCCGCGTCGCGCCGCCCGCTGATCTTCGTCGCGCTCGGTGCACTCGCGGTGTCGGGTGTGGTCTTCGCGATGGTCAGCACGCGCGGCGGGGATGGCGACCTCACGCGTGCGATACCTCCATCCGCGCGCCCGTCGCAGCCAACGGCAGTCGAACCGGAACCGCCGCCCGATCCTCAGCCGCAGCAGCCGGCGGGCTCTGCTGCCGAGCCGGTGGTTGACCAGCTGCCACCCAAGGAGCCGGTGCGCAAGCCCAAGTCGGGAACACGTGTGCGGCCGCCCGAGCCCGGGACGACAACGACGACGACGTCGCCCCCGGCGCCGACGGAAGCAGCGACGGTCCGCCCCGATGCGGGAACCGATCGCGTGATTTTCAAGGGCTCCAAGGGGACGATCAAGACCGACTACCCCTGAGCCCAGCGACAGGTAACTAGAAAACGTTCTCGTTGAGGCAGAACGTCGGCTTGGTCGCAGGGAAGTAGTAGCCGACGGCCATGCACATCTCCTCGGTCTTGGCGCTCGATCCCTCGCTGATCGGTGCGCCGGTCGTGTTGACGTACGTGCACTCGCTCGTCAGCTTGCCCGTCGCGAACGAGTAGTACGGGTTGTCCATGCGGCGTGCCCCCGGGTGCTCCCAGTCGGTGGCCGAGAACACGACGTCCGTCGAATCCTCGAGTCCGTCGAGCACGCGCGTACTGACCGCGTTCTTGTGCGTGTGTGAGGACATCAGCCAGACCTTCGACGTCGCAGGAATGCTGCACTCGTTCGTGAACGTCTGCGGCTGCGGGTTCGAGGTGACGGTGAAGTTGGCCAGGTAGGTGACGTACGCGAACGTCTTGGTCGTCGCCGTCCCTTCCGGGTAGGCCTCGGCGTTGACGGTTGCGGTCGAGACCACAGCCTCGTCGCCATTGTTGTTGTAGTGAATCTCGAGCATCGCGAACTGACCCGCCTTGACGTCCATGCCCAGCGGCTTGCCTGCGCCATCATCGCTCGGCATCGCGAGCTCGGACGGGCTCGACTGCGCCGAGTAGATCCACTGCGGAATATTGAATCCGCCGCCGCCGCACGAGCCGGGGTCGAGCGTGCCTTCCGGCTTGGCCAACGAGTTGGCGAAGTACAGGATCACGTGGTGGCTACCAGCGGTCCACGCGGACGCCCACTTCTTGATCGTGAGCGCCTCGGTGTTCGGCGTCTTGAAGTAGTAGCAGTACGTGATCTCTTCCTGCGGCTGGATGGTGACCTCGGGGGTCACGATCTGAAATCCGAGTGCGGGCGGATCGATGGTCCCGCTGCCCGATCCGGAGCCGCTTCCCGAGCCGCTCCCCATCTCGTCGTCGCCTCCCATTCCGCTCGACGTACACGCGGCGAAGATCGACACAAAACCAATAGACAGACTGCGCATGAGTGGCCCCCTCATCATCGGGGCGGAGCGTATCAACGGACTTGAGGCTGTCTATCGTTTTATTGAATCCGAGTTCTGTTTCACGATCGCTTCGACTGACACCACGTGATGCGAGCGTGCGGCAGCGCACGTACACTGCGCCGCGCATGGCCGCATTCGACGTCGACTTCTTCGTGATCGGTGGCGGCTCGGGCGGCGTCCGCGCAGCCCGCATTGCCGCCGAGCACGGCGCCAAGGTCGCGATTGCAGAGGAGAGCCGCTGGGGCGGCACCTGTGTCGTCCGCGGCTGCGTGCCCAAGAAGCTCATGGTCTACGCGAGCGAGGTCAGCCGGTACCTCGATGACGCACGCGGCCAAGGTTGGACGATTCCGACGGCGAGCTTCGACTGGCCCACGTTCATCGCGGCCAAGGACAAGGAGATCGCCCGGCTGTCGGCGGGCTACCTCAGCCGGCTCACGAAGGCCGGCTGCCGCATCCTCGATGGACATGCCCACCTCGTAGACGCCCACACGCTCGAGGTCGGCGGCGCGCGCATCACCGCGGCGCACATCCTCGTCGCGACCGGCGGCCGGCCGCGCATGCCGGTCGCGACGGACGGCAACCGGTGGATCTCGTCGGACGAAGCGTTTCATCTGCCCGCGCTGCCGAAGCGCATCGCGATCCTCGGTGCGGGCTACATCGGGATCGAGTTCGCGCACATCTTCGCCGGCTTCGGCAGCGAGGTGACATTGGTGCATCGTCACCCGCACGTGCTGTCGGGCTTCGCCGATGCCGAGGCCGCCGAGCAGGTGGAGCGCGGGCTCGCCGCACACGGCATCAAGCTCGTGCTCGCCGATCGCGTCGAGGGCTCGTTCGACCTGTGCATGGCCGCGACCGGTCGCGAGCCGATGTCGAACAACCTCGGGCTCGTCGAGGTCGGCGTGAATCTCGACCTCCGCGGCGCGATCGTCGTCGACGAGTGGTCGCGCACGAACGTCTCCCACATCTACGCGGTCGGCGACGTCACGCAGCGCATGCAGCTCACGCCCGTCGCGATTCGCGAGGGCCACGCGGTCGCCGACACGCTGTTCGGCAAGCGGCCGACCTCGATCGATCACGAGCTGATTCCGACGGCGGTGTTCGCGCAGCCACCGCTCGCGCAGATCGGAATGACCGAGGCCGCCGCGATCGAAGCCGGTCACGACGTCAAAGTCTTCCGCTCGCGGTTCAAGCCGATGAAATACGCGCTGTCGGGCCGCGACGAGCAGGTGCTCATCAAGGTCGTCGTCGCGAAGGCGACCGACAAGGTTCTCGGCGTCCACATCGTTGGACCCGATGCACCGGAGATCATCCAGAGCGTCGCGATCGCGGTCGCGATGGGCGCGACGAAGGCCGACTTCGACCGGACCTACGCGCTCCACCCGACGATGGCCGAGGAGCTGGTGCTACTGCGTTAGCGCGGCGGCGCGCCGGCGACGATCCAGCGGCGCATCGCATCGAGGATCGGCTCGCACAGTTTGGGCTGATTCCACGGCATGGTGCCCTCGATCGCGAAACCGGTCTCGGCGCCGACCTGAACCATCAGCGCGCTCGCCGACGCATCGTTTGGCACCACGCGCATCCAGCCGGATTGGTGCGAGGGCACGTTGACGAGGTTCGCGTACGCAGCGCCGACCGAGAGGTCCATGTCAGCTCCCGGATCCGAGCCGCTGTGGCAGCCGTCGAGGCAGTTCGGCGCCAACACCTTGTCCTCGATGAACGCGAAGTCGGAGTGATACGGCGCCTCGTCGCACGGGGCGAGGCCGGCCGGAATGCCATCGGGGGGCGGGACCCGGGCGTCTTCAGCGGTGGTCGAGCTTCCGCCATCTGTCTTCACGCCACCATCGACGCCCGGGTCAGAGCTGTTGTTTAGATCGTCGGGTCGGTAATCGGTGCCGCACGCGGACAGGGTGCAGAGCAGAAAAATTTGGACCTGACGCATGGACGCTGACAACAGCAACCAGCGGGCCACTTTGAAGCCGGTGATCCAGCGCGGTTACGCGATCGGGCGTCGTGCGCCGCTATCGCAGTGTGCTCACAGGCTGGGCGCGCTGAACGTATCGCACGCAGCGAGCGAGCTCGCATCGAATCCGCGGCGGAACCAGCGCACGCGCTGCTCTGACGTACCGTGCGTGAATGACTCGGGGTTGACCTGCTGGCCTGCCTGCTTTTGCAGACGGTCGTCGCCGATCGCGGTCGCCGCGGTGAGCGCCTCCTCGAGATCGCCTTCCTCGAGCAGGTTCTTGCCCTGAACGCGCTTGCCCCAGATGCCGGCGAAGCAATCAGCCTGGAGCTCGATCCTCACGGAGTGCTGATTCTTGTTGTCGCCCGCTCTCATCCTGGGTTCCTTGCCCTCGATGCGGATGAGGTTCTGGACGTGATGGCCGATCTCGTGGGCGAGTACGTACGCCTGCGCGAAATCGCCCGGTGCGCCGAAGCGCTTCCTGAGGTCGCGATAGAACGACAGGTCGATGTACGCGTTCGAGTCGCCGGGGCAGTAGAACGGACCAATGTCCTTGCTCGCGTGGCCGCATGCGGTGTCGATCGCGTCGCTGAAGATGTAGAGCGTCGCGAACTTGTACTGCTTGCCCTCGGCCTTGTAGAGCGCGTTGAAGGTGTCCTGGATGTCCTTCATGACGAACTTGATCTCGTCGACGAGCTCGGCATCGGGATCAGGACCGTCGAGCGGTGCGGCCGAGCCTGGACCACCACCGGTCTGGGCGGGCTTGCTACCACCGCCACCACCGCCGCCGAGGATCCCGCTGATGTCGACGCCGAGGAAGCGCGACACCAGGAACGCAACCACGACGAGCGCCACGCTGCCGCCGGCGACCTTGGGCGCCATGGACTTGCGACCGCGCACGTCGATGACATGCTCGTTGACCGTCCCCTTTTCTTTTTTCATGACAGACGGTCCCGGTAGTCGGAGTAACCGAAGCGGCGGTGCACGGTGATGCGCTTCGCCTTCGGATCGTGGGTCGCGATCGACGGCAGGCGCACGCCGTTGAACGTGCTCGTCTTGACCATCGTGTAGTGCGCCATGTCGAGGAACACGAGCTTGTCGCCGATCTGGAGCGGGCGATCGAAGCTGTAGTCGCCGATCACGTCGCCGGCGAGGCACGTCATGCCGCCGAGCCGGTACGTGTGCGCCTTGGTTCCCGGATCCGCGCCGCCGATGATCACGGGGCGATACGGCATCTCGAGGACATCCGGCATGTGCGCGGTCGCCGAGGTGTCGAGGATCGCGATGTCCATCCCGTTGTGAAACGTGTCCATCACGCTCGCGACGAGCACGCCGGTACCGAGCGCGATCGCTTCGCCGGGCTCGAGGTAGACCTTGACCTTCGGGTGCCGCGCGCGGAACTCGGTGACCACGCGGATCAGGCGATCGACCTCGTAGTCGGGCCGCGTGATGTGGTGACCGCCGCCGAAGTTGATCCACTTCATGCGATCGATGAGGTCACCGAACTTGGTCTCGAATGCAGCGACCGCACGCTCGAGTGCATCGCTGTTGTTCTGACACAGCGAGTGAAAGTGCAGGCCGTCGAGACCGTCGAGGTCGCCGGCGGCGATGTTCGCGCGGATGGTGCCGAGGCGGCTGCAGGCGCCCGCGGGGTCGTAGAGCGCGACCTCGGCTTCCTGGTGCTCGTGATTCACGCGCAGGCCGGCGGAGATCTTCGCGCGCTCGAGGGCCGCGCGGTGGCGCTTCCACTGTGCAGGTGAGTTGAGCACCACGTGATCGGCGAGCGTGACCAGCTCGGCCATCTCGCCGTCGCTGTAGGCGGGCGCATAGGCATGCACCTCGCCGCCGAGCTCCTCGCGTGCAAGCCGCGCCTCGGCGACCGACGACGACGTGGCACCCGCGAGGTACTGCTTCACGAGCCCGAACGTCGACCACTGCGCGAACCCCTTGAGGGCGAGCAGGATCGTGCAGCCCGCGCGCTTCTGGACGCTGGCGATCAGCTGGAGGTTGTTCTCGAGTGCGCCGAGGTCGGTGATGAAGCACGGCGTCTCGACGCTGCTGATGTCGATCGCGCGGGCGACGTCCTCGCCCAGCGAAGCTCCTTTGCTCATCGCTCTTCGACGTGCCAGGGCAGGCCGCGCTTGGCGACATCGGCGAGGAACGGATCCGGATCCATCTGCTCCATGTTGAACACGCCTGCGCCCTTCCACTGCTTGGTCACCATCATCACGGCGCCGGTCACCGCCGGGACACCCGTGGTGTACGAGATGGCCTGCGCGCGCACTTCCTTGTAGGTCTCGGCGTGGTCGCAGATGTTGTAGATGAGGTAGCGCTTCTTCTGGCCGTCCTTGATGCCTTCGCACAGGCACCCGATCGACGTCTTGCCCGAGTAGTTCTTCGCGAGTGACGCCGGATCCGGCAGCAGCGCGCGGAGGAACTTGATCGGGACGATCTTCTTGCCCTCGAACTCGACCTCGTCGATGCGGGTGATGCCGATGTTGTTCATCACCTCGAGGTGCTTGAGGTAGGACTCGCCGAACGTCATCCAGAACCGGATGCGCTTGAGGCCCTTGATGTTCTTCGCGAGGGACTCGAGCTCCTCGTGATAGAGCAAGAAGCTCTTCTTCTCGCCGACGCCCGGGTAGTCGAAGATGCGCGACACGCTGAGCGGGTCGGTCTCCTTCCACTCGCCGTTCTCCCAGTAGCGGCCGCGCGCGGTGATCTCGCGGATGTTGATCTCGGGATTGAAGTTCGTGGCGAACGCCTTGCCGTGCGAGCCGGCATTGCAGTCGACGATGTCGATGTAGTGGATCTCGTCGAGCAGGTGCTTCTGCACGTATGCGCAGAACACGTTGGTCACGCCGGGATCGAAGCCCGAGCCCAGCAGCGCCATGCGGCCGGCCTTCTGGAAGCGCTCCTGGTACGCCCACTGCCACGAGTACTCGAACTTCGCGACATCGAGCGGCTCGTAGTTCGCGGTGTCGAGGTAATCGACGCCCGCCTCGAGGCAGGCATCCATGATGTGGAGGTCCTGATAGGGCAGGGCGACGTTGATCACGACGTCGGGCTTGTACTCGCGCAGCAGCTTCGTCAGCTCCGGCACGTTGTCGGCATCGACCTTCGCAGTGCGGAGCTTGCGCCCGTGCATCTGCTCGACCTCGGCGGCGATCGCCTCGACCTTGGGCAACGTACGGCTTGCGAGCATGACTTCGGAGAAGTGCTGCTTCTCCATCGCCGCCTTGTGAGCGACGACACCGCCGACGCCGCCGGCACCGATGATGAGGACCTTCGACATGCGCTACTTATACGATGATTTGGCAGCGCGAGAAGCGCTGGGGCTCACGTAGTCATGACAGCTCGCGCTCACGGGAACCCGCTACGCTGGGCTACGCGAAGCGCGTTGCGGTTCGTGCCCACGTGGGCGCAACGGTTCCATGAGTCGGTCATCCAGCATCGGACTGACATCGCGGAGGCGCTCCTGAAGCCGGAGCAGCTCACGCCGCTGCGGGTCACCGAGGGTGCAGGGCATCACCCTGCGGAGCTCGGCATCGAGGCGTTCGATCTCGCGCGTGAGCGCCTGCAGCTTCTCCAGCTGCTGGCTGGATTCACGGATTGCTTGCTCCGCCGCCTGCTCGGCAGCGTTCGCCTCGGCGAGGGCGGATGCATCGGGTCGGCCGAGGTACGCGGCGAGCCCCAGCGCAATGCTCAGGGCTGCGAGGGTTACACCGACGCCGGACGCTCGCACTGCCTGCATGTTCATAGGACATCACCACGTCGGGCAGGCTGCAAGATCCGATTGCGTCGCTTCCGGTGGCACTCGCACCGTGGCACCATCACCGCATGCCGAAGTTGGCATGGCTCGCGACGCTCGCGATCGCGTGTGGCCAGCCGGCACCGGCAACGCAGCCGCGCTCGCCCGAGCCACGCGCGGTAGCCGACGCGGGCGTCGACGCCCCGCTTTCGCTGGCCGACGATCTGCCGCGCCTCGCACAGCGCGCAAAGCAGCTCTACATCGAATGGGCGGCCGCGTTCGCCGATCCGAACCTGGACTGTGCGACCGCCACCGCGCGGGTGAACGAGCTCGCCAACAAGAACGCGGATGTCGCCGCGGCGAACAAGGCGGTGTTCCGTGCGGGTCACGAGCGCGTCAAGGCGCTTCGTGTCGAGCTCGAGAAGCTCGAGGAGGAGATGGCGCCGGTCGCGAAGGTGATCATCGAGTCGCCGATCATGAAACGGTGCGCACCGGACCCGCAGTTCGGGCGCGCGATCGATCGGCTGCAGGGAGATGATTAGGCCTTCTCGTCTTCCTTGAGCTTGAGACCCGTGCGCAGCTTCTTGCGGGTCTTCTCCATCTCGGACTTGCGGTCCTCGCCGACGTCGGGAAACCGGAGCGGCAGCTGCTCGAGCGTCTCGACGATCGTCTCGGCGACGATGCGGCGCATGTGGCTCTTCGAATCGGCCGGGATGCAGTACCAGGGTGCGTGAGCACGACTCGTCTCGTTGAGCATCGACTCGTACGCCTTCATGTAGTCGTCGAAGTGCTCGCTCTCGGCGGCGTCGGTCGGCGAGAACTTCCAGTTGTGGTCGGCATCCTCGATGCGCGCGAGGAACCGCTTGTGCTGCTCCTCTTGCGACACGTTGAGGAAGAACTTGAGGACCACGGCGCCGTTGCGGGCCCAGTGCTTCTCGGCGTCCTTGATCGACTCGAAGCGCTCGTCCCACAGGTCATCGAGCTTCCTGGGCACGCGCGGCAGCTTCTGCTTCTCGATGAATTCGGGATGGACACGTACGACGAGCACCTCCTCGTAATGGCTGCGGTTGAAGATGCCGATGCGCCCGCGCTCCGGCAGCGCACGCTGTATGCGCCACATGAAGTCGTGATCGAGCTCCTCCGACGACGGCGACTTGAACGAGTAGACCTGCGTGCCCTGCGGGTTCACGCCCGACATCACCGCGCGGATCGTGCCGTCCTTGCCCGCGGCGTCGAGCGCCTGAAAGATGAGGATCACCGAGTAACGATCGTCGGCGTACAGCTTGCCCTGAACCTCGGCGAGCCGCTCGACGGCTTTCTCGAGCGCTTCGACGTTCTCGTCCTTCTTCGGCCGGTCCTTGTCTTCGGTGATCGCGTTCTTGATCTTGAACGATCCATCGAACGGGACCAGGTACGGATTCTCCACGGGATCGAACAGCAGCGACTTGGGCATCGAGACACACGATACCCCGAGCGCTGTGTGACAGTTTGGATAGAGAGACGTTAATCCGGACCACGCAGTGTATGGTCCCGCGTCGATGGCAAGCACGAGCAACTCCGATGGCAAGACCGTGGAAGATTCACCGCCCTACGCAGAGGAGGACAAGTTAGGCCCGTTAGGCGGCAAGCACTCAGTCATCAACGACAATGTCGAGCTGCGTCGTGCGCTGGTGTCCGAATTCCAGACCGCTGCCGACGATGCGCGCGCGGCGGCTGCGAGCGTCGATCGCAACATCACGACCGCGGTGCACGAGTACCGCAAGGCGTTGCGCCGTGCACGCGCGGTGCTCTCGCTCGTTGCCAGTGCGCTGCCCAACAGCGAGCGCCGCGCGGTTCGTCGCGCTCTCCGCGATGCGCGTCGTGCCCTCGGCACTGCGCGCGATCACGCAGTCGCGCCCGAGGCGGTCAAGCTCGTCAAGCTCGACGAGGTCTCCTCGCACACCGCCGATGCGATCCTCGATGCGGCCCGCGCTGCCGTGCCGCCGCTCGCGGAGATCAAGCAGCTCCTCAACGAAGGTGCCGCACGTGCTGCCGCTCAGGTCGAGGCGCTCGAGGCTGCACTGCCGCCGACGCTCGCGTGGTCGACCGTGGTCGACGGCGTGCGTGGCGTCTACGCAGAGGCCCGCACGGCGCGCAAGAACGGCAAGCGCAACAAGCGCGCGTTCCACACCTGGCGCCGCCGTACGAAGGAGCTCGTCTATCAGCTCGAGCTGCTCGGCACCTACGCGGGCGAGGGTGTCTACGATCTGCAACGCAAGGTCGAGAACGTGACCGACACGCAGAGTCCCGCCGTCGACCTGATGATGCTGCGCGACTTCGTTCGTACGCACGGCGCGGGCACGTCGCCCGAGGCCCTCGACGGTCTGGTCAGCGCGATCGATGCGGAGATCAAGGACCTGATGGCCGACTCGCGGAAAACCGGCCGTGACGCATTTCGTCGCAAGCCGAGCCGGTTCGCCAAGAAGCTCGCAAAGGCAGCCCGTCGGGAGCCCACGCCGCACCCGGTCCCCGACAACGTGGACTGACACACGAGTCACATCGACTCCCCGGCGCACGCTCCGGCTCTCCTCCAAGGTGCAGCAGTTCGCGTTGCTCGCGCCGGGATGCAACAGGTTGCACGTGCGACCACCGCAGAGCGTGCTTCCTCGCCACGACTGCGGTGATTCACCGACGGTGGCTCATCCTCTGCAAGCGCGGAGGTTCGCGATGGATGAAGAGTTCGATCTCAAAGAGCTCAGCAGCGCGTCGGTCGGCGACGTGCCCTGGTACTTCCGGCTCGGTCGCTTCATGTCGAAGCACAAGATCCGAGGCGGCAATCGGCTGATTTCACAGGTCCGCCGGCGCGGCCTCCTCGATCAGCTCGCCGTGTACTCGCTGGGCGACCTCCAGTTTCGCGTGCCGCTGTGGCGCCCATGCAACGAGTGGGTGGAAGCGGATGTCCGCGACTACGAGGCGGCGTTCATGCGCATCCTCACCGAGACCGTCTGCCAGCTCCCGGGGCCAACAACCTTCATCGACTGTGGCGCCGACATCGGAACGGTGTCCGCGCACGTCGTGGCGCGCTGCAAGAACATCCGGCGCGTCGTGGCGTTCGAGCCCAATGCGGCCGCGTTCTGGGTGCTCGCCGAGAACCTGCGCGCGATGCAGATGGAGACCGAGGCACATCACGTTGCGGTCGGCGACTTCACCGGCCGCGGCAGGCTCGTGAAGTCGGATGTCGATCCGAGTGCGCACGCGATGTACGTCGCGCCTGCGGTCGACGGTCCGATTTGCGTCGTGCGTGTCGATGACCTGTCGATCGCGCGGTCAACCTCGTGCGTGATCAAGATCGATGTCGAAGGCGCGGAGGCCGCGGTCGTTGCCGGCGCGGAGCGAACCATCCGCGACGCGGGTCACGTGGTCGTCGCGTTCGAGGCGCACTCGCGCGTCGCGCAGCGGCGGGGTCGCGATCCCATCGAGGTGATGCAGGCGCTGCTCGCGCTGCGCAGCGACTTCACCTTTGTGGTCGACACGATCCCGACCCAAGAGATCGATCCGCATCGCCGGCTGTTCGACCAGCTACCGCCGAAGCTGGTCTACAACGTGATCGCGCGGTCGACCGGCGCGGCGGCGTGACGAGCAAGTCCGCTGGTGCGTGCCAGCGAGATTCCTCGTAAGCTCTCATCGTGAGCACGACGCGCCCCGCCAACCTCAAGGCGACGATCGACGAGTTCTACGCGATCCCGGGCGACCAGCGGTTTCACGAGTTGATCGGTGGCGAGCTGATCGAAAAAGCCGCGCCGAGCGGTGAACACGCAGATGCGCAGAGCGGAATTATTGTCGCAGTGCGAGGCCCTTTCCAGCGCACGCCCGGGCGCGGCGGGCCTGGGGGTTGGTGGATCCTGAGCGAGGTCGAGGTCCAACTCGACACACATATCGTTCGTCCCGATGTCGCGGGCTGGCGACGAACTCGCTGTCCAGAGCGACCGACCGGCATGCCCGTCAAGCTTCAGCCCGATTGGATCTGCGAGGTACTTTCGCCGACGAACAGCGCCAACGACACCGTGAAGAAGCTGCGGCTGTATCACCGCATGGCGATTCCGCACTACTGGATCGTGAACCCGCACGACGCTGCGCTCACAGTGATGCGCTGGAGCGATGCCGGCTACGTGACCGTGCTGACCGCAGAGCGTGGTGAGACGGTTCGCGCCGAGCCCTTTCAGGACATCGAGATCGCCGTCGGCACGTTGTTCGGCGACGACCCGCCCTGAATGGCTTGGCGCTCGTCGCCAAGAATTCATCGTTGACGGGTACCACCGGGCGCTTTCGCTTTCGCTTTCGCTTTCGCTTTCGCTTTCGCTTTCGCTTTCGCTTTCGCGAAAACCCCCTCGGAATCTCCTGGTGGTACCTGTATCAGGGCGCGATGACCTGAATCGAGACGGGGCCGCTCGCCGTCCTCGTCGACGTAGGGGTGGGTGCTGCCAATGTTGCTGATGACGCTGTAGTACCCGTCACGGCCAACTTGGCCGCTCGAGACCACATCTCCGCTGTCCACGTGGATGGTCCTGGTGACCAATCCGTCGACGGGCTCCCCTTGTTCATCCACGACCCTGACGTCCAGACTCAGAAGGATCGCCAAACAGCCGTCACAGTCAGGGCCGCAGCCGCCCAAAACCGTGGCCGCGAGCACGGCAGCCAGCCATCGGCTTGAACCACTCATGCAGCGAGGTCGCGGATCGTGTCGCGCGTATCGATGACGGCGAAGCGGCCCTTCTCGTCCTTGGTGACGGTGCCCATCGCGACGTTCGGATCGTGCGTGAAGAACAGCCGACCCTTGCGCTCGAGGAGCTCGGTCAGCAGCGTCGCCTTCTCGTCGATCAACATCTCGGGATAGCGGTCGTAGCCCATCGTGATCGGCAGGTGGACCCACGCCTTGCCCGGAATCAGATCGGAGGCGAACACGACGGGACCGTCGGGCATCTCGACCTCGGTCAGCAGTAGACCCGGCGTGTGACCCGACGATCGGTGAAAGCGAAAGCCATCGCCGAGAGCATCGGCGTGATCACCGGCCGCGAGCTCGAGGCGGCTGGTCTGCGAGAGCATCTCGGTGAGGCCGGTGATGAAGGATGCGCGATCACGCGAGTGAGGCTGGATCGCGCGCTGCCATGCTTCTGCACCGATGACGTAGGTCGCGTTCGGAAACACGAGCGATGGCATCGCGCCCGCCTGGTAGGCGGTGAGGATGCCGCCGGCGTGGTCGAAGTGGAGGTGCGAGAGCACGATCACGTCGACATCGCCGGGCTCGATGCCGACCTCGCGAAGTGACTCGAGCAACACATGGCGATCCTCGACGACGCCATAGCGCTCTCGGAGCGTCGGTTCGAAGAAGGCACCGATGCCCGCCTCCATCAGGATGACGCGGCCCTCGTCACGGACCACCAGGCAGCGGCAGGCGAGGGGGATTCGGTTCATGGGATCGGGCGGAATCCACCGTTCCCACATGGCTTTGGGCGCGTTGCCGAACATCGCCCCGCCATCGAGGCGCTGGTCGTTGCCGAGAACAGAGGTCAGGGTGCGCACGCTTTTGAGTACCACGGTCAGTGCGCATTGCGCCGATAGGGTCAGTTGTCCCCAGCAGATAGCGATCACATGACAGCTTCTCGCTCGAGTGAGGATGTGTAGTATCGGCTCGTGATCAACATTCAGCGTATCGCCATCAGCGCTGCTCTAGCCCTCGCAGTGATCGCGTGTGGTCCATCGTCGGACGACGGGCCACTCGATGACACGACAGCGATGTTGACGATCGATCCGCCGACCACCGAGCTGCTGATCGAGAACGGCACGGCCGCGAAGGCGAGCTTCACCGCAACGCTGTCGTATCCCGGCGGCGAGACGCGCGACGTCACCAAGGAAGTGCGCTTCTCGATCGATACCGGCTACGGCATGTTCGCGGGCGAAGAGCTCACGATGCAGGCGGCCGGCAAGACGAACGTCTATGCATCGCTTGTCGACAAGCTCGCGTCGGCCGAAGTGATCGCGCGCGTGAAGAACGTCCGCATGGATCCCGCGGTGCCCGCGAACATCGGTGAGCTGTTCACCACGCTTCCCGAGAATCCGGCGCTCGCGCCGACGGTCGTGTATCCGCCGGCGGACGTCGTGATGCCGCGCAACCTCGGCGAGTTCGAGGTGCACTGGACCGACAGCACGAACGACTACTTCGAGGTCTCGCTCAAGACCGAGTTCGCCGATGTCCGCGTGATCGTCCCCGGTGGCAATGGCTCGATCAACGCGAGCTCGTGGATGGAGTTCCTTGCGCCCGAGTGGCTCGCCGCGGTCGGCTACGAGCAGACGGTGCTCTACACCGTGCGTGGCGTCAGCTCGGCGAATCCGACGGCAGTTGGCTCGACACCGCCGCGCCTCGTGAAGCTGTCGAACGAGCAGATGCTCGGTGGCCTGTACTACTGGGCAGCCACGGCGCAGAACAACGGCCCGTACGGCATCTTTCGCCACGACATGGCGAAGCCCGGCGAGCCGGCCGAGGAGTTCATGACCACGACGCAGACCGATGGTCGCTGCGTCGCGTGCCACGTGCTGTCGCGCGACGGCTCGAAGATGTCGGTCACCTACGATGGCGGCAACGGTGCGGCCACGCTCGTCGACGTCGCGACCAAGCAGGCGCAGGCCTCGCAGCGCGGCTGGAACTTCGGCACGTTCACGCCCGACGGCAACAAGTTCCTCGCCGTGCAGGAAGGCGTGCTCTCGGTGCTCGATTACGCGACGTCATCGTCGCTCGCGACGATGACGTCGGCGAGCCGCGTGAGCCACCCGGATCTGTCGGTCGATGGCACCAAGCTCGTCTACGCCGTGCAGACCGGCACCGCGAACGACTGGAGCTTCAGCTCCGGCATGCTGTACACGCGGACGTTCGATGCCGCGACGAACACGTTTGGTCCCGAGCAGATGCTCGTGAGCGACACCACGAACAACTACTACCCGTCGTTCTCGCCGGATGGTCAGTGGGTGCTGTTCAACCGCTCGCCCAGTGGCAGCTCGTACAACAACGTCAACGCGACGCTGTGGGTCGTGAAGGCCGATGGCAGCCAGCCGCCCGTTCAGCTCGATGCCGCGAACTCGGGCATGGGCCTGACCAACTCGTGGGGCCGGTGGGCACCGTTCCAGCAGACGATCGGTGTGAACAACGAGCCGATGTACTGGATCACGGTGTCGAGCACGCGCGACTTCGGCGTTCGCCTGGTCAACACGAAGCGCCCGCAGCTCTGGATGACCCCGTTCTTCCCGCAGCGCGCGAACACGCAGGCCGATCCGAGCAGCAAGTCGTTCCGGCTTCCGTTTCAGAACATCGACGGCAATAACCACATCGCGCAGTGGACCGAGCAGATCGTCGCTCCACAGTGACGTTTGACGCCGCTTTCTGAGAACGCGCAAAGCTTGCACGTATCAGCGGCCGTATTCGCAGCTAGACTGAGCGATGCCGCGAACCTTGATGGTCTGGTGCGCGCTCGCCGCGCTTGGTAGCGGTTGCGTGTTTCGGAGCGGCGAGCTCGCTGGCGCAGACGCGCAGGAAGCGGACACGCTCGACGTCGCGACCGACACTCAGCCCGACGTGCCGACGCCAACCGTCAATTGCTTTGGTACGAGCGGTCTCGCACTGGTCTGTCTGGAGGAGATTCCGCCCGGCCAGCTGACGATCGATGTTGCGACGTCGATCGACACCGGTAGCTCGCCGCTGTGCGCGGCGCTGCGCGCAGGCAGCTCCAACGTTTGCGTCATCGCGGCTCATGCGCTCACGTTCAGCGCGCCTGTGACCGTGACCGGACTTCGTCCGCTGGTGCTGCTGTCGATCACGGCGATGACGATCAGCGAGATGCTCGACGTCGCGAGCCATCGCGGATTGCCTCCTGGTGCTGGTGGCGATGCATCGCCGTGCGACGCTGGTGCGGATCCGACCGGCAGCGGCGGAGCGCAAGCAGGCACCTTCGGGTCGATGGGCGGAGACGGCGGCAATAGTGAGGGCGCGACGGATCGAGGTACGCGCGGCGCAGTACTGCCGACACCGGCGACGCTGCGCGGCGGCTGTATCGGCGCGGATGGCGCAGGGAGTCTCGCGTCACGCGGTCACGGTGGTGGTGCCGTGCTGTTGATCGCGGAGACCATCACGATCAGTGGCTCGATCAACGCGTCCGGATCGCCCGGCGCAGGCGCGCCCGCGGGGCGGCACGGCGGCGGAGGCGCGGGGACCGGTGGGATGATCGTGTTCGACGCACCGACGATCACGGTCAGCGGACCGGTCCATGCGAACGGCGGCGGTGGTGGCGGAGGAAGCAGCAACGGTACGGCGGGCTCGGTCGGAAGCGAGCCACCCGTCGTCGGCGGTGCGCCTGGTGGCGCCCCCGGTGGTAGCGGCGGCAGCGGTGGCATCGGCTCGCTTGGCGCAGCCGCCGGCAGCTCGGGTGTCGCGGGCACGAACAACAACGACGGAGGCGGCGGCGGCGGCGGTGGGGCTGGCGTGATCCTTCAGTTCCGGCACGCCGGTGCGCTCGCGACATCCCCGCCCGCCGGCTAAATCACAGCGGCGGAAGCGTGATCGTGTTCGAGAGCAGCGTGATCATGCCGGTACTGCACAGCAGTCGACCGACGACTGTCGAGTCAGTGCCAACGGTGTTGGATGCACCGGCCAGGACGGTTCCTTGAAAGCTGACTTCGCTGCCGAGCGTCGACGACGCGAAGGCTGCCCAGAACACGTTCTTGGCGCGCGCACCGTTGATCAGCAGGACCTGGGCATTGTTGTTCACCGTCAAGGACGAGCCGATCTGGAAGACCCACACGGCATTGTCATCACCCTGCCCATCGAGCGTGACGGCCCCGCCAACGGCAATACTCATCGTCGACGCTGATGTGTAGACGCCAGGCAGGAGGACCATCCCACTGATGTCGTTGACCGCCGTGCCCGGGGGACGCGCGGCGGCCTCGGTGTACGCGATCTCCAGATCGGTCTTCGCCTGCGCTGCCGCAGCGTCGTTGACGTGCAAGGTTCCGGTGATGACCGGGTTGGTGGCGGTGCACGGAACGCCATCGCCGATGCACGTCCCTGTCGGGCTCAGTCCAACGTCACCGTTCAACATCGTGGTGCCACTGGCATTGGAGTTCGTCAGGCCAGCGCCCGAGACCGCAACGTAGGTGTCGAGTGAACGGAGCGTGATCGTGGGCGCCCCGTTCCTGATCCCGAATGACTGCGTCGCTGACGTGTCGACGCCACCATTCGCGACGCCGCCGCTATCGGTCATGCGCAGTGTGATCGTCGCGAAGCCGGGACCGGACACGGTCGCGAACGTCAACACGCCCGTCGGCGATACCGCCGGCAGCGTGGTGAAGAACGCGGTGTTCGTGTTGCCGGTGATCTCGAACGCCACGGTCTGGCCGACCTCGTCGGCAGGTCCCGCGGAGACCGCAGTCGCCCATGGATTCATGGTCTCGGCTGCACCGCCCGTCACGCTCGCGACCGGACCGACGACGAATGATGGTGCATCGTTGACCGCCACGACTTGCATCGTCACGCTCCCGACCGAGCCACCATTGAGCGTGTACGTGAACGTGTCGTCGCCGTTGAAGTTGGCGCCCGCCAGGTAGGTGAGCGTGCCGTCGCCGTTGAGCGTCACCTCGCCGTTGGTGGGCTGCGTCACCGACGCGACCGCCAATGGGCCGCCATCGTCGTCGGTGTCATTGCCCGTCACGTCAAACGTGACCGCGGTGTCCTCCAGCGCGGCCGCGACATCATCGACCGCAACAGGGGGCTCGGTGTTGTCAGTGCCCTCGCCGGGTCGGATGTTATCTCCACAGCCGACAACCACCCCGAGCAGGCCGACAACTAACCAGTTTCGTCGCAACGTCGTATTCACAGATCCTCGATTCGTAGGAAGACCTTCCTGTGCAGTAATGACGCCGTCGAACGCTGAGCAAACAACGCGACTACCTCGTGAGGGTGGGCAGCATGTGCCCATCTCGACAAAACGCCCACGCACAGGTTTGGCGATCAATTACACGGGTCTGGCTGATCGACTCGCCGGCTACCTCAAGTGGTGCAGCCAATTGTCATCATAGGTAACATCGTGAAATCGCAGGCGCTACCCCATGGCATAGAGGCTGCTCAAGGGTCCGGCATGAAGCGCAGCCAGCTGATCGGTCTCGGATTCACCCTCGCAGCCTCCCTCGTCGGTTGTGCCACTGACGGCGCCGACGGCGAATGCCTGCCGGGCGACATCGACTGCTCCGATGCCTCTGCTGGCGGCAAGTCCGACCAGTGGGACAGCGAGAACGACCCGCGCTACTTCGCGCAGAACCTCGAGTACAAGCTGTCGGCGCTGCCCAAGAACGGCAAGCTGACCAAGGCGGTCTGGAAGGATCGCTATCCCAACGCGCTGCCCGCGACCCCGGTCGCCTGGGCCGACACGTACTGGCCGTCGAGCGAAGGCTCGCACAACCATCGCTGGATGGGTCCATCGGTCAAGTCGCCCATCGAGAAGTACGACGCCGCATTCAACAACGCTCAGGGTTGCGAGACGCAGCCTGCCAAGATCTACGGCGAGGGCGCCAAGGCGCTCTGGGACACCTACTACGGATGCGCTGGCCCCGCGGCCAAGTGGCAGATGAAGACGTTCCAGGGCATCTCGAAGATGCACGACGGCATCGACAACAACGGTGACGGCGTGGTCGACGACTACGGCACGGATCGGAACAAGGGCATCGACGGCATCCAGACCTGGTGGGGTACCTGCCACGCCTGGGCACCCGCCGCACTCATGAGCCCGGAGCCGCAGCACGCGGTCACCCTCAACGGTCAGAAGTTCGAGATCGCCGACATCAAGGCGCTCACGCAGAACCTCTACGACAAGACCAGCGCCGTCATGCTCGGCGGTCGTTGCAACGCAGAAGAGATCACGCACGACGTCAACGGCTCTGCCAACGACGAGTGCTCGGACGTCAACCCGGGTGCGTTCCACGTCATCCTCACCAACTTCCTCGGTCTTCGCCAGGCGCCGCTCGTCGAGGATCGCACCGCAAACTACGAGGTGTGGAACCAGCCGATCCTCGGTTACTCGGTCACCAAGCAGGCCGCAGTCTCGAACACCGCCGCCAACACGTGCGTCGGCCAGACGATGAACAAGACCAAGTGGGGCTACAACACGAACGCGAAGAAGCTGTACGAAGTTCGCGCCACGGTGACCTACCTCAGCGAGTCCGGCGCGGAAGCCCGCCCGCTCGGCTGGATGAACAACACCTCGACCGACGACTACCACTACATTCTCGAGCTCAACTCCGAGGGCAAGATCATCGGCGGTCGCTACTGCACCGACAGCGCGAACTCGCACGTCGACTTCCTGTGGTCGCCGACTGGTAACAACTCGCCGAGCAACCCGAGCGTTGACGCGGCCAAGGTCAAGCAGCTCATCAAGCTCTCGGTCGAGCCGGAGACGGGCACCGGCGGCGGTTCGGGCGCGACCAAGGAGTTCCCGGTGACCCCGGCGAAGGCGATTCCCGACGCGACCCCGGCTGGCATCAACATCGACGTCCCGGTCGCAGGCGTCACTGCACCCAAGGGCCTCTCGGTCTCGGTCGACATCACGCACAGCTACCGTGGCGACCTCGTCGTCAAGCTCCTCAAGAACCGTGCGCCCGTGAAGACCCTCGTCGCGAACCAGGGCGGTTCGGCCGACAACCTCGTCGAGACCTTCACGCTGACGCAGGCCGAGATTGGCGACGTCAACACCACCTGGACCGTCAACGTCTCGGACACCGAGTCGCAGGACACCGGCACGGTCAACAAGGTCACGCTTACCTTCGCGCTCTAAGTTAGCTTCGAATAAAAAAGCCCCGCGGTTTGTCCGCGGGGCTTGTTTCGTTTCGGAGCGCGGAGACTAGAGCAAGATGCCGACGCAGCAACCGCTCGAGCAGTACGTGCCGGCCGCGCATGCACCGTTGGCGTCGCACGCCGTGTAGCCGTCAGGACACATCGAGGTGCCGCCGCAGGCCGCCGGCAGCGGCGGGTTACAGGTCCCGTTCGCATCGCACTGGCCCGGGCACGGCGTGCAGCTCACGCCGTCATAGGCGCACTCGGTGCTGCCGCAGTTCGCGGTCTTCACGCAGCGCTTGCACGGGTCATCCGCGGTCCCCTCGACGCCGTCGGCGCCCGGGCTCGTGATGTTCGTCTGGTCGCAGTCCGGCGACACCGCGGGGTTGAGGATGATGTCATCGCAGCCCATCGCGTCGCACACGGTGCAGCAGCCGAAGCAGTCACAGCCCGGAGGTGCGAGCGGACCGCAGTTCATCGTGCACTTGGTCGGTACGTCGACGTTGCCGAACGGCTTGTAGCACTTGTTCCTGTCATACTTGCTGTAGTTGGAGCCCGGCGCCAGCGCCTGACACGCGGCGATGTCGTCGGACGGGCTGGGTGTGGCGCCGCCGGCCTGCAGCAGACAGCATACGTGCGTGTTGCAGCCGTCGTTACCGCCACCGGAGTCACCGTCGAAGAAGCAGTCCTGGTAGGTGGCATCCATGTTGTCGCCCGGGATGCCCGTGGCGAACGAGTCCTCGAGGCGATCGAGCGGACCCGAGCACTCGGGATCGAACCCGTCGATGCGGTTGTCGCCGTCGTTATCGACGCAGTCGGAGCACTGTGGCGCACCGGAGACCGGGGTGCAGGTGCCGCCGAACGGAGGCGCGTCGATGATGGCCTCGAAGGAGTCGGGGATGACCTCGCCACCGCCATCGCCATCGCCGCCATTGGCATCGCCGTTCGAGCCGCCATTGTTGCCACACGCGAACGCGAGTGCGGCGAAGACACCAAGAAACCAGGTACGAGCTGCCATGTCGAATCTCCGTTCGAGGTCAGGGGACAGCGACAGCGTGCCCCCACGCATTTACTAGTGGGCCCGATCCTCTGCAAAGTCGCAACAAAGTCCGCCGTGGTTAAGCGCACTTATGTAGGTGCGTGTGATCAGTTGGGGCACGGGTCCGCGACCCCGGTCCACGTAAACGAGACGGATCGCACGAGCGGGACGCGGTCCAGCAGCGCAGCGTCGGTCTCCGAAGTTCTCGCTCCGTACGGATACGCATAGGTCGTGACGTCGTAGCCCTCGTCCCGAAGCCAGTCGATCGACGGCAATGCCTCGTCACGCAGGTACGCGGTGAGTCCCTTCTGCTCGACGAACAGCGGGGCGCGCAGGTGGTTGACGCTGTGAGCTTCGATCGCATGCCCGCGTGCCGCGAGCTCCTGGAGTGCGGCGCGCTGCTCGGGAGCGAGATGGTCGAAGTAGGCGACGAAGAATGTGAGTCGCGCGCCGTACTGCGCGTAGAGGTCGGCGCCCGCCAGCCAGTGGTCGACGTACGCGTCGTCGAACGACAGCACCACGCCCGCCTGCGGCGCGACGGTGTTGTGCGCGAGCTCGGCATACGTGAAGTAGGGCAGGTTGCGCGCGTTGATCGCGGCGAGGACGTTCTCGAGCTCGCCCCACGACACCGTGCGACCCGGATCATGTGCGTACAGCTCGATGACCTCGCCGCGGTCGCGTGCGCGATCGAGGCCGGACTCGATGCTCGCGAGGTCATTGCGGGCATAGGTATCGAGGACGATCGAGCAGTGCACCTTGCGATCGTCCCAGTTGTAGAACGCGTTCGGCGTGTGATCGGTGTCGTGCTGACATGCGGCCACCACGAGAACTGCCAGGAGAAGTGTTACGGTCGCGGCGTGTCTCGCGCAGTCGTGCTCGTGTGCCTGGCGGCCACGCATGCGCGCGCGAATGAAGGTAGATCCGACGACATCGTGTCGCGTCCGATCGTGCTGCCGGTGGGGGCCGTTGCCGCCGACCTGACCGTCGAGATCAACCTCGCCCACAACTTCTGGGGCGAGCCGCTCTCGCTCGCCCCCGACGTGTGGTGGGGCGCGACGGACCGCTTGACGCTCGGGCTCGTTCACTCGAATGCGAGCCTAGAACGTTTCGCGCCCGGTGCGAGCTTCTGCGTGCGCACCGACGACGTTCTGTACTGCGATGCGCCGTACCGGGGCTCGGGGCTCGACGCGCGCTACCTCGCAGTCCGCGGGGACATCGCCATCGCACCACGCGCGCGGGTGCTGGTGCGCGACATCGAGCCCTTCAAGCCGGCGATCACGCTTGGCGCGCTCGCGAAGTGGACGCGCGGTCGCTACGCGATCATCGTCGACCCGTACGTGCAGCTCGGCCTCGCGAACCAGGAGCAGGGCAATCGCGCGCAGCTGTTCATGCCGGTCGAGCTCGCGCTCCAGCCGACGTGTCGCTGGCAGCTCGCGCTGTCGACCGGCTGGAACACGGTGGTTGCATCCATCGACGACGGCTGGCACGTGCCGCTCGCGTTCGGCGTGCGTGCGCGAGCCACGGCGCATCTCGACATCGGCGCGACGCTGGGCTTTCCGACGCTGCTGGGCCCGCAGAACACGCCAAAGCAGCGCGTCGCGTTCGTGACGGTTGGCTGGCGCTAAGCGCTGGCGGCCGTGAGCGGCGCTTGCTCGCGGGTCTGCAGGAACCGCAGCTGCGGGTAGTCCTGCTTCGCGCGATTCATCTGCCAGTCGTTGCGCGCGAGGAACACGGTCGCGCCCGAGTGATCCTCGGCGATGTTGTCGCGGTTCGCGTCGGCGAACTTCTTGATCATCTTCGGATCATCCGCGTCGATCCAGCGCACGACCTCGAACGAGGTCGCCTCGGTGTGACACGGGAGATCGAACTCGCTCGCGATGCGGTCGGCGAGCACGTCGAACTGCAGGGCGCCGACCACGCCGACGACGAAGTCGGACCCGAGGAACATCTTGAACACCTGGGCGCCACCTTCCTCGGCGATCTGCTCGAGGGCGCGGCCGAGGTGCTTGGCCTTCATCGGATCGTTCGCGCGCACGCGGCGCAGGAACTCGGGCGCGAAGCTCGGGATGCCCGTGAAGTGGAGAATCTCGCCCTCGGTGAGCGCGTCGCCGATGCGCAGCGTGCCGTGGTTCGGGATCCCGACGATGTCGCCGGCCCACGCGTCCTCGGCGAGCTCGCGCTGGTTGGCCTGGAACACCATTGCGTTGTGCACGCTCTGGACCTTGCCGGTGCGCGGGATCGTGAGCTTCATGCCGCGCGTGAAGTGACCCGACGCGAGCCGCACGAACGCGATGCGATCGCGGTGCTTCGGATCCATGTTCGCCTGGATCTTGAACACGAAGCCCGAGACCTTGGGCTCGCCCGGCGCGATCGGACGCTCGCGACACGGCTGCGGGCGCGGCGGCGGTGCGAGCTTCGCAACGCCCTGCAGCAGCTCTTGCACACCGAAGTTGTTCACGGCGCTGCCGAAGAACACCGGCGTCTGGTGACCGCCGAGATACAGCTCGTGATCGAACTTGGGACACAGTGCGCGAACCATCGCGACGTCCTCGCGGAGCTTGGCGACCGCGTTCTCCGGAAGCAGCTTGTCGAGCTTCGGATCATCGAGACCGCTGATCTCGACGCCCTCCTGCATGTACTCACCCTTGCTGCGCTCCATCAGGATCAGCTTGTCGGTGAATAGGTCGTAGCAGCCGAGGAACGTGCGCCCGCTACCGATCGGCCAGCTCGCCGGCACGACCTCGAGCTGCAGATCGTTGGCAACCTCGTCGAGCAGATCGAACGGGTCGCGGCCCTCGCGGTCCATCTTGTTGATGAACGTCGCGATCGGCACGTTGCGCATGCGGCAGACCTCGAACAGCTTGCGCGTCTGGGTCTCGATGCCCTTCGCGGCGTCGATCACCATGACGGCCGAGTCGACGGCGGTCAGCGTGCGATAGGTGTCTTCGGAGAAGTCCTGGTGGCCCGGCGTGTCGAGCAGGTTGAACGTGCAGTTCGCGTAGTCGAACGTCATCACGCTCGTGGTCACCGAGATGCCGCGCTCGCGCTCGACCTTCATCCAATCGCTCGTCGCGCGGCGGCGATCGCCGCGGGCCTTGACCGCACCGGCGAGCTGGATCGCGCCGCCGTAGAGCAGCAGCTTCTCGGTCAGCGTTGTCTTGCCCGCATCGGGGTGCGCGATGATCGCGAACGTACGGCGCTTCGCGATCTCGGCAGGTAGCTCGGGCGTCGACGACATCGGGCGCAATCTACCTCAAACGACTTCGAGCTGGATGCCGCAGTCGGCACAGGCACCGTCGACGAGCGGCAGCGTGCAGCCACAGGCCGGGCACGCATCGCCGCTCAGATCGACCTCCGCCGCACCCTCGCGGGCGAGCGCGTCGCGCCAGTCACTGCGCAACAGCGCGCCCAGCCTCGGTAGCTCGTCCTCCTCGACCAGGAGGTGCGTCTTGGTCCCTCAACCTTTTTTGCCGCCGGCGCTCGGCGGACACCCGACGAGCGCGGGCAGACCGGCCGCGAGACAGCGATCGCGGAGCGTCTTCATCTCCTGGAGCGAACCAGCCATGGCGGGCACGAGCGGCAGACCCGCGAGCTCCTCTTCGGCCTGCGCTTCGGTCAGCGGTTCGACTTCCACGTCTCCGGTATAGCAGACTGCTGCGCCTCCGAAACTGGGCGCGGGTCCAGTGACACCCGAGAATTACATGTGGGCTGCCGGCACGCAGACGAGCACGAGAGGGATCGCTAAGTGCGTGTTCCGTTTTTACAAGTGAGCGCACCCTCTTGGCTCGTCGGCCGGTGTACTGTCTGCGCAACTCTAGGGGAGAGAATCGAGTGAAAAATCTCAAGTACGGTGTTCTCGGGTTCGGTGTTCTTGGTCTTGTCGGTCTCCTCGTGATGGGCGGTCTCATGGACTCGCTCAAGCACGATGCGGCCAACACCATCATGGTGCTCGCCGGCTTCGCCGCGCCGATCGCCATGGGCGTGATGGGACTGAAGGCTCCCTTCAAGCGCTGGCAGGGCATCGTGGCGCTCTTGGGCTTCGCTCTCGTCGCGGTGAAGTTCCGCGCATGGGAGATGATCAAGTTCATTAGCCTCATGCCGATGGGAATGAAGCTCGCGATCATCTCGTGCCTCGTGGGCGCGGTGGTCTCGGCGATCACGGTCGCCGTTCCCGAAGAGTCGTAAGACCTTTGCCGGCCCAGCCGAGCACACACAGAGGACCAGATGGACAATCTGAAATACGGTGTCGTGCTCAGCGGGCTGGTCGGGCTCATCGCCTGTTTTCTTCCGCTCGGCGCCGTCTCTCTCAGTTTTTGGGACATGCGCGAGCACGCACCGGCCAACACGTACACGACGCTGGCGGCCTATGCGGTTGGCTTTTTCGTGCCCGCAATCGCGCTGGTCAAGCCACCGATTCTGCGCTGGCAAGCCATCGTGTCGGCGCTCGCGTTCGCATTCGTGCTGATCAAGCTACGCGACGTGCTCGGTTCGTTCATGACGAATGGCAGCATCGGCGCCAAGCTGATGGTCGTCGCGCCTGGCCTCGGCCTGATCTTCTCGATCTTGTGCCTGGTCAAGCCGCAGATGTCGACGACGGCGTAGCGCGCTACTTTTTGAACAGCTTGTCGAACGCGCGCCGCATCGCACCGGACTTCTTCGGCGCGCTGTAGCCCTCGTTCGAGTACGCGATACGCGCGGATGGGTCGATACCGAACGCGATGTAGAGCGACAGCAGGTCGTGCACCATCGCCGAGATGCCGGTGGTGCGCAGGTCGTAGGACAGGCAGTAGCTGTCCGGCTTGTTACGGATCATCGCCTTGGCAATGATCATCATGATCGCCGGATCGATCAGCTCGCCGTTGCCGTCGAGGTAGTGCTTGTAGCTGAAGAACCGATCCTCGGGCGCGAGCTCGGGTGCACCGGTGCCATCGCCCTTCGGCGCGCGCAGGTTCTGAATCGTGCGGTACTCGTGCTCGACGTACGCGGCGATCGAGTTGTTCTCGTCGCGCCGCTCGTACTCGACGAACTTGCGGAACGCGTCGAACAGGTTCTTCGGGTTCGCGTAGGCGCCGGAGATCAAGTAGTAGAACACCGCGCCGAGCGAGTAGATGTCGGCCGGGCGACCGACGCTCTTGACCACGCGGCCACGCACGTTGATCTCGCTCGGCTCCGCGAACGGACGGTTGAGCAGCAGCTTCTTGCGCGTCCGGTCGGCTGCCGCGATCGAGTAGAGCTCGTTGCGGTTGAACAGCGCGAACGTGTCGTTCTCGTAGATGTCGATGTAGAAGTCCTCGAAGAACTCGACTTCGGGCGACCCCTGCGTCGTGTTGACGAGCAGCTCGAGCGTGTTCGTCTCCTGCTCGGGGCTCTGAAAGTAGAGCGTGCCGGGCACAGCCTGGAACCGCGTCATCGAGACGTCGAGGTCGGCATCGGCGATCTTGCCGACGTTGAAGTCGGCGAGCTTGATCTTCATCTGCGAGCCACGCAGGTTCGGATCGGGGAGCTTGACGAGGATGTTCGCCGGCTTGATGTCGCGGTGACACGTGTCGCGCACGAGGTGCGAGAACTCGACGGCGGTCGCGACCGGAATGATGTACTCGAGCACGCGGAACACGCGCTCGCGAAGCGTGACCGACAGCAGGTCATCGCGGCGGCGCTTCTGACGCGCGCCCTTCAAGCGTTCCTCGAGCGACATGTCGAGGAGCTCGAGAATCATGAAGTCGTTCTCGACCTTCTCGCGCACGCTCGGCGGGATGAACCCGGCGCTGTCGCCTTCGCCGGACGCGAGGAGCTCGACGATGTTCGGGTGACCCTGAACGCGCTCGAGGATCTCCTTCTCCATCTGGAAGCGCATCTGGTCTTCGCCGGTGACACCGCGCTGCAGACACTTGATCGCGACCGGGCGGCGCAGCGTGGTCTTGCTCTCGACCCAGCGCTCCTCCCCGAGGTAGGCCTTGGCGAACCGGCCCGAGCCGAGCTCGATCGGCATGCCGGTCTCGTCGACGACGAACGCGTAGATCCGGCTGCGCGACACGTACGGCGTCGGCTGGCTGATCATGCCGGAGACCTGGTTCATCGGCGGCCCCGGGAGCTGGCCGACGTGCGACGGCTGCATCATCCCGGCCGAGTACGCCTGCTGCGGCTGACCGAAGTCCTGGTGCTGCTGCGGTGCCGACGCGAAGCCTTGCTGCGGTTGCTGGTGCTGCTGCGGGGGCTGCTGCGAGTGCTGCTGCGGGCGCGGTGTGCCCTGCGG
>JBBQFU010000059.1:0-34654 GCA_038322185.1 Haliangiales bacterium
TTGGGAACCAGACGCATCGTCCGCGAGACTTCGTCGTAGCTGACGTCCGCGCTGACCGTGGACGCGTAGCCTCCGAGGGGCAGGCTCGGGTTGTACCCCTGAAACAGCGGGACGGTTGCAATGCCCTCGAGGCGGAGCTCCACGGTTGCCGCGGTCACGGTGGCGGGATCGATGTCCTCGTCAAACACCACCGTCAGAGGCTGGATCACGCTGACCCTGCGAGCCATGTCCGCGGGCGTCGTCTTCGCAAGCGCAGGCGCCGTGGTGTCAGCGACTGGCGCATCGACCTCGCGGTTATCTTCGACCGGGCTACACGCCGCGAGCAATGCGGCCGCAAAGGACGATGTGCGTAGGCGAATCACGGGGCCATCGTAGCAAGAACCCGCCGCAATTACCGCGTGCGGACCACCACGGCAAGCAGGTCCTCGCTCGTCCCACCACGCCGGACCGCGGACTCGACCAGGACGCTGGCGAGCCGTCCACTCGCAGGGGCTACCTCGCGAAGATGGCTGGCCCAGTGAGTGTCGTCGGTGCCACGCAACGCGCTCGACGCGACCACGAGCAACGTATCGGGCGGAAGCTGCGCAGTGTGACGACTCGCACCCTTCATGCTCGCGTCGGGATCGCGCGTGCCAGCACCGAGCGGCTTGGCATCGGGACGTGTGGATTTTCCGGATCCCAGCGGCAGGCTGCCATCGATCGTGGCGATCGGTCCGACGAGGAATGCACCCGGATGCCCGGCACACGTGTACTCGACGGTCTCGGCCTCAACGTCGAGCAGCGCGAGAAACGCGGCCACGGGTTGTCCGCCGCGCAGCACGCCTTCGGAGCTCGCACGCAGTGCGATGATCAGCGCGTCGAGGGTCAGCGGCTCGGGCGCTGGGCTCGCAATGGCCGGCGAGCTGGCCGGCGGTTTCTGCGGCTCTGCGCCCTCGACACCCATCTCGCTCTGCATGCGCGGCACCGCCAGCTCGCTCTGCGCACGCCGCACGCGTGTGATCGCCGTGGGGCGCACCGCGAACGGAGACGTTGCCGCGGCGAACGCGCCGGTCAGCGCGGCCGTCGCGAGCGCACCGGCGACGCCGTGTGCCTGCGCCTCGGTGACCAGCAGCGCGAGCCGACCGTCGACGAGCTCGATCGCGGACCAGCCGGCGCCGGTCGAGCGCGTCGCGGTCCGATACTCGGCGGCCACGGCCCACCGCCCGAGCTCGGCATCTCTGCTCGCACCCGCCTGTAGCCGCAACGCATCCGCGATCTCGACCTCGCGTGCGGTCTCGCGCTCACGCGAGGCCGCACGCGACAGACCGACGAACGTCAGCGCGCGTGCCACGGCGCGGGCGGAGTCGCCGAGCAGACCGCGCTCGGACTCGCGCAGCGCGAGCGCGTGATGGGCCTCGACGAGACCGACCAGCTCGTCGCGATCGACGAGCGGCACCACCACGCCCGCCTCCGACGTCGGTGACGACTTGCCGTGCAAGGCGAGCTCCTCGAGCTTCTGGCGGATGGGGCCGACCTTCATCGTCGCGAGATCGCTCACCGCGAGTGCATCGCCGTTGTTCACGAACCACGTCGCGAGATCGCGATCGAGCGGCCAGCGTTCGCCGGACTTCTGCGTGAGCACCTCGCCGTCACGCCACCACAGCGTGTGGATCTGAAGACCGGGGATGGCCGTGCGCCACAGCGTGGCGAGCCGGTCGGTGATCTTGGTCTCGTCGTCGAGCGTCGCGACCCGCGCGATGAACTGCTCGAGCTCGCGCTCGGCGGTCACGCGCACCGGCCGCGACCTCACGAGTGCCCAGGCGGCACCCGAGGCTGCTGCCCACACGATCGCACCGAGCGTGACCACGCTGAGCGACGGCCCGGCGAGCCACACGAGGAGCGCGATGAGAAGGAACGCGAACGCGACGAGGCCGAGCTCGAGCGCGATCGCGCGGTCGAGTCCCTGCGGGCGCACGAAGTCGGTGCGCAGTACGAGGTAGCCCGCGATGCCCGCGGCGATCGTCGCCGGCAGCCATGCGATTGGATACACGCCCCACACGCGATACAGCAGCAGCGTGTCGAGCGAGCCGATCGCCGCGAACACGAGGATGCCGAGGAGCAGGCGCATCGTCTTCTTGCGCTCGCCTTGCGGTGCAGCGCGACGCGCGAGAAGCAGCCCGACGACGAGCCACACGACGAGCTGAGACACGTGCAAACCGGTGAGCGGCCCCGGCCGGATGTAAAAGATGCCGGACGGAATCACCTGCACGCCCGGCACCGTCCAGTCGGTGGCCCAGCACGTGACGAGCAAGACGAACCCGACGAGCCCCGCGCCGCGTGCGACCCAGCGATAGCGCTCGAGCTGGCCCGACACGCCGAGCAGCACGAGCATGAGGTTCGGGCCGACCAACGCGACCGGTCCTTGGCCGAGGCGCAACAAGCGCCGCGCGACCTCCGGGTCGTCGGTGCATGCGGCCGCGGCCTGACAGATCGCCCACGGCAGCGCGGTGAGGGTCGCGCCGATCACACCGAGGCGCAGCACGCGATCGCCACGCAGGAGTGCGGTCGCCAGTGCGACCGAGGCGATGACCACGGCGCAGACGAGGTACGGCGTCGCGAGCCAGCTCCACCGCAGGGACACGCGCTGAAACTATCGCCTATTTGAGCTGAGCGCGCAGCGTGTAACGGTTGAACGCGCAGTCACCGTCGCAGTCTCCGTCGCCCGTTGGCGACACGCCGATCGCGTAGGTCACACCGCCGGTCAGTGACGCGGCCAGACAGCGCAGGTCGTCGCCGCTCTCGCTCTGGAACACGCACTCCTCGTCGGTGGCAAGCTCCACGCCCGACGTGGTGTCGATCAACGACAGGCCGAGCTGCTGGAACGCGACCGGATACGAGATGCGCGCATCGATCTCGACGGTGCCGCAGTCAGCCGGAATCGGCAGCCGGACCCAGTCTGCCGGATCGTCGATGAACATGCAGCCTGCGATCACAACCGGCAGCATCGTGCACTCGAGGATTCCCAGCGTGTACCCAAGTGCCGGGCTGTCATCAGGTTCGGCGTCGAGATCCGCCTCGCACTCGAACGGCTTACGAATGCCGGCGAGGGTGCACGTGTGGTCGGCCGGGTTGCAGGCCTGTCCTTCAGGACACGTCGAGTCCGGGCCACAGAAGTAGGAGCCCGTGGCGATCTCGGGCGTACAGGCGGCAAGGAGGACCGATGAGAGAACCGCGACACGCATCAGAATCTCCATCCGGTACCGACGAGGGCGCCGCCGCGTGTTGGCGTAATCATCGCCGTCGGCTTGCTCTTCTTGTGCGGCGTGATCTCCATCGTCTCCTGACCGGGCTCGGTGACGATGTAGAAGATCGCGGTCGTCAGCAGCAGCGCACCACCGATGCCGTACATCACGGTCGCCACGGTCGCGCTGCGGTGCGCGTCGTCGTAGTGGGCCTGGCGCTCCTGCGTCCACGGGCGGCCCGTGAACTTGTTCGAGCTGACCTCGTCGGAGGACGCGCGCGAATCGAAGTGGAAGTAGAGACCGATGCCACCGAACACGAGGCTGCTGCCAGCAAGCAGCGCGACCTTGGTGATGTTGCCGCGCGACCGGCTCGGCGTGTAGCGCACCACGATCTTGCGGCCCATGCGGATACCCGGCGTGTCGCTGGCCACGGGATCGACCACCGCGTGATCGGGGCCCTGGCCGTACGCGGGATCTCCCTTGGGAGGTTCGGGTGCGGGCTCGGCGGGGGCCGGCTCGCTCGGGGACGGCTCGACCGGCGGCGTGGCGCCGGGCTGTGCCGACGCGACGCGCGACAGCAGCGCGGCAGCCAGCACGAGGGCGGTCTTCATGTCGGTAACTTCCCAGGCAACCTGCCACGGGTCAATGCAAGTAGGTCTGAGGGCCCCTGGCACTGCGCGACCCTGGCGTCGCGGTCCCCTGATATGATGGTCACAGGTGTCGCGCCGAGCTCCCCGCTACCGGATCTCGATGAACGTCACGGTGTGCCCCCTCCTCGGGGGCAAGATCGCCGTGTGTCATACGCGTGACGTGTCCGACGTCGGCATCTGCCTCGACACCAGCGCGGTCAACGAATGGCTGCCCGTCGGCACCCGGGTCTCGCTCGCGCTCGTGGACCCACGCTCGGGCAACGCGATGGAAGTGATCGGCGATGTCGTGCGCGAGATCGCCGGTGCGCAGCCAATGCTCGGCGTGCTGCTCATCGAGCCGCCCCCGGAGTGGAAGGTGCTCGTCGCCAATGCCGCGAGCACGTCGGACACCGTCCCGAAGCCTGGCAAGCGCATGCGCGTGCTCGTGGTCGGCGACGATCATCGCCAGCGCGGTGCGATGGCGCTCTACGTGTCGAGCGGTTGGGATGTGCTGTTCGCGAGCGACGACTACGCGGTCCACGAGGCGCTCGAGCATATCCGGCTCGACGCAGTGATCGCCGAGCTCGACGCGCAGGACCCGCGCATCGAGCCGATCATGGGCGACGTGCGCAAGGCGCAGCCGACCGCTCGCCGCATCGTGCGTGGTGCCGGGCGCACCGACGGCGACCTCGTTCATCGCTACGTCGATCGCGACTCCGGCCTCGAGGCCTTGCTCGACGCCGTGACCGCGAACATCGCGCCGACCTAGACGTCTTTGGTGTCCAGCTCGAGGCGCACGATGCTCGCGCGCTGCTTCTCGAGCACTTCCTTGAGCTGACGCTGCGCCATCTCTTCGCGCAGCCGCGCCGCACGATCGCGCGACGCACGACCAACGGCCGCGAGCGACACCACACGTGCGACCGTGACCGCGACCTGCGTCGCAGCCTCGATCACGACCATGCGATCGGGCGGATCACGCAGCGCGCGCTCGACCGCGATCATCAGGCGATCGAACACCATCTCGGCATCCGAGAGCACGGCTTCCTCGCTGTCGCCCCAGGCGAGACGGCGGGACACCGAGTCGTGGAGCGTCAGATCGAGACCGGGGACGGACTCGCCGCCGATCGTGAGCGCATTGATCAAGGCGTCGAACACCTCGGCGCCGGGCGGATCGCGATCGCCGTGCTCGACCGTATCGAGCACCTCGTCGCGCAGGACTCTGACGGCTTCGACCAGATCGACGTCGCTCATCGAGTCACCACTCCGTCACGCCGCGCTTCTCCCACGGCATGCTTTGGTCCACGGTTCCGGCGAACTTGCGCTCGAGCTCGGCGCGCTTGCGCTCGGCGCGCGCGACCTTGTCGCGAAGCTCGCCCGTCACCGCCTGGGCCTCGCGGAGCCGCTCGCTGTAGGGCGCGACCGCTTCAAGCACCAGGCCGGTCATCGCGCTGACGAGCCGCTGATGCGCGGAGCTGATCGCGCGCAGCACCTTGGCCCGCAGCGCATCGGAGGCGGTGATCTGATGGACACTGGACGCGGTGATGATGCGCGCCGAGTCGAGCGCGTCGAACATCGGCATCACGCCCGCATCGTCGACGCTGCGCACGCCGTAGAGCTCGCGGGCCGCGATCACGGCGCTCGAGAAGTTGCTGGTGCCGTCGGTCGAGATCTGCTCGAGCGCGCTGAGGATGTTGCGGACGAGCTCGGCTCGCTGCGAGGTGCGAGCGCGCGCGATGGTGAGCGTCTTCTCGATCGCACCGATCAGCTCCGAGCTGATGCCCGGGCTGGTGACCGGACGATCCGGGCGCATGAACGGAATCGTTCGCTGATCGATGAAGCGCGGATCCTCCTCCGCGGCAGCCGCGTCGATCTCGGTGTCCATCGTCTCCTGCAGCGCGCCGTGGATCGCGATCAGATCGGTGTCGACCTGCCGCAGCCGCTCGGCGAGCAGGCCACCGAGCGCGAGCTCGGCGACCACGAGCGCGCGCGACACCGCCACGTCGAGCAAGAAGCCGAGCTGCGAGTCCTGGTTGCGAACCTCGTCGACGACGGTGCGCGCGCTCATCGCGAGGATGTCCATCAGCCCGCGCAGTGGCTTCCACTCGCCGCCGCGCTCGAACCAGCCACCGGCGAGGTTCTGCGCGAACGTCCAGACATTGACGCCCGTCGACTTCTCGAGGTCGTGGAAGATCGCCTGGCACAGCGAGAGTCCAACGAGATCGAGCGCCTCGTCGGGATCGAGACCGCGACAGATCGCGTTCTTGGTGATGCCGCGCTCCTTTGCGACCTGCAGGAAGCGCTGGCGCTTTTGCCACCACGCGGTCGCACCGCTCGTGCGCACGACCTGCGTCGACGACGGCGCCGGCTGCGGCGCCTCGATCACGATCGTGGTCACGTTGTCGCCACCGCCACCGCGTAGCGCGAGGTCGATCAGGTCGCGCGCGACGTTCTCCGGTGCGTCGCCCGAACCGAGCAGGTACTGCATCGCCTCGGTCGAGGCGTAGCCGTAGAGACCGTCACTGCACAGCATCACGCGATCACCGGGCTTGATCTCGAGATCGACCACGTCGACGCGCGTCTCGGGCTTCGCGCCGAGGTTGCGCGACAGCACGTTCTTGTACGGATGGCGCTCGGCCTCCTCTGCCGGCAACACACCACGATCGACGAGCTCCTCGACGATCGTGTGGTCGCGAGTGAGCGATTGCAGGCGCCCATGGCGCAACAGATACGCGCGGCTGTCACCGACGTGCGCGACGATCGCGCGCTTCTGGTCGACGAGCAGGCAAGCGACGACGGTGGTCCCCATGCCATGGCGCTCGCGCGTCTGCTGCGCCGCGTTCCACACCGCGGCCGAGCCGTACTGCAGCGCCGCCTCGAGCAGCGCCTTGGGCTCCATCGCGTTGCGGCGCTGGGCCACGAAGTCGCGAATCGCGTCGCGCGCGGTCTGTGACGCGATGTCGCCGGCGTTGGCACCGCCCATGCCGTCGAGCACGACGTAGAGGCCGCGCTGATGATCGACGATCATCGAGTCTTCGTTCGTCTCCCGAACCTTGCCGACGTGCGTGTCGCCGGCGATGCGCAGAGAGCTCACTCGACACGCTCCAGTGCCTTGCGCTCCTTGGTCGACAGCTCGGACCACTGCGACAGCCGGCGCTCGAGCTCTTCGGCGATCAGGTCGTTCACCGCGCGTGCGGTCGACGCGGTCACGCGCGTGAGCAGCAGGGTGAGCTCGGCGCCGTCGGCGCCCGTGGCCTCCTCTTGCGAGACCTGCGCCGCGGTGTCGCCGATCGCCACGAGCATCGCGAGGCAAGCGGCCGGGCCCTGGGCTTCGGCCGCGCGCATCGCAAGGAACGTGTGGAGGAACGCTCGGTGAAGCCCGAGGTCGCCGGTCGCGATGAAGTTCCCGAGGTGGTCGAGGACCGCGGCGATCTGCGCCCGCGCGGTGGCTTCGTCGAGGCGGCCGAGCGACGGATCGAGGGTCGAGCGCATTTCGAGCAGGCGCTGCAAGATCTTCGAGCGCAGCCCGTCGTAGGCACGTGCCAGTGGCGGCACCGTCGACATCTTGCTGACTGTACCTCGGAGCGCCGCGCGGGTGGTACGCTGCGCGAACGGGAATGACTGGAGGCGTAGGCGCTGGGAAGGGCGGTCGTATCCTCGTCGTGGACGACGAGCCGATGGTCCGTGACACGCTGGGCCAATTCCTGGTCGACGAGGGCTATGTCGTTGACACCGCCGTCGACGGGGAGGATGCGCTCGACCGCGTCCACGACGCGCGCCCCGACGCGATCCTGCTGGATCTGATGATACCGGGCATGAACGGGCGCCAGTTCCTGCAGGCGCTGCGCAACGAGCCCGCCTACGCCGAGGTCCCGGTCCTCATCATGACCGCGGTGCACGGCCTCGAGGTCAACCTCGCCTCGATCGGTGCGTCCGAGGTGGTCGAGAAGCCGTTCAACATCGACGACCTGCTCAACAAGGTGGCGCTCGCGGTGTACCGCTCGCGCGACGCCAATCGTGTGGCGCACGGTCCGTACCTCACCTCGCACGTCGACCTGCCGCCGATTCCCAAGGGGGAGCGCGGCGTGGTGCTCGTCGTCGAGCAGAACCGAACGCGCCTGCAGCAGCTCGATCTCGTGCTGAGCGAGCGCGGCTACACTGTCGTCTCGACGACTCGCGCGCTCGCGCAGCTGTCGCGGCTGGCCCGCGCGCTCCGCCCGCATGCGATCCTGCTCGAGCTCACGAGCGAGGGCGTCGAGAGCGTCGCGCGCGAGCTGCGCGCCGGTAAAGAGATCGTGCCGATTCCGATCCTGGTGTTCGCGCGCGGCAAGGGCACCTGCTCCGACATCGATACGTTCGAGAACGCCACCGACGAAGATCTCGTCGGCTTCGTCGAGACCCAGCTTGTGGAGCCCGTAAGTCTGGTCCGGATCTAGCGCTCGATCACGGCCTTGTGCGGATACAGCACGATCTCGATGCGGCGGTTCTTCGCCTTGTTCGACTTCGAGACCGGCCGGTACTGACCGAACGCGAGCGCGCCGAGGCGCGACGGATCGATCTTCGCCACGTCTTGCAGGTAGTGCACGACCTGCAGCGCACGCGACGCCGATAGCTCCCAGTTGCTCGCGAACCGCGGACCGGGCGGCGGCTCGGGCGGCTTGGCCGGCTTCTTCGCGCCCTTCGGTAGCTTCGGTGCCTTGGGCGGCGGCGGCACGATGATCGGAGAATCGTCGGTGTGGCCCTGCACCCAGATCTGCTTGTCGGGCAGATCGGCGAGCGCCTTGCCGACCTTCGCCATCACCGCCTTGCCCTTCACGGTCAGCTGATCGTCGCCGAGCTCGAACAGCACCTTGTCGACGAGCTTGAGGTGAATCTCTTCGCCCTCGGTCGAGACCTCGCCGGTGTTCTTGTCGACCGCGGCGGCGAGCTTCCTGGACGCATCGGCATTGAGCGTGGCCGCAGCCTTCTCGTTCTCGGCGAGCTTGAGCGACGCGGCGGCGTACTGCGACTCGAGCGCCGCCTTGTCCTTGGTCAGGACATCGACCTGCTTCTGCGCGCCATCGGCGCGGTCCTTCTCGACCTTGGCGGCGGTCTGCGCCACGGCGGCCTGCTTCTGCACGCTCGCGAGCTGGCCGGACTGCGACGGTTTGAGCCGATATCCGGCCGCCCCACCCACACCGAGCGCGATCACGAGCGCGGCCGAGAGCTTCGGAATGCTGAGATTGCCGCCACCGCCACCGACACCGGGCCGGCTCGGGCGCTGCGCGGGCTGCTGCGGCACCGGCAGCTTCGGGTACACGATCATGCCGCTCGGGTCGGACTTGTCGGCCATCGCGCCGCGATCATGCCACGAGGGGCGACACTCCTACCCTTCGTCACATAACTCTGTTGCGCGATTGGCCGAATCACTCGGCATGCGGCCATCCAGCACTCTGTTCCTGCTCGCGGCCGTTGGCTGCGTGGACCCGGCTCCCGAGGCCGAGCCCGGCACCCTCGAGATCTCGCCGTCCTCGGCGCGCGTCACCGTGATCGACGGCGAGCCGGTCGTGCAGGACTTCACCGTCACGCTGGTGTCCGCCGATGGCTCGCGCCGCGATGTCACGGCCGAGGCCGCGCTCGCGCTCGACAAGCAGCGCATCGGCACCTGGCACGGCGCCACGCTCGAGCTGACCGGCGAGGTCGTGGGCTCGACACGCGTGACCGCGACGCTCGACGATGTGACCGCGAGCGCGCCGATCGTCGTGTACTCGCGCACGTCGCGGTTCGCACCGGGCGTGTCGCGCGCGATGCGTGCGGTATTCGACGCGGCCACCGATGACACCTCGTGCGGTCCGCAGATCGCCTATCCCAACGCGGGCACGGTCGTGCCGCGTAGCGCCGGCAACTTCGACGTGCAGTGGAGCGACTCGCGCAGCAACGTGTTCGAGATCCAGCTGCTCACCACCTATCGCGACGTGCGCTTCTACACACGCAGCACCGCGCAGATCGCCGCGGCAGACTGGGTCACGATCACCAGCGAGAACGATCGCATCGATCTCAACGTGAGCGGCGTGATCGATACCGCTGCGCAAATCGCCTGCACGTCGCGCCAGCACGTGCGCGTGTCCGACGCGCCGCTGCTGGGTGCGCTGTATCTGTGGAACGTCGAGCTCGGCCTCGCGCGCCGCGATGTGAGCGCGCAAGACGACGCGACGAGCGCGATCTATACGCCGGCCTCGACGACGCTGTTCAAGACGCAGGGGCTCGACATTCCGATGTCGTGCGTGGGCTGCGCGCTGTCGCACAACGGTGCCCGCATGGCGGTGCCGTCGGACGAGCTCGGCTGGGGCGCGATCTACGACTTTGTCGATCACACGCGGATGTTTCCGGGCGCAGCCGACGAGGGCCGCACGTGGAGCACCGCGACGTTCACGCCGGATGACTCGCGCCTCGTCATCGCGCAAGACGGCCGGCTGCGCGTGATGACCGATGCGGGCGCATACCTCACGACGCTGTCGACGCCCGAGGGCGTGGTGTCGAGCGATCCCGCGATCGCGCCCGATGGTCAGTGGCTGGCGAATATCGAGGGTGCGGTCGGTGATGTCTCGTCGTCGCTCGTCGTCCGCCGCTTCGATGGTTCGTTCGGTCCGCGTACCGCCACCATCGTCGCCGCGACCGAGGGCGTCGCGGTTGGATTCCCGGCATGGTCGCCCGACGGCAAGTGGCTCGCATACACGCGCGTCGACCACGCGGGCACGAACGATGCGCGCCACTCGCTGTGGGTCGTGCCGAGTGACGGCTCGCGGGCGCCGGTCCGGATCAGCCGCAACACGAGTGGCCTCGTCACCGCGCACTGGAACCCGTTCGCACAGCGCAGCGAGGGCGAGGACTTCTTCTACGTGAGCTACGCGATCGCGAGCGGCTCTGCTCCGACACAGATCGTCGTGCAGGCGTTCTTCCCCGCGACGCGCACGACCGCGCCGGCGTATCGCCTGCCGTTCCAGTCGGCGGTTCTCGACCAGCACGTCGCCGGCTGGGCCGCCGCAATGGTTCGCTAGTTGGGCTCTAGTCGCCGAGCGCGGCGCCGTCGCCGCTACGCGGATCGGACGCACCGGCCCAGCCCGTGTCGACCTTCACGATCGCGCTCGCACCGGCGACGATGCGCTCCGGCGCGCCCCACGTCAGCTTGTAGCCGAGCGCCTCGAGCGCGTCGCTCGCCTCGCGGGTGAGGCCCTCGTCCTCGACGACGACATCATCGGGGAGGTGCTGGTGATGAACGCGCGGTGCGGCAACGGCCGCGGTGATCGGCAGCTTGTAGTCGATCACGTTCGAGATCACCTGCCACACCGACGTGATGATGCGCGGCCCGCCCTGCGCGCCGACCACCATGTACAGCCCCTTGTCATCCTCGATGATCGTCGGCGACATCGACGACAGCGGCCGCTTGCCGGCCACGATCTTGTTCGCCTCGCCCTGCACGAGCCCGAATACGTTGGGCTGGCCCGGGCGCGTCGCGAAGTCGTCCATCTCGTTGTTCATCAGGATGCCGCTGATCATGTACGTGCTGCCGAACGAGGTATTGAGCGTGGTCGTCAGCGCGACGGCCATGCCCTTACCGTCGACGACGCAGAAGTTCGTCGTGTTCGTTCCCTCGAGCAGTGCGGGCACGTCCTTCGATGGCGTGGCGCGCTCGGTGATCGTCTTCACGAGCCGATCGGCCTCGGCTTGCGACGTCAGCTTGGCGACCGGCATGTTCTTCGCGAACGCGGGATCGGCGATCACCTCGTTGCGCGCAGCGAACGCCCGGCGCCACACCTCGACGAGCCAGTGCACGTGCTCCGCGGAGTGCCAGCCGGCTTTCGCGAGATCGACTGCACGCAGCATGTTGCCGGTCATCGCGAGCACCACGCCGCCCGACGACGGTGGGGGCATCGTCGCGAGCCACTTGCCGCGATACTCGAACGCGATCGGCTTGCGCCACTGGACCTTGTAGGCCGCGAGATCCTTCTCGGTGATGATGCCACCGTCGGCCTTCATGCCTGCAGCGATCGCCTTCGCGGTCTCGCCCTTGTAGAACCCATCGGGTCCCCTGGCGGCGATGCGCTCGAGCACGATCGCGAGCTCGGGGTTCACCACGATCGAGCCGGCCTCGAGCGGCACGTTGTTCGGATAGAACCGCGCCGCGAACTCACCGGTCACCGGTCCCATCTTGATGCGAAATTTGAGCGCCCTGGCGAGATACGGCGTGACCGGATAGCCGGTCTTCGCGAGCGCGATCGCGGGCGCGATGAGGTCCTTCCACTTCTTGGTTCCCCACTTCCTGTGCAGCGCCCACGCACCGGCGACCGCCCCAGGCACGCCCGCCGCACGCGCGCCGACCAACGACTCGAGCTGCGTCTTGTACATGTCCGACGTCGCGGCGGCCGGCGCGATCTCGCGGAAGTCGATCGCCTCGACCTTTCGCTTGCCCGTGCGTACGACCGCGAAGCCACCGCCACCGAGATTGCCTGCGGTCGGCCGCGTGACCGCGAGTGCGAACGAAACCGCGACCGCGGCATCGACCGCGTTGCCACCACCGGCGAGCACGTCGCGACCGACCTTTGCAGCGAGCGCGTCTTCGGCCGTGACCATGAACGTCGTGCCGGTGCCGCCGAGCTCGGGGCGCTCGTTGTACCGGCTCGCATCGGTCCGATACACGCGCGCCGGTGCGGTCGCGACCGCGGCATCGACCGGAGCGGGAGCCGCATCGATCGGCGCAACCACCGCGGCATCGATCGCTTGCGGCGGCAGCTGCTTCGGAGCGACCTGCGGGGACGAGCACGCTGCGAGCAGAAACAGGACAAGGAGACGCCGCATGGGCCGGCATCCTACCCACGACACCGATGTCAGGTCGGCCGTCCGGGCGCGGAAGTTGGCGACAGCTATCCACCTGAAACTGCTTGCGTCCGCGTGGCACCGCCCCTGCTGTACAGGCAGGCATGAAACGCCTCTCGATCGGTCTTCTCGTTCTCACCGCCGGCTGCGCCGGCCAAGGCGATAGCGCGTCCTCCGGCGGGGACCAGGGCGGCGGGGTCAGCTTCGGCGGCCAGCAGGACATCGGCGAGTTCCGCGGCATCCTCGAGGCCGGCGACATCCCGGGTGCCGAGACGCTCGATGCTAACGGCTTTTTCAACGAGCACTACGCGCCGCCGCCGAGCGACTGCACCAAGAGCATCTGCCTGACGCCCGGCGTCGCGGTGGGCCGTGACTGGCTCACCGGCAATCACCAGGCGACGCTGCAGATCGCCGTCAGCACGAACGTCGATCCGACGACGCTCACGCGCAAGCCGCTCAGCCTCGTGGTCGTGGTCGATCGCTCGGGCTCGATGTCGGAGGACAACCGCCTCGAGAAGGTGAAGAGCGGCCTGCGTACGCTGGTCGATAATCTCGCCGACACCGATCGCCTCGCGATCGTGCAGTTCGATGACGTGGTCGACACGGTCGCGCCGTTCGACGAGACGCTCGATCGCGCCAAGCTCCACACCGTGATCAACGGCCTCACGCCGCGCGGCTCCACCAACATCTACGGCGGGCTCCAGCAGGGCTTCGAGCTCGCGACCGAGGCGTTCTCCACCGAGCGCCAGAATCGCGTGATCTTCCTGTCCGACGGTCTCGCGACCGCCGGCAACACGTCGACCTCCGACATCATCTCGATGAGCGATGGCAGCATCGAGCGTGGCATTGGCCTGACGACGATCGGTGTTGGCCTGTCGTTCGACGTCGCGCTGATGCGCGGTCTCGCCGAGCACGGCGCCGGCAACTTCTACTTCCTCGAGGACGCCGCCGCGGCAAGCGAAGTCTTCAACCAGGAGCTCGACTACTTCGTCACGCCGCTCGCACTCGACGTTCGCGTCGAAGCGACCGCGGGAGGCGGCTGGACGCTCGGCGAGGTCGTCGGCTCCACGCTGTGGTCGGGCTCGACCGGCAGCGGCTCGATGCGCGTGCCCGCGGTGTTCGTCGCGAGCCGCACGTCGCAGGGTCCCGACCCGGAGACCGGTGGTCGCCGCGGTGGCGGCAGCACGATCTTCATCAACCTCACGCCGACGCAGGACAACGTCGATGGCAAGGTCGCCGACATCAAGCTGTCGTACCGCCTGCCGGGCTCGACCGAGACGGTCACCGAGACGATCACGCTCGCGTATCCGGCAGACGGGACCGAGACGCCGGCCGAGACCTACCTCTCGCGCCCCGAGATGGCCGAGCGCTACGCGATGTACAACGTGTTCCTCGGCCTGCGGTTCGCGACACGCGCCTATGACCGCAGCTGCGCGGCGGCTGCACTCAGCGCGACACGCGCGAACGCGATGACGTGGAACGCGACGCACGAGGATCCGGACATCGCGGGCGACATCCAGCTCATCGACATGTACCTCGCCAACCTGCGCGAGTACGGCACCACGACCGATGCGGCGCTCGCGTCGTGTGGCGCCGAGAACCCGTACGAAAATGAAGGCGGTTACTACCACGATGACCACGCTCACATGGGTTGCTCGACGACCGGCAAGTCCTCGCGCAGCCTCGTGATCGTGCTCCTCGCAGCGATGGTTGCGGTGCGGCGCCGTCGTCGCAGCTAGTTGTCGGGGCTTTTCTGTTGCGATCGAGATCCTCGGCTACTAGGGTCCGCCGCATGCAGGCAACCTACGGGATTGGTGGACACGGATTGCTGATGGCGATGTCATCCGCGTGCCGCGTGAAGGTGGACGAGGACGGCGAGCTGGTCATCCTGCGTGGTGAGCGTGAAGTTGCGCGAGTCAGCCCGGGCGACGTGCCGGCACACGGCGAGGCCACGTGGCTCACCGCCGGCATCGCGCGCTTTGGCGATGGTGGCCCGATGATCGAGCTCGAGGACGGCGTCGATATGGAAGCGCTGTTCGAGCACGTCGACACGGGGCTGCCGAGCGTCGAGTGGTCGGCTCTCGCGGCGGGCGTGATGGTCGCGCTGCCGGTCGGCGTGGTGCTCGTGCCTGCCGGCCCCGACGACGAGGATCCATTCTTCGAGCTGCACGCACCCGAAGGTCGCGACGAGTTCATCTCGTTCATGCCGCGCCAGGTGCCGGCGAGCGAGGTCGTGATCAACCCGGCGCCGTATCAGCGCCTGGTCAATCAGGGCACCACGCAGGACGGCCGCGCGATCAAGTTCACCGAGTGCGCCTACGAGCACGGTGGCAAGCAGTGGCGTCAGCTGTTCTACGCGGTGCCCGCGGCCGACGGCGAGACCGTGGTGATTCGCGCGCAGGCATGCGGGGCGAACATCGACGTGCTGTTCCGCGCCGCGCAGACCGCCGCCTCGACGCTGATCCCGCTCGCCTGAGGTGCGCTATACCCGTGGGATGTTCGATCCCGCGGTCTTTGCAGCTCGGCGCGACGCGTACATGCTAGCGATCGGTCCGAGCGCCGTTGCGATCGTGCGCTCGCTCCCCGAGCGACTGCGCAATGGCGATGCGCTGTACGCATTTCGCCAGCACTCGGACCTCATCTATCTGACCGGCTTCGTCGAGCCAGACACCACGCTGGTCCTGCGGCCGGGCGCCGAGACCGAGCGTGTGATCATGTTCGTGCGGCCGCGCGATCCCGAGCTCGAGACATGGGACGGCCGGCGCGCGGGGCTCGAGGGCGCGCAGCAGACGTACGGCGCCGATGCGGCGTATCCCGCGGCGGAGCTTCCGGCGAAGCTGCAGGAGCTGATCGCGAACTGCGATGACCTCCATTACAGCCTCGGTCTCGACGAGCAGATGGATCACATGGTCGCGTCGGCGATCAACAAGCTGCGCAAGCTCGAGAAGCGCGGCAAGCGCCCGCCGCGTGCCGTGGTCGATCCACGTCTCGCGCTGCACGAGCTGCGGCTACACAAGCGCCCCGAGGAGCTCGTCGCGATGCGCAAGGCCGCCGACATCTCGATCGAGGCGCACGTCGCGGCGATGAAGGTTGGCAAGCCGGGCTCGTTCGAGCACGAGCTCGAGGCGGTGATCAACTACACGTTCCGGCGCCGCGGCGGATCAGGTCCCGGCTACACGACGATCGTCGGTGCGGGTGCGAACGCGACGATCCTCCACTACATCGAGAACAACTGCGCCGTCGCGGACGGTGACCTCGTGCTGGTCGATGCCGGTTGCGAGTTCGACCATTACACCGCCGACATCACGCGCACGTGGCCGGCGAGCGGAACGTTCACCGCGATCCAGAAGCGCGTGTATCAAATCGTGCTCGACTGCCAGATCGAAGCGATCGAGCTGGTGAAACCAGGCGTCACCCTCGACGAGATTCACAACCACTGCGTGCGCCGGTTGACCGAGGGCATGATCGCGCTCGGTCTACTCGGTGGCAGCGCCGATGATCGCATCGCCGATCAGAGCTACCGAAAGTTCTACATGCACGGCACGTCGCACTGGCTCGGCCTCGACGTGCACGATGCCGGCGCGTACATGCGCGATGGCAAGGCTCGTCCGCTGGAGGCCGGCATGGTGATCACCGTGGAGCCCGGGCTCTACGTGGCCGCCGACGCTCCCGACGTGCCACCAGAGCTGCAGGGCATCGGTATCCGCATCGAGGACGACGTGCTCGTGACGCCTACGGGCTACGAAGTGCTGACCGCCGCCTGCCCCAAGAAGATCGAGGACATCGAAGCCGCCTGCCGCTTGTAACAGCACGAAGTGCAACCTCATGTACGAGAGTGGAGGCCCCACCCCACGGCCTGGCGCGCCAGAGGTTTCGCCCGCAGTCCCAGCTAGTTACGGAGATCGCATCGTGCCGGTCGAGGTGGCACGAACCGTGGACTTGCCTGGTGCATGCTTCGCGGTCTCGTCGTCGGCGCCCTGCTTCTGGGGCCGGCGCTCGTGTCCGCCGAGCCGATGTTCGTGGGCAAGGCACGCCCCGACGGCCGCGTGCTCGCTCGCCAGGTGCTGCCCGCGACGGACGCGACCTTGGCCGACCTCGACGTCGTGCACGGCGAGCCCGAGGTCGCGGCGCTCGCATCGAGCCGCATCGTCTACCTCAACAAGAACGGCGTCACGCTGTCGCCCGGCGACAACGACGCGCGCATCGATCGCTCGACGATCGTCACCACCCAGACCTCGATCCCCGCATGGAGTGTCTCGGCGCCGAACTGGGGCGAGGTCGTGGGGTGCATGCGCGAGCTGTTCGCCGCGTACGACGTGCAGATCGTGGAGAGCGATCCGGGCAACGTGCCGCACATGGAGGCCGTGTTCGGTGGCTCGCCGACGCAGGTCGGGCTGGACTCGCGGGTGCTCGGTGTGTCGCCGTTCACGCTCGACTGCGCGGTGATCGAGAACTCGGTCGTGTTCACGTTCACCGGCGCATTCTCGTTCACCCCGCGCGAGGCGTGCGAGGTGATGGCGCAGGAAGTCGCGCACAGCTACGGCCTCGATCACATCCTGCTCGCGTCAGACCCGATGACGTACCTCGAGTACACGGGCAATCGCTCGTTCAAGGACCAGACCGCGACCTGCGGCGAGGAGCTGTCGGCGCCCCGCGCGTGCGGTATCAACGGATCGGTGTGCCGCCCGAATCAGAACTCGGTGGCGCTGCTCAAGGAGCGACTCGGCATCGCCGACGCGATCGCACCGCTGCTGGCGTTCACGTCGCCGCCGAACAACTCGGTGGTGCCGCCCGGCTTCAAGGTCAAGGCGAGCGGCAGCGACAACAAGGGCCTCGCCGGCGCGGTGCTCAAGATCGATGGCGTTGCGGTCGCGACCATCGCCGGCAGCGGACCGTTCGTGTTCACCACGTCGGAGGAGCTCCGCGAAGGTACGCACACGGTCGTCGTCGAGCTGACCGACGGCAAGAACTACAAGTCCGAGACGCGCAGCGTGCACGTGATGATCGGCGCGCCGCCGCTCGATGACAGCGAATTCAACAGCGATGTGATCGGTGGCTGTGATGCGGGCGGCAGTGGCCGTAGCGGTCTACTCGCGCTCGGCCTGCTCGCGATGGCTACTGCTCGTCGTCGGCGGCGCTAGCGTCGTCGTCGTCGTTGTCGTTCGCAGCGGCATCACCGGCCTTCGCGACGGGCAGCTTGATCTGCGGATCCTCGGGGTCGGCGCGGTAGAGCAGCACGGTGTAGCCAAGAACCTGCGCGACTTCGCTGCGCGTCTGCTTGGCCAGCTCCGCCGCGGCCTCGTGGCGATCGAGGTCCGCAGCATCGCCGACCTTGACCTTGATCAGCTCGTGATCAGCGAGCGCCTGATCGACGGCCTTGACGAGCCCTTCGTCAATCCCACCCTTACCGACCTGCACGAGCGCCTTGAGCTCATGGCCGAGGGCACGGAGATGACGACGCTGCTTACCGGTCAACACGCGCGTCTTGTAGCACAGTTACCGCGTGGCCATCGTCGCGTCACACAGCCGTCACCGTGGGCGTGCTAAGGCTGGATCATGAGCGGTTTGGTGCTGGTTATCGAGGACGAGGTCGACCTGGCGACCACGCTCGAATACAACCTGAAGGCCGCGGGCTTCACCGTCCGGCTCGCCCACACCGGCCAGCAGGGTTTGACCGCGGCAACCACCGAGCCGCTTCCGGATCTGGTCGTGCTCGACCTGATGCTACCCGACCTGAGCGGCACCGAAATCTGCCGCAAGCTGCGCGAGGGCGAGCGCACGCGCGACATGCACGTGATCATGTGCACCGCCAAGGGCGAGGAGATCGATCGCGTCGTCGGCTTCGAGGTCGGCGCCGACGACTACGTGGTCAAGCCGTTCAGCGTGCGCGAGCTGATCCTCCGCATCCGCGCCCAGCTCCGCCACCGCGCACAGCACGCGGAGGGCGAGCCGACGCTCATCAAGTTCGGCCGGCTCGAGATCGATCGCGAGGCGCACCGCGCGTGGGTCGACAAGGTCGAGCTGTCGCTCACCGCGCTCGAGTTCCGCCTGCTCCATCACTTCATGTCACGGCGCGGCCGCGTGCAATCGCGCGACGTGCTGCTCAGCGACGTGTGGGGGATCGATGCGGACGTCACGACGCGCACCGTCGACACGCACGTGAAGCGCCTGCGCGAGAAGCTCGGTGAGGCCGGTGCCTATATCGAGACCTTGCGTGGCGTCGGGTATCGCTTCAAGAGCGATCCCGACGAGGCGGATGCGTGACGTTCGTCGCCGCGCTCGTTCTCGTCGCGGTGACAGCTCTGCTCACGCTTGCGCTCGCTCGGCGGAGGCTGCGCCGCGTCATCACCGCCACGCATGATGTCGTGCGCAACAACGCCACGCGCATCCCGGTCGCATCGATGGGAGGCGAGCTGCGCGAGCTTGCCTCGTGGATCAACGTGCTCGCCGAAGACGCACAGAAGAGCCGCGATGCCCTCGCTCACGAGCGCACGCTGCTGGCGAGCGTCGCCGATGGCCTCACGCAGGGCGTGATCGCGATCGATGGCGATCACCGGATCGAGATGCTCAACGATGCCGCGCGCAAGATGCTCGGCGTGCAGAGCTCGATGGTCGGCGAGCCGCTGCTCGAGCTCGTGCGCGTTCCCGCGCTACGCGACCTCATCGAGCGCCCCGACGACGGCGAGGCCGAGATGTCACTGCCGAGCTGCCCGCGTGCCCTGGTCCGTGCGGCGCGCACGTGGGGCCGCGTCGGCCGCGTGTTGCTGCTCGAGGACGTGACCGCGATGCGCCGGCTCGAGACCGTGCGTCGCGACTTCGTGGCGAACGTCTCGCACGAGCTGCGCACGCCGGTCGCCGTGATCCGCGCGAACGCGGAGACGCTGATCGCCGGCGCCAAGGACGATCCGCAGATGGCGCCCAAGCTCATCGACGGGCTGCATCGAAATGCAGAGCGGCTGGCGCGCATCCTCGCTGACCTGCTCGATCTGTCGCGCCTCGATGCGGGACAGTACCGGCTCGAGGTCGTGTCGGTTGCCGTGCGGGCGGTCACCGAGCAGTCGCTCAGCGCCGTCGAGACGCAGGCGCAGAAGCGCAACGTGACCTTCGAGGTCACCGTGCCGGCCACGATCACGGTCAAGGCCGACGCGAAGGCGCTCGACCAGATCCTGGTCAATCTCCTCGAGAATGGCGTCAAGTACACGCAGGCCGATGGTCACGTGTGGATCGACGCCAAGGAGGTCGGGACCGATGCGGTGCGAATCGAGGTGCGTGACGATGGTCCGGGCATCGCCGACCAGCACCGCGAGCGCGTGTTCGAACGCTTCTACCGGGCCGATGCGAGCCGCACGCGGGAGGCTGGGGGAACCGGGCTCGGGCTCTCGATTGTCAAGCATCTCGTCGAGAGCATGGGCGGTGTCGTGGGCGTCGAGCCCAACGATCCACGGGGTAGTATTTTTTGGTTGCAGCTACCGAGAGCGAATATCCAGGTGACCGCATGATCTCCACACACTCCAATAAAGAGTTCGAGCAGGAGCTGCGCACGCTGCGTGAGCGGCTCGCCGCCATGGGCGGTCGCTGCGAGCAGCAGATCCAGCTCGCGATGCGGGCGCTGTCCGACCGCGATGACGAGCTCGCGCGCAAGGTGATCGAGGGCGACGCGGCGATCGATCGTGACGAGTCCGACATCGACGAGCTCGCGCTTCAGATCCTCGCGACCCGCCAGCCGGTCGCATCCGACCTCCGCTTCATCACGATGTCGCTGAAGTTCGTGACCGACCTCGAGCGCATTGGCGACAACGCGGCGAGCATCGCGAAGCGCGTGCTCGAGCTCAATCATGTGCCGGCGCTCGACAAGATGCCGGACCTCGGTCATCTCGCGAAGCTCGTGCTTGCGAACCTGCGGGCCGCGCTCGATAGCTTCGCCGCTCGGGATGCAGACCGCGCGCAGGCACTCATTGCGGCCGACATCGAGATCGACAAGCGCAACGCGAGCATGTTCGCCGAGCTGCTCGCCCATGTCGCGAGCGATCCGGCGACCGTCACGCGCGTGCTGCCGCTGACGAGCATCTGTCGCTACCTCGAGCGCATCGGCGATCATGCGAAGAACCTCGCCGAGGAGGTTGTCTACATGGTGCGCGCCGAGGACATCCGGCACCGCGGGCCCCCCAAGAAGAACTGAGGGTTTGCCTACCTTCACACCTGTAAGGCCGCGGCGCGGAGCACGTTCGATAGGCATGCTGCGCAAACTCCTGTTCGGATCCCTCGTCCTCGCTGGTTGTATGGGTGGCTCGAAGTCGCGCTACCACGCCTCACCGGCGTCGGTCGCCAAGGCGCCGATGTACACGATGGCTGCCGAGCGATCGGTGGACGAGCCGAACAGCGAGCAGTACACCGACTACGGCAAGAACCCGTGGGTCCATGCGAGCGAGGATCGCTTCTCGACGTTCGCCGCGGATGTCGACACCGCGTCGTACACGATCGGTCGCCGCAAGCTGATGCAAGACAACGAGCTGCCGCCGGCGCCGAGCGTGCGCGTCGAGGAGTGGGTCAACTACTTCAACTACAGCTTCCCCGCGCCGCAGGCGGGCTCGCCGTTCTCCACGGTGATGGAGGCGGCGCCGCATCCGTTCGCGTCGAATCGCCACATCCTGCGCGTCGGCGTGGCGACGAAGGTGAAGACCGTCGGCGAGCGCAAGCCGAGCGCGCTGGTGTTCCTCGTCGATGTCTCGGGCTCGATGGGATCCGAGGACAAGATCGGCCTCGCGAAGAAGGCGCTGCACATCCTGACCGACAACCTGTCCGAGAAAGACGCGGTGTCGATCGTCACCTATGCAGGCTCGAGCCGGGTCGTGCTGCCGATGACCTCGACCGATCACAAGGATCGCATCCACAAGGGCATCGATGCGCTCAGCTCGGGCGGCTCGACGGCAATGGCCTCGGGCATCGACCTCGCCTACGATCAGGCCGCGAAGTGGATCCGGCCCAACGCGATCTCGCGCGTCATCGTGCTCTCCGATGGTGATGCCAACGTCGGCACCGTGTCGCACGAGGCGATCCTCAAGCAGATCGCCGATCGCGCGAAGGCCGGCGTCACGCTGTCGACGATCGGCCTCGGCATGGGCAACTACAAGGACACGATGATGGAGCAGCTCGCCGACAAGGGAAACGGCAACGCCTACTACCTCGACTCGCTCGATGCGGCGAAGCGTGTGTTCTCCGAGCAGCTGACCGCGACGCTCGAGGTCGCCGCGAAGGACGTGAAGCTCCAGGTCGAGTTCGATCCGGCGCAGGTCTCGCAGTACCGCCTGATCGGTTACGAGAACCGCGACGTCGCCGACAACGACTTCCGCAAGGACGCCGTCGATGGTGGCGAGATGGGCTGGGGTCACCAGGTCACCGCGATGTACGAGCTCGTGCTGACCGAGGGTGCGAAGCGTGCCCCGCTCGGTACCGTCCGCGTCCGCCACAAGCAGCCCGATGGTGACAGCGCGACCGAGGCTGCGTTCGCGATGGCCAGCGCGCCCGCGCCGTCGCTCGCGGAGGCCTCGCCCGATCTTCGCTTCGCGTTCGCGGTGGCCGCATTCGCGGACCTGCTCCGCGGTGGTAGCGAGGGCTCGCTCGACGCGATTCGCGAGCACGCGGCCGCCACGGCGAACGGAGACAAGGACCGCACCGAGCTGGTCGCGCTCATCGACCGCGCGCGCTCACTGCGGGGCACGGCGAAGCAGATCGCGACGGAGCCGACCGCACAGGTCGCGAAGTAGCTCCGCTCGGCGGTCGTCTACGACCTCGATGATACACTCGCGGCGGTGGAGGGCGCACCGCGCAACAGCTTGGCCGGTGCGCCGCCGGCCGAGCGTGTAGGACGTTTACTCGCGTCACCGCTTGGTGTGCTCATCATCCTCCCGGTCCTCGTGATCGGTGCGGGCGTGGTCGTGATGCTGCTCGGCCGGCGCGCGACCTCCGATGCGAGCGAGGGCATGGCGCGGCGGCAGCTCGCGGCGCAGGCGACCGACGTCCAGCGCGATGTTGCGTTCGCGCTCGATCAGGCCGACTCGCTGCTCGACAGCTTGCGCGTGCTCGCTGATCCATCACTGCCGATGCCAGAGGTCGCGATCCGGATGCGCGACATGCAGCTCGGCCGGCCCGGTGTCGCGAACGTGAGCATCGGATTTCCGTCGGGGGTGATGCGCGGCTCGTTCTTCGACGAAGCGAGCCGTGAGCTACGCGTGCAAGAGAGCATTCCCTCCGACGGAGCGTGGACCAAGCGCCAGAACTACAGCTTCACGTCGGGTGCGCCGAACCCGGTCGACTCGACGCTGACCAAGTACGACCCGCGCACGCGCCCCCACTACGTCCTGGCCGAGAAGGAGAAGTCGCGCGTGTGGATGCCACCGCGCACCTTCTTTACCTCGAAGAAGACCGGCTTGACCGTGACCGAGCCGGTCTACGGCCCCGATGGTGCGCTCCGTGCGGTGACCACGGTCGACTTCGACGTGAGCGAGCTGTCGGCCTTCGTTTCGCGACCGCCGTTCGAGGGTGCGCGCACCGTGATGTTCGCGAGTGACGGCACGATCCTCGCGTTCCCCTCGGTCCCGATGCCCGACATCGCGATCAAGGAGAACCGCCTCCTCCGCCACGAGGACTTCAAAGATCCCGCGCTGACCGCGCTGTTCAACTCCCTCGGCGCGATCGGCGCCAAGGAGCTGCGGTTCTTCACCGTCACTGCTTCCGATGGCGACTACCTCGCATCCGTCGCGCCGATCGCCGGCAAGCGGGCCGGCATCGCGGCGCCGCTCGACTGGTACCTGGCAACCCTTGTCCCCGAGCGTGTTCTCCTCGGTCCCACGCGCAAGCTCGAGAGGCAGAGTCTCGTGGCGTCCGCGGGTGCTCTCGCGATCGCGCTCGGTGTCGCCCTCATGTTCGCGTGGAACCTGCTCCGCATGCGTCGCGCGGTCACGACCGCACGCGAGCAAGCGCGCACCGCCGAGATGCGCGCAAGAGAGCTCGGCAGCTACCGGCTCGTCGCGCGGCTCGGCATCGGTGGCATGGGTGAGGTCTGGCGTGCCGAGCACCGGCTGCTCGCGCGCGAGGCTGCGATCAAGCTCGTGCGGCCCGAAGCCCTGCGCGACCCGATGTACGCGCCCAAGATCCGTGAGCGCTTCCGCCGCGAAGCCCAGACCCTCGCATCGATGCGGAGCCAGCACACGATCGCACTCTACGACTACGGCAACACCGACGACGGTACCTTCTTCTACGTGATGGAGCTGCTCGACGGTGTCGACCTCGACAAGCTCGTGCGCGAGCAAGGCTCGCAGCCCGCAGCCCGCGTGATCCGTCTCCTGATCCAGGCCTGCCAGTCGCTCGCCGAGGCCCACGAGGCCGGCCTGCTCCACCGCGACATCAAGCCGGCCAATCTCTTCGTGTGCCGGATCGCCGACGAGGTCGATGTCCTCAAGGTCCTCGACTTCGGCATCGTGCACACGATGAACGATCCGATCGACTCCGTTCAAACCGTCGCGCTCGAGCCCGCCTCGCTTGTCACGCCATCCGGCCGTCTCACCATGGTCGGCGCGGTCGTCGGCACGCCGGGCTACATCCCGCCGGAGCAGGCCTTCGGCATGAAGATCGATGGGCGCAGCGATCTCTACGCGCTCGCCTGTGTCGCGTGGTGGCTGCTCACGGCGACCGAGGTCTACTCGCGTGCCGTCGAGGAGCACGACACCATCCGCGCCCACGTGAGTGAGCCGGTTCCCGCCCTTCGTCCCAAGGTCAGCGGCTGGCTGCCGCCGGACCTCGAGGCGGTGATCCTCTCGTGTCTCGCCAAAGCTCCAGAGGACCGGCCCGCCGACGCGCGCGAGTTGATCAAGCGACTCCGCGCGATCGACGTTCCCGCCGAGCACGCATGGACCGACGACAAGGCGACGAGCTGGTGGGTGAATTTCAAGCCCAGCAACGCGACCACCCTGCAACCCGACGCGGCAACCTCCATTGCGCCGCGCACCATCATGCCCGCGAACCTCGATGACTCGCGCGGTGCGGGTGCGCCGCCGCTGCCGGCAATGCAGGCGACAAGCGCGGGCAAGCACGCGTCGATCCAGGCACTCGCAGATCGTTCCGCGAAGCGTGATGCCGGCCCGCCGGCGATGCCGAGCTTCGGCCCGCCGACGATACCGGGCGACTCTGGCCCGCCGTCGATCCCGAGTCTCGTGCGCCCCGTGATGCCTGCGGCTGCGGCCGCAGTCACCAGCGGCCCGCCAACGATGCCCGCCGATGGTGGTGCTCTCTCGGTCTCGAGTCTCGACCCGCCAGCGATGCCAGCAGGACCGCCGACGATGCCCGCCGATGGTGGCGCTCTCTCGGCGGCGAAGCTCGGACCACCGCCGATGCCGACTGATGACGAATAGGTTGGCGCGCAATAGGTGCGCTGTTCGTTGCCTGTGCGCGGTCAAGCGCGACTAAAAAACTCATTGCTGCCCACATTCAAGTGTTGCCAGCCCTCGCTGATCGACTTTCAGCGCCGCGACTCATTGCCGACAGTGACGTCGCGGCGCTGCTAGTCTCGGTACCGTGGTTCCGGAACGATTCGGGCGCTACATCGGGCCTTCAACGAGAGCGAGGATCGCCGTGCTTGCGGGCGTGCGCGATGAAGAGTGGATGCAGGACTGGCCGCTGGAGGCATGCGACGCTTCTCGGCTAGATGAGTTTATCGACCTGCTCAACCGCGCTGAATGCGACGACGATCGCTTCGCGCTCATGGAGCTGGTGCTTTACTCGCTTGATGAGGCCCCTCCTGCGAATCAGCGCGAGGCCTGGCCGCTTATCGAGCCGATGCTGGAACGAAACCCGCTCCTCTTCGCTCGCGAGCTCATCTACTGGTCACTCGGCGATGAAGGCGACGACGGGACGTGGCAGATGGATGACCTCGGCGCGGACGAATCGTTCACAATCACACCGCTCATGCGACCGGTGCTCGTTCGCGTGGCCGCTGAAATCGGATTGCAGCTCGCCTGAGGGTGACGTGAACCGATCGCTGCGCCGCGACTCCCGAGGACGGTCTCGCTCTCGGGACGGTCTCGCTCTCGGGAGAGTCTATGCACTTGATCGATGCAGCGACGACGATGGCGGTCTATTGGATGAGCCGCTCCGGCACTCTGATCGCTGCGCGAGCGGCCGGCGCGATCATTTGGAGAGTCGCTCGTGTCGTTTGGGGCTCAGAGGTGTTCTCCAGTCCACGCCGCCAGTCCGCGCGAGCCCAGCGCTCGTGCTCACACGTGGGACGGTCTCGCTCTCGGGAGAGTCTATGCACTTGATCGATGCAGCGACGACGATGGCGTTCTATTGGATGCGCCGCTCCGTCGACGCGCACTTTGATCGCTGTGCCGCGACTCTCCCGTACCTCGAACGAACACATGCGTGATTTCCTGCGCCCTGCTCCAGCGAGCGGCCGGCGTGATCATTTTGAGAGTCTCGCGTGTCGTCTGCAGCTCAGAGGTGTTCTCCAGACCACGCCGCAGTCCGATCGCAAGCGCAGCGCACGTGCTCACGCGTGGGACGGTCGAGCTCTCGGGCGAGTCTCCGATCAGCGATGTCGGCTACGCGTTGGCCCGAGCGTGTGCCCGCACGATCGGGTAGTCTGCGCGCGTGGACAGTCGCGTCGATTTGGATGCTGCTGCGCTTGAGATTACGCGTCGCGCCGATCGCTGGCGCGAATCCGGGATAACTCTCGGCGATGTGACTTGGCGCGACCAAGCGGACAGATGGCCGCCGCAGCTCAAGACGAATCGTGGCGACGTGCGAGATGCAGACTCGATTGGAATTCGCTGCACGAAAGGTGATCGGGAAGGATCGCTCGTCCTCTTCAAGGGCGGATGGTGCGACCTCGAATATTGGTCCGGGGATATCGCAGACGAACCACTCACCGAAGCACCGGGGTACAACGACTGGCTTACCATCGAGACGTACGGAGCACTACTCGACCGCTTCTTTGGACTGTTTCAGTAACAGACGTGGGTCCTGCGGCTCAGAAGCGTCTCTCCAGACCACGCCGCTGTCCGCGTGAGCACAGCGCAGGTGTTCACACCACGTTCGAGGGTGTCGCTCTCAAAAGAGTCTATGCATTGTGTTCGATATGGAGACGACGGTGGTGTTCATTGGACGAGCCGCTCCGTCGACGTGCACTCTGATCGCCGCGACTCTCCGAACGCCGAACGAACACACGCGTGATTTCCTGCGCCCTGCTCCAGCGAGCGGCCGGCGTGATCACTTGGAGAGTTCGCGTGTCGTCTGCAGCTCAGGTGTTTCTCCAGACCACGCCGCAGTCCGAGCGAGCGCAGCGCACGTGCTCACGCGTCGGACGGTCTCGCTCTCGGGAGAGTCTATGCTCTGTGATCGTTCCGGCGCCGCCGATGGTGTTCTCGTGTGGATGCGCCTCCGGAACGCCGAACGAACACACACGTGATCCGCGCGCTGCTCCAGCGAGCGGCCGGCGTGATCATCTTGAAAACTCGCATCTGCAGCTCGAAGGTGTTTCTCCAGACCACGCCGCAGTCCACGCGAGCGCAGCGCACGTGTTCACACGCTCGAGGATGTCGCGCTCGAGCGAGTCTATGCACTGTGATCGATACTGAGACGACGATGGCGTTCATTGGACGAGCCGCTCGGTCGACGCGCACTCTGACCGCTGCGCCGCACACATGCGTGAGTTTCGGCGCCCTGCTCCCAGCGAGCGACCGGCGTGATCATTCTGAGAGTCTCGCGTGTCGTCTGCGGATCAGAGGTGTTTCTCCAGACCACGCCGCAGTCCGCGCGAGCGCAGCGCACGTGCTCACGCGTCGGACGGTCTCGCTCCCGGCAGAGTCTCTGCAGTTGAGCGATGCGGCGACGACGATGGCGTTCCATTTGATGACCGCTCCGTCGACGCGCACTTTGATCGCTGTGCCGCGACCCTCCCGTACCTCGAACGAACACACGCGTGATTTCCTGCGCCCTGCTCCAGCGAGCATCCGGCGTGATCATCTTGGAAGTCTCGCGTATCAACCAGCCGGCTCAAGCTTTCGCAGCCGCCTGCGCTTCCTCGCAAGACCCGCCGCAAGTCCGCTCGAGCGCAGCGCACCTGCTCACACGTTGGATGGCGTCGCGCTCGAAAGAGTTTCTGCACTGCGACCAACCCGCGACGACGATCGCGTTCTATTGATGCGCTTCACGCGGTTGCTCGCGCACGCCCTCGCGTCTCAAAGCCGAGACTCGAGCTTCGCGTTCGTATGCGCTCAGAGCTGTCGTTCTCGAGCGAAGTGCACGTCCTCAGCGTGTGGACGACGATGATCGCATTCGGTTGCATGCCGCGCGAGGTCACATTCTGCGACTCAGGCGCGAAGCAATCCGGGCGTCTCGAACGCGCTGATCGCACCACCGCGCATCCAGCCGACGCTGAGCAACCAGGTCCGTGGCTGCGCGACCTCCAGCGGCATCAGGGTCGAGAAGCCTGAAGGCATCACCGCCCGACTGGCTTCCTTCCAGCCGGTGAACTGGCGTGCAGTCGAATAGGGATCGATCACCGCGCTGTGCGATGCGAGCGTGCGCTCGTCCTCGTTGTGGCGGCGCCAGTTGTTGAGGACGTACGCGAGGGCGTTGCGGGCCTGGCGCGGCGAGCGGATCGACGTGGCGTGATAGCGGTACTCGAAGACCTTCCCCTTGCGCTTGCAGACGCGGTTGATCGCCTTCGCTGCGGAGATCGCAAGCCCCTGCATGCCGAGCCGCAGCGCATCCTTGCCGCCCGCCTCGACGAGAAAGTGCAAGTGATTGTGCTGGATCGACAGGTGGACGACGGAGAACCCGAGTCGACCGAGCGTACGCGCGAGGACCCTGCGTAGGGCCTTGTAGACCTTGCCGCGGCGCAGGCGTCCGACGTCGGCGCGCGTGCGAAGGACAACATGCTGCGGGTGGTGCTTCGAGAGCTCGGGACGCGTGCGATGGATTGGATCGCGCCGGGTCTTCGCCTTGGCCTTCAGCTTCGGACGGCCGGCACCGGGGCGAGAGCCGCCCCACGTGCGCTCCACGGGTTTGGACTGAAGCTTCATCTCGAGTTGCTTCATCTTGATTAAGGGCAATAATATCTCTTTTCGGTGACCTTGCAAGGTTCCTCGTCGAGAATTCGTGCGCGTCGAGGGCCGCCGCTGGGCGGCGGTGGCCTGCGCGCTCCAGGACCTTGAGGTGCTTAGAGGTCGCCGGCTGGCTCATGCGAACGGCTCCGCCAGCTCCATCACGCCGGCTTCCCCTTTGGCGAGCCGCGCGAGAATCGCCCGGGTTCAGCGATTGCAGTCGAGCCGTAGGAGGCCGCGCGGTTTGCGCAGCGAACGGCCGCGGGCGCATTCCACGGCGACGAGGACGAGATCGTCGTCACCCGACGCCGTTCCGCTCGTCAGTGCGCTACGGCTCCTGTGCGCGTCCGGTCATCGGTACGAAGCGGACCGGGAACAACGACTCCGAGGTCGTCCCGTTCGGGCCGCGGGTGATCACGCGGAGGTCCTGCGAGCCTCGCTCTCCGACGGGAATCACGAGCCGTCCACCGACGGCGAGCTGATCGATCAGCGGCTGCGGGATCTGCGCTGGCGCTGCGGTCACGATGATCGCGTCGAACGGCGCAGCCTCTGGCCAGCCTTGATAGCCATCGCCGATGCGGAGGTTCATGCGGGTGTAGCCCATGTTGCGTAGGAGCACGTGCGTCTGCTTGGCGAGCGGCTCGACAATCTCGATCGAGTAGACGTTCGCGCCGAGCTCGGCGAGGACGGCTGCCTGGTACCCGCTCCCCGTTCCGATCTCGAGGACCTTCTCGCCCCGCGACACCGCCGCAGCTTCGGTCATTGCGGCGACGATATAGGGCTGGCTGATCGTCTGCTCGTGCCCGATCGGCAAGGGCCGATCTTCGTAGGCGTGGCTGCGAAGCTCGACCGGGACCAGCTCGTGCCGTGGCACGCGTCGCAGGGCCGCGATCACGGCAGCGTCCTCGACCCCGCGGGCAACGATCGTTTCGTCCACCATCCTGTTACGCGCGACGCCGTAGGGGTCTTGGGGAGGAGCTTTGTCGGCGCGGCACGCCATGATCGCGATGGCGACGAGCAGCGACCGCGGGCCCATTGCGCTCGTGATCATCTGGTTCCGCCGGTCTCGCGTCGGCCATGCAGTACGGCTTCGTCCAGCGGTAGCCACATGCGAGGACCGTAGCCCCCTTACCGCGTTCATCGCAGGGGGCCTCACCCCGAGCTAGCGCGGCGAGTGCGCGGCCGCGTCACAGGGCGGGCTCGATCCGTAAGGCGACGTAACAGGAGTGCGCCGACACGGCGGCCGACGCGACCTTGGGTCCGCATTTGTCGTCGGCACGCGACAAGATTTCACAGGATGGTGCAGACCTCTGCGCGAGGCTGATGCGTCGGGATGGCCCATGCGCCAAACCCTCGCCGCCTTCCTGTTCGGTACCACCCTGCTTTCGGCCGCTTGCGGCAAGCGCAGCGACGAGGCCCGCTCGTCCGACCGCGTCACGGTCAACGAACAGGCGCCGATGGCCGACACCATCGCGACCGGCACGGGCGCTCAGAATGCAGGGTCGGCGACGATGACGTCCCCGACGATTGCTGCCCCGAGCCCCGAGGCCGCGATGAGGATGGCCGACAGCAAGTCGCGCACCGACATGCCCGCCGAGGCCGGCGGCAACAGCCACACCGACTACGGCAAGAACCCGTGGGTGGATGCGAAGACGGACCGCCTGTCGACGTTCGCCGCCGACGTCGACACCGCGTCGTTCTCGCTCGCGCGCCGCATGCTGGAGGGCGGCTCGCTGCCCGCCGCGGCGAGCGTTCGCCCCGAGGAGTTCGTGAACTACTTCAAGTACGCCTTCGCGCAGCCGGTCGGCAAGACGCCGTTCGCGGTCGTGATGGAAGCCGCACCGTCACCGCTGCACGCGGGCCGCCACATCCTGCGCGTCGGCGTGGCGACGAAGGCGATCTCGACCCTGGAGCGCAAGCCGGCGCACCTCGTGTTCCTGGTGGATGTCTCGGGCTCGATGAATGGCCCCGATCGGATCGAGCTCGCGAAGGAATCGCTGCGCACGATGACGCGGAACCTGAAGGAGGACGACACGGTGTCGCTCGTGACGTACGCGGGCTCGACGCGCGTGGTGCTCGAGCCGACCAGCGCGGGCAACAAGGACCAGATCTTCGCCGCAATCGATGACCTGCGCGCGAACGGCTCGACGGGCATGGCCTCGGGCATCGACCTCGCGTACCAGCGCGCGGCGAAGTCGCTCAAGCCCGGCCACATCTCGCGCGTGATCATCCTGTCGGATGGTGATGCCAATGTCGGCCCGCACACCCACGAGGAGCTGCTCAAGATCATCTCGGGCCGGGCGAAGGAAGGCGTCACGCTGTCGACGATCGGCTTCGGCAGCGGCAACTACCGCGACTCGCTCATGGAGCAGCTCGCGGACAGAGGCAACGGCAACAACTACTACATCGACTCGCGCGACCAGGCGAAGCGCGTGTTCGAGACGCAGCTGACGCAGATGCTCGAGGTGGTCGCCAAGGACGTCAAGCTCCAGGTCGAGTTCGACCCGGCGATGGTCGCGCGCTATCGGCTGGTGGGGTACGAGAACCGCAACATCAAGGACGAGGACTTCCGCCAGGACAAGGTGGATGCCGGCGAGATCGGTGCCGGACATCAGGTCACGGCGCTGTACGAGGTCGAGCTGAGCGCGAAGGGCAAGCAGGCGCAGGCACCGATCGGCGCGATCCGCATTCGCCACAAGGAGCCGACCGGCACGACGGCGACCGAGGCCGCATTCCCGATGGTCGGTGGCCCGGCCGTGTCGTTCGCGAATTCCTCGACGGACTTCCGCTTCGCGTTCGCAGCAGCGGCGTTTGCCGATGTGCTGCGCGGCAACGAGGACGCCGAGAACTGGTCGCTCGCGAACATCCGCGACCTCGCGAAGCTGGCGGCCGGCGACAACGCGGATCGCAAGGAGCTGGTCGGACTGATCGATCAGGCGATCGCGGTCAAGAATCGCCAAGCCTCGAAGTAGCGTGCTGCGCGCGGCCGCCGGTCTCACGGTGCCCTTGCGGATGAGAGGGAATGAGGTCTCCGTCGTGCCGGCGCGTCGTGGCGCGGCGGGCGCTGGCGTCTGGTGATGCTAGGGTTCGCGCGTGAAGTGCGTCCTGATTCTCGCCACGCTGATCGCGACGAGCGTCGCTGACGCTGCACCGCCGGAGCCGACCAAGCCGCATCCGAGGATGCTGCTGACTCCGGAGCTGCGCACCGCGTGGAAGGCGCACGCGAAGCTGTCGGCCGGCCCCGTCGTCGGAGCGATGCGCCTGTGCGAGAAGGGTCGCACCACAAAGGAGCACGACCGCGCGCTCTACCAGGGTGCCGAGTGGGCCAAGATGCTGCAGTCGTGCCTCGTCGCGTACGCCGCGACCGACGACAAGAACCACGCAGCGGGAGCCATCAAGTTCTTCGAGGCGCTGCTCGACGACCTCGATGCGATGGACGACAACCGCGGTGGAGACGAGGCCGCGCGCCGCGACTCGGGATATGCGCTGCGTAACCTCGGGCCGTACACCGCGATCGCATACGACTGGCTGCACGCGCATCCGCTGATGACCGATGCGCTGAAGGCAAAGGCACGCCAGCGCTGGAAGGCCTGGCTCGCGTGGTACGCCGAGAAGGGCTATCGCGCGAAGAGTCCCGGCTCGAACTATCACGCCGGCTATCTGATCGCCGCGACGACGATCGCGATCGCACAGGCCGGCGAAGCGGGCGCCGATGGCGCGGCGCTGTGGCAACACGTCGCCGATCAGATGTGGGGCAAGGAGATGGCGCAGGCCCTCACCACCGACGGTGTGCTCGCCGGCGGCAACTGGCCCGAGGGCTGGCAGTACGGCCCGCTCTCGGTCGCCGAGTACTCACTCGGTGCACGCGTGATGCGCGAGGCCGGCATGCCGATTCCCGGCGTCAAGGAGTGGCTGTCGTCGGTGATCCGCCATCACGTGTACTCGCTCAACCCGAGTGATGGCGTGTATCCGAGCGGCGACAACGAAGCGGAGACGGCCTACCTCAACCCGCACGTGCTCACGCTCAATGCGGTCGCGCTCGGCGACGCATCGCCCGAGGACAAGGCGTGGGCACGCGGCGAGCTGCTGCGGCTTCGCCTCGTCGATCGCGACTACTTCCTCTACGACGCGCTCGCCGCCGTCGGCGACAAGCCCGTGGCACCGCCGCGCGCCGCGTGGCCGACCTGGTACCTCAGCGCGAACACCGGCACGCTCTACACGCGCACGCGCTGGGACGAAGCCGGTGTGTGGTTCGCCGCCGAGTGTCACGCGACGATCGACACCGATCACCGCCACGCCAACGCCGGCACGTTCGCGCTGTCACGCGGCAAGGACAACGTGATCGTCGACCCGACACCGTACGGCTCGGTCTCGACGCTGACCACGAACGCACCAACGGTGGTGTCCGCACACTTCCCGAAGGACTATCCGCCGAGCCAAGGCTTCTGGAGCGAGAAGACGAGCTACGACTTCATCACCTCGCGCGCGAGCGGCGTGGTGGCTGCGCGCTGCGACTACTCCGATAGCTACAAGTTCCAGCATCGCCCCAGTGATGTGCCCGAGGCACTGCGCGACTTCGTGCTCGTGCCGAGCGCCGACGGAACCGATGCCGCGCTGCTCTTGATCGATCGCGCCGACACGACCGCGGCTGAACGCTACATGTCGCTGCGGTTCCGCACGCCGGGCAAGCTCTCGCTCGAGGGCGACTCCGCGAAGGCGACCGTCGGCAGCACGCAGCTCGTGATCAGCTCGATCGCGCGCTCCGGCGGCAAGACCACGCTCGGCGGCCCCAGCCATAAGGACTGCTACAAAGGGGGAACGATCAAGGGTCAGTGCGATGCGGCGCGGTTCCCGGTCACCGACTACCGCGTGCAGATTCCCGGCCCCCGCCCCACCGCGGTGCACATGATCTCCGCCACCGCGAAGACCGGGGCCATCGGCGCGCCGCTCTCGGGCGAAGGCTGGGCGGGCGTGAAGCTCTCCGGTGTGCGCGATGCCGCCGTGATCTGGCGGACGTCGGCCAGCGGCTCGCTGTCGTACGAAGCGCCGCCCGGGACCCACGTGATCCTCGACGCCACCGACGGTGCGCAGCTCAGCGCCAAGAAGTCCGGCGCCGGGTGCGCGGTCACCATGACCGGTGCCGATACCGGCGCGCAGAAGCCCCTCGTCGCGACGCTCGATGCGAGCTGCGCAGTGACGGCGGATCCCGAAGCCGCTGCGGCATCGGCCGTCGGCACCAAGCCGGCACGCACGCGCCCGCGCACGCGCTCGCCACGGTCCGGATGCTGTGGTGCAGAGGCGGCGCCAGGACAGTCGCTCGCGATGATCTTCGTGGTCGGCGTGTTGCTGCTTCGCCGCCGCCGAACTAGCCGCGCGTCAGATCGCGCGTGATGTTCTTCTGGTGCGCTTCGAGCGTGCCGCCGCCGATCTCGTTGAGCTTGGCATCGCGCCAGAACTGCTCGACGCGGTACTCGGTGCAGTAGCCATAACCACCGAGCACCTGGATCGCCGCATCGGCGACCTCCTTGGCAGCGGTCGATGAGAACAGCTTCGCCGCATCCGTGCCAAGCCGGTTGCGTTGCGTTGGCCCGACGGTGGCCGCCACGTTGTAGGTGAGCGCGCGCATCGCCTCGACCTTCGCGTAGCTCTCACCGATGTAGCGCTGGATCTGCCCGTGCTCGTGCAGCGGCTTGCCAAACGTCTTGCGCTCCTGCGCGTAACGCACCATCGCATCGAGACAGCGGCGGCCGATGCCGAGCGACATCGCCGACAGACCGAGCCGCTCGATCTCGAGGTTGCGCATCATGTTCGTGATGCCGCCGCCCTCCGTGCCGATCAAGTTCTCGACCGGCAC